>JAAETH010000126.1 GCA_024228575.1 Actinomycetes bacterium
ACTACGTTCAGCCCGACGAGGCGCATACCGAATCGTCTACGAAATCATCGAACACAACAACGCCGTCGTAGTCCACCGAATCGACCACCGATCAAACATCTACCGCCAGCGATGACATCGGGGCTGTCAGGGCTCGCTGCCGGGTGAGCGGGTCGGCCCCGAAGACCGGCGCCGAGGCTACGAGGCCGCCAAGCTTGAGGTCCTCTACGACCACGAAAACCGCCGCGCCCAACTCTCAGTGGCACCGGGGGTCAAGAAATGGTGTCGGCGGGTGAGGGTGCCGGGAATACGTCGCAGTAGGTGGGAGCCGGTTTTCGGGTTCTACCCTTCGGCGGGTGAAACAGCAGCTGAGGGAACTGATCGCTTGGCTGATCCGGCTTGCGTTCGAACGTGTTGGCCTGCTGTTGGTCTCGGGCGACGGCCGTGTCGCCGAGATCCTCGCTCTGCGACACCAGATCCGCGTGCTGCAACGCCAGATCAGCCGTCCCAAGTTCACACCGGCCGATCGTGCTGTACTCGCCAAGGCCTTCGATCGCCGACGCCTCGCCAAGGTCATGTTGATCGTCAAGCCCGAGACTGTGATCGGCTGGCACCGACGCCTGTAGTGCCCGGAAAGTCGCGCGTGTGGCCTGACCAGGCCAAACGGCCACCATCCTGGATCCTCGTGTCCTGCATTCTGTACCGATTCCTCGCTCAGCTCGCGCGCCTCGCTGTGCGCTCTGGACGCTGGAGGGACCTTCAGATCATCGTCTTGCGCCATGAGAACGCGGTGCTGCGCCGCCAAATCGGCCTCCCAACCCTCAACGACGACGATCGGACCCTGCTCGGCGCGATCGCCGCAGCTGTTCCCAAAACGCTTCGCCAGGGCTGGATCGTCACACCCGAAACGCTGCTGCGCTGGCACCGTCGGCGGCTCGCCCGCCACTGGACACAACCACCAGAACGACGACAAGGCAGGCCACCAACCTCACCGGAGTTGCGCCAGCTGATCGTACGACTCGCCACCGAGAACCCTACGTGGGGACATCGACGGATTCAGGGCGAACTTGCCCGACTCGGCCACACGATCGGCAAGGGCACGGTCTGGCAGATCCTCACCGACAACAACATCGACCCGTCCCCCAACCGATCCGATGTTACATGGACCGAGTTCCTGCACTCCCAAGCCGCGGTCGCGTGCGACTTCTTCACCGTCGACACCGCCACCTTGCGCCGCTACTACGTCCTGTTCTTCATCAAAGTGACCACCCGCGAAGTCTTCTTCGCCGGTGTCACCGCAAACCCGACCGGCGCGTGGACAACACAAGCCGCCCGCAACCTGTTCATCGCCCACGCTGACCGCCTCAAAAACGCACGAGCGTTGGTCCGCGATCGCGGAAGCCAGTTCATCGAAACCTTCGACGAGATCTTCAGAACCGAGGGCTTCAAAATCCTCAAAACACCAGTGCGGGTTCCCGTCGCGAACACCTTCGCCGAACGATGGATCGGATCGATCCGCCGCGAACTCCTCAAGCAACCCGACGGGTTGCCCCGCACCATCATCTGGAACCACAAACAGCTCACCCGGCTCGTGCGCGACTACATCGCCCACCACAACCAGCACCGGCCCCACCAGTCGCTCGGCCAACGACCACCTACACCCATCGACGAACCGCCAGACACGCCTCCAGCGACCGTCACCGTGCCGCGAACCAGCCGATGCGATGGCCTCATACACGAATACCAAAATGCCGCCTGACCAGCAGCGACGGACTTTCCGGGCACCACACCCAACACGAGCCGCCAGCGCATCCGCATCCAGACCAACCGTCCTCCCAGACCACCAAACAGCCCGACGAGAATCCGGCAGGCTCAGGCAGCCTCAGGCTAAACAAACACACCACTACAGGCACAGCCTGGACAGCCCGAGAAAGTCACCGGAATCTAGCTAATGGACGTCGTAGGTGTGCCGCCGACCGAGAACGGATCAACGAGCCGTGCACCAACTCCATCGACGACGACGAATAGAGTGCCAGCAAAGTAGTTCGCCCCATGAACGGAAGCCAAGTCGACCTCCCAATGGGAGCCGAAATACCGGACCTCCAACAACTCCCAGTAGGGTTCATTCCCGGAGGGCCGTTCTCGGACGATACGCAATGGCGCCATCAGTTCACCTATGTCGCCAATTCCGACATCACCGCCCACCCTGAGAATCTCGACAGCACGCACAGGGAACTCCACGTCGAACTCGGAGACCGCGACCTCCACCGCTGCAGACTTGGCTTCGATCCCACTGAGGCTCATCGGAGCTTGGGACTCGGCATTGCCCGTACACGCCTGAGCGCAAAGGACTAGAGCGACCACACCGATGATTGACGCGGGGCGCATGACGAACCTAAACGTCCACACCTGAGAGCTCAAACTCTGCGGCGTCGATCCGTTCCAATACCAGAACTACCTCGTCCCCCTCACGAAGGGTTGCGTCGCTTGAGAGACCGTCGAGACCCACGTCGGTGAACGCAACATGAAGAGTCGACAATGCCGCGCGGCCAGAAGCGAGTTGGCCCTCATCGGCGCTTGCTGCGAGCTCCAACTCGACCATGCGCATCCCGATACCGTCGTTCGCTGCCAACGCCTCGGGCTCGCCCTTACGCCCGAAGTCGATGAAGCGAACACCATCGTCCAACACCGTACCCCGCACAACCAGGTCAGCCTCTTCTCTCAGCTCGCCAACAGTTTCGAAGTCTTCGTACGAGGCGTAAGCGACTTGGCGAACAGGCGTGCTGTTGGGACTCGCCGACGCGAGCCCTGCGAGCAGGCCACCGGCCACAGTGAGGCTCACGAGAAGAAGTCTAGCGAATCGACTTGACAACATTGAATTCCCTCCGGCCTATTCGGCGCTTCTAGTAAAGAACTGCGACGGCACTGTTGCGTTGGTCGATCACCTGTCGCGCCGGAGTGGTTTTGTGCTCGTCTTGGTCAGATCGCATCGGCGAGTTCGTCGAAGGCTGCTGCGAGGCGTAGACACTCGAGGTCAGCGTCGACGCCGAGTTCGTAGTGTCCGCGACGGAGGTTCTGAACGAACGCGTGACCACGAATCACGGTCGAAGCGGTCCGGTCTGTTCGCAGTCCACGCATCGGCCGGAGCCTCGCTTTGAGTCGGCCGTGGTCCCACTCAACCCGGTTATTCGCGTACTGCTCGGTGTCGTGGATCGCGTCGGGGATCAGCTCGTCGATGACGCGGAGCAAGGGAGCAGCGAGATCGGTGGTTACCTCAGCGGGTCGCCCGTGGTCGGCCAGTGCCGATTTGAAGAACCTGCGTGCCGCGGCGATGTTGCGTCGCTTCGACACGTGCACGTCGATGACCTGACCGTGCCGATCAACGGCTCGGTACACGTAGCGCCACACACCGGCGACCTTGACGTAGGTCTCGTCCACGAACCAGCGATCACCAACCGCGTGACGGCAGGGCCTGGCGGAGTCGATGAGCAGAGGCGTGAAACGTTGGACCCATCGGTAGATGGTGACGTGGTCGACCTCGACACCGCGTTCGGCGAGGAGTTCCTCGACGTCGCGATACGACAGCCCGAAGCGCAGATACCAGCGCACGGCCAGCAAGATCACCTCAGGCGGAAACCGATACCCGGCGAAGGCAGCGGACTCGGCAGGGCGACGACGATTCACCCGAACACGCTCGCAGCTGGGCACCCGATCCGTCAACGCAACAGTGCCCTGCAAGTTCCCCAAGGAGTACGCAGTCGGCAAGGACCAACACCCCAACACCATCTATGTCCGCGAAGACGCACTGACACCCGCCATCGACAACTGGCTCGCCCAACTCTTCGACGACGACCACATAGACGCCACCTGCGCCGCACTCGAACAAGCAGCATGCCCCGAGCCCGCCGAACAGAACCGCATCGCCGCAGCCCGGACCAAGCTCGCCGAGTGCGACAACGAGCTCGCGAAGCACCGCCAGGCCCTCGAAACAGGCACCGACCCAACCATCGTCGGAGAGTGGATCGAAGAAATCAGACTCGCCCGCAGAGCCGCCGAACTCGCACTCCAGCAGACCCCTGACAGCAACCGGCTCACAGCGACAGAGATCAAGACCATCGTTCGCCAACTCAAGGGAATCGCCGACATCCTCGCCAACGCAGAACCCGAAGACCGCAAGGCCATCTACAGCGAACTCAACCTCGCCGTCACCTACCACCAAGACGGACGCATGAAAGTCACCGCAGGACCCGACGCGTGTACTAACGAGTGTGTCGGAGGGGGGACTTGAACAAACCTCCCCACCGCGGCATCCAGCGTCGTCCTACGGCAACCAGCGTCCCTGAGCGGCATCGAGCGACCGGCCAATCCGTTCCCTACCTCTCGTTACCGCTCCAGGGTGCTGGATGCCATTGGCAAAGCATTGGCAACGCGACACCCCTGGCGCGCCGAGGTGATCTACTCGGTCGCCTTCGGATGGCCAACGTGAGCACCAGTCAGCCACACCGTTTTCGCCTTGTCATCGATGCAGTACCAAAGTCGCCCTCCGGCGGTGACCTCGTACTGCCACTGCTCCATCTCCACACCGTTGATGCTTCGCTGGCCCAACGATCCCTTCAACGGATGCTGTCGAGTGGTGCGCTCACGCGGATCAGCTGTGATCTTCTCCCAGGCCGTCCGAGCGTTCGACCCAGCTGCCGCGCAGACCTGTTCCCAACCCTTTACGGACTCGCTGTTCGCGTAGCGAAGATCCCAACCAGCGGCCGCGGGAGGTGGCGCAACACGTTCCTTGCGTTTCGGCATCCCGTGCTCAGCCGACCGGTGCCGCGACCGGCTCGCCAGTAGCTTCTAGCGGCTCTCGAAGCCGACGGGCAAGCGCCGGATCGGCGTGAACTTCAGCGGTGGCCGACCATTCCCGGAGCAGCTGAGCGACCGGCGAGTAGTTCTCGACCGCTGCAGCACCAACGAGTGTTCGGGTGAGTTCCTCGACGAACAACTTGCGATCAGCCTTGGGCAGGAACGTCACCCACGCGAAGACATCGTCGACAGCTCCATCGAGCGCGGACGGGCTGTGTACAGCAAGGTTGCGCAACAGCCGAGACAGTGCTTCGAACGCCTCAGAGCGATCGTCGTCTCGATCAGCCTGACTGAGTCGCAAAGCAGGTGCGTTCCGACGCCGAAGCAAGACATCGTGGTCGACCAACTCGGCAACCACGCTCTTGGGTTGGCGCAGGAACTCTGAGAATGGTCTCTCGACAACAGACATACTCCGACAATATCTGAACTACTTCAGAAGTCAATGGCAATTCGCTGCTCGCTGCCTGAGCCTGCCGAGAATCCATCGGTCCTGGTCGGAAGCGGTTTTGGGTCGCTACGTTCTCACGGATGCTTTCGCTCATGTCGTGGCTTGTTCGGCTGTTGATCGCTCGTCTCGGACTGCTCATCGTCTCCGGCGACGAGCGCAACGCCGAGATCCTCGCCCTACGCCTGTGGGGTCCGAATACTCGGTCGTGTGGGTTGACCAGGCGAAACGCGGACGATGCTGATCGGCTGTGTCTCGAGTTCTCTACCGCCTCATCGCCGCCCTGGCCCGGTTGGCAATCCGCTCCGGCCGCTCCAAGGACCTCGAAGTCGCCGAGTCGCCCGACACTGGACCCAACCAGCCCAGACGCCAGGAAGACCGCCGACCGGAGCCGAGATCCGCCGGCTTCGCGGGCCAATGGTCCGATGTCACGAAATGGGGCATATCAACTGACGATGTCACGGTTCCTGAAGGCAAATAGCGAGACGCTGGCTGCGACCGCTCCGTAGAGGAGCGTGAGCCCCAGCGC
>JAAETH010000127.1 GCA_024228575.1 Actinomycetes bacterium
ATCATCAGACGACAACATCTCAACCACAACACGAACAGACGAACCCACCACCCCCACCTCAACTGTCGCAGCCACTGAATCCATACAAACATCATACCGAACACACGTTCTCATTACAAACGTAAACGGTACAAACCTAGAGAAATTCTATGATCCCCTGCGCTCAGCCGAGAGTGTGGTCATGAGCGTCAGATCATCTGACAGAGACGGCGGGCGTCGTAGATGGCGGCAGCGATACCTCGACTGGCAACAGCATCACCCACTCGATAGAGGGCATACCCATCGCCCGACACAGATTGCGGTTTCCCGTTCGTGAGTGCATCAATGTCGACGACGCCGATGTTGGACGACGCCTCGCGGAGGTCGCGGTAGAGCTCGTCGTTGGGAGCCACACCATGTTCGACGACCACAGCGTCGAACGTCCGGCTGCACTCTTTTCTGGTGTGCACGTTGCGAAGTGTCGCCGCAAATCTGGCGCCATCGCGCTCGACCCTGACCAGGTGGTGATCCGGGGTCATCACCACGCCGCGTTCGTACAACATCTCGAGATACCGGGGACCGGTCGTCGCCGCAAGATCCTGGGCGACCAGGCGGTCGGGTGTCACGAGCTCGATGTCGCGGACACCTCGCCCGCTGAGGAACTCGGCGACCGACGGGGCGTTCTCTCCCCCATGGTCGTCGTAGATCAAGATCTTGCCGCTGACAGATGTGTGACCGCCGAGGACATCCCAGGTCGTGTGAACGAGATCTTCGCCCGCGGACAAGAAGCTGGTGTCGGGAAACCCACCGGTAGCGACGACCACGACATCGGGGTTCTCGGCGGCGACGTCGACGGTGTCGACCGGTGAGTTCAGCCGGAGATCGACACCGGCATGGGCGAGCTCCTGCTCGAGCCACCCCACGATGCCGAGGAGCTCGGACTGGCGTTCGCTGGCTCTGGCAGCGAGTACGACCTGGCCGCCGACGCGGCCCTGGGCCTCGAACAACACGACCTCGTGCCCCCGCTCTGCAAGAACGCGGGCAGCTTCGAGACCTCCGGGTCCAGCACCGACCACAACCGCCTTCTTCGCTGGTTCGGAGGATCGGGACACGAGCTGCGGGATGTAGGTCTCGCGCCCGGTGGCAGGGTTCTGGATGCAGAACGAATCGAGACCCTGGTGAAGCCGGTTGATACACAGCGACGCCCCGGCGCAGACCCTGATTCGGTCCTCTTCGCCACGCTCCAGCTTGGCGACGATGTGTGGGTCGGCGATGTGGGCCCTGGTCATGCCCGCCAGATCGATGAGTCCTTCCGATATCGCATGGCGCGCCGAGGACACGTCGGTGATACGAGCCGCGTGCAGTACCGGAATGTCGACCACTTGTTTGATCGACGACGCCAGTGGCACAAACGGCATCAGCGGCGTGCCCGACGGTGGGATCGCCTTTGACAGACCCTCTTCGGTGGCGAGCGACGAGCCGGCGATGTTCATGAAGTCGAGAAGCCCCGAGGAGGCGAGACGCTGGGCGATGTCGGTGCTCTCGTCGACGCTGAGCCCACCGATCTGGTCCTCGTCGGCGATCATTCGGATGCCCACGAGGATGTCGGAGCCGATAGCGGCGCGGATCGACTCGAACACCTCAAATGTGAACCGCAGCCGGTTCTCGACCGATCCCCCGTATTCGTCGGCGCGCCGGTTCGACAACGGGGTCCAGAACTGGTCGATGAGGTGGCTGGTCGCACACAACTCGATGCCGTCGAGCCCTGCGGCCCGAGCACGCACCGCAGCAGCAGCGAAGTCGGCCACGACCCGCCAAATATCGGACTTCTCCATCTGCTTGGGCCAGCCACGATGCATCGGCTCGCGGATCGGCGAAGGTGCGATGGTCGGCAGCCAATCGCCGTCGTTGGACACATTGCGCCGGCCCATGTGGGTGATCTGACACATGACGGCCGAGCCGTGTCGGTGAATCCGCTCGACCATCGCCGACAGTGGGTCGATGATGGCATCGGATCCGAAATACAGCTGACCCCACAGCGACGCAGAGTCGGGCGAGACATTGCTCGACCCGCCGATCATGGTCAGGCCGATGCCGCCCCTGGCCTTTTCTTCGTGGTAAGCGACGTAGCGCTCGTTCGGTGTGCCGTCGGTGTTGTAGCCGGGCGCGTGACTGCTGGAGAAGATCCGGTTCTTGAGTTGGACATGGCCTAACTCGAAGGACTGCAGCAGCGGATCGGCTGTCTTGATCTGATCGGCGCTCATCGGGCGACCTCCTTTGGATTCTCGCTCACGCGGCGATGTCGATGTCGGTGATGAGGTCGACCCAGACCTTCGAGCGCCAGTGCCGACGGTGTGCGGTAGCCGAGAGGACGGGCGGTCATGATCCAGCTCCAGATTCGAGATTGTGACCGTAGGCCCAGTCGTTGTAGGTCTCGTCGTCACGCAGCACGTAGCTGCTTGGCTGATCTGGCGGAACATGGCTCCAGTCGGGGGTGCCAGACCGGTGTGCTACCGCCCGAAGGAAGTGACGACGCGCCTGGCTTTCGCGCACACGTTCGTTCAGGGCCTCGATATTCCACCGGGTGTGCACGAGAGCTCGAAGCTCTGCAGCAACATCGACGTAGGCTGCATCTTTCACGACGTTGTTCAGCTCGTTGGGGTCGAGGTCGAGGTCGAAGAGCTGCTCGGGATCACACCCGCTGACGATCATCTTCAGAGGGCCACGTTTGACCATCAGGATCGGAGCCGTGGCGCCCTCGGCCAGGTTCTCTGCGTAGATGATGTCGTCGAGTCTGTTGTCGGCTCCGGTCTCCATCAGCGTGACCAGGCTCCTGCCGTCGAGCGGATCGACCGAGCCGACAAGGTCGGCGCGCCCGGCAAGGTCGCAGAATGTCGGAAGCAGGTCGACCAACGAAACGTTGTCACCAACACGCTTGGCGTCGAACCGTTCGGGCCACGACACCATGAGTGGGATCCGGGACGCTCCCTCGAAGAACGACTTCTTGTACCAGAGACCCCGCTCCCCCATCATGTCGCCGTGGTCGGTCGTGAACACGACCACGGTGTGGTCGGCAAGGCCCGTCTCGGTCAGCGTCGAGAACAGCTCGCCCACCAGGTCGTCGACGTAGCTGATCGAGCCGTAGTACCCGTGCCGCACCCGCCTGACCTGTTCCTCGGTCGGCTCGATGTCGGCCAGGCCATATTGGAAGAGGAGCCGCAGGCTGTGCGGATCGGCCTGGGCGTCTGGAATTCTCGCCACCACCGGGAGATCGATCTCGTCGGGCGCGTAGAGATCCCAGTGTTCTGGACGGCATTGGTAGGGATCGTGCGGGTGGGTGAACGATGCCGTCAGCAGCCACGGCTGGTCGGCGTCGATGCCGTCTCCTCGAGCGAGGTCGTAGAGTTTTCGGCGAGCCCGATGGACGACCTCGTCGTCGTAGTCCATCTGCGCCGTGCGCAGATACGGTCCGGACCTCTCGAAAGTCCGGCTGTCGTTGCTGTGTTCCTCTCGAACCTGAGTCCAGTCACCCGTCCAGGCGAAACTGGACGGATAGATATCGGTGGTGAGCCGCTCATCAAACCCGTGAAGCTGGTCGGCCCCGACAAAGTGCATCTTGCCGACGAGAGAGGTGTGGTAGCCCGCCGCGCACAGGTAGTGCGCGAACGTCGGGATCGAACTCGGGAACTCGGCACCGTTGTCGTAGGCCCCGATCTCCGACGCCAGTCGGCCAGACATCATCGAGAACCGCGACGGAGCACACAGCGAGAAGTTCGTGTAGGCCGAATCGAACACAACCGATCGTTCGCTCAGCACGTCGAGGTGGGGCGTCTTGGCGATCGTATTGCCGTAGGCGGGCAGGAAAGATGCCGCCAGCTGGTCGACCTGGATCAACAGGATGTTCGGCTGACGCGTCACGCCGCGCCCCGCAGCACCGGGCCGCACAACCTGGCGAGCGGCCGGGTGACAGCGCTGACAGCCGGGTCAACTTCGTCGGCCGACTCGGTGAGCGTTAGTTCGCCAGGTGCACTGGCGATCAGTAGTGCCACGATGCGGAGACCCTACTGCAGGGCGGAAATGGGCGAGTGATCGCTGACGCTTGCGACGTTGGCCCCTAGGAGACTGCTGATCTAATCGGTTCTGGGTGGCTCTGTGTGGTCTTGGCTCGGATGGTGGTCGGCTGTGGGTCGCGGTACATGGCCGTGGCTGGGTCCCAGCTGGGCTTGCTGTGGCGGGCAAGCGAGGGGTGGGGTGGGCCTGTGGGGGTTCAGGTGGGGGTGAGGGTCCAGCCGTGGTGGGGGTGGTGGGTGAGGCCGAGGGTGATGAGGCGTTTGAGGTTTACGGCTGCGACTCGGTGGGTGAGTGCGAGTTGGTTTCGTTCGAGGCCTCGGTATGGGAGTCTTCGTCTGGCACGTGTGATCCAGGCGATGGATCGTTCAACGAGGGGACGTTTCTGGCGGTAGAGGTCGGCGAATTCGTCTGTTTGGGCATCGGAGCGGGCTCGGGCGAGCAGCGCGTGGTGTTCGTGGATCTTGATGGTGCGCCCGGCTTTGGCTCGGGTGCATAGGTGTTGGACCGGGCACTGGCGGCAATGGGCACCAAAGCGGGCGATGCGACCCGACTTGGTCTCGCGGATGGTCACGGTGATCTGCTCGGGGCATGTCACGGTGCCCGCTTGTTCGTCGATGGCGAAATCATCGAGCGAGAACCCGCCCTCGACAGCGGTGCGTAGAGGTGGGGGTTTGATCGTCGAGTCGATCTCGCGGTCGTCGAGGTGTTTGCGGAACTCGCCTGTGCCATAGGCGGAATCGCCAAGCACCTCGATGTCGTCGCCCTCGTCGGCGATCAGGTCGGGAGCGGCATCCGCGTCGGAAGTGTTACCTGCTGTGAGGGTCGACGCGGTGATGATCCCGGTGTCGGGCTCAGCTGCGATGTGGGCCTTGTAGCCGTCATGATACGAATGAGATGTCTTGTGGGTATGGCGCGACTGGGTGTCGACGGTGGAGACGATCCGGTCGTTGGCGACCCGTTTCGCGATCCGCCAGCGGCCCTTGGCGGCGTCGACTTCTTCTACGTCTTGGCCAACGATCACTCCCAACAGGCCGACCGCTTCAGCCTGGGCGTCGCTCAGATCGTCGAGTTCTTCGGCGGCCAGGATCAGAACGAAAGCGTCCTCGGTGAGTTCGGACACGACCCGATCGACATCGGCGGCGTCGGTCCAGTCGCACAGCGGCCGGCTGAAATCGAGGTTGTCGTCATGGACCGGCACCTTGGCCAGCTCGGGGATCATGCGACGGACCCGGCGTATCTGTTGGGCCAGCATCGTGATCGTGTCCTGGCGGGCCACCGCGTCATCAAGCACCGTCGAGTCCAGCGCCCGTAACCGCTTACCGGCCAGCACCCCGGTCGCATCGACCACACCACGAACGGTCCGATCAATACGTTTCGGATCGGCGCTGTCACGAAGCCGCCGACGCCATAACACCAGCACCGTCGAGTCGAACCCGGCATCGTCGAGGGCCAGCCCACACGCTGCTTTCCAGCCGATATCGGACCGCAACCGGGCCACCGCCTTACGATCCGACAGACCTGTGTCGGCCTGCAACACCATCACCACGGCGATCACATCGGCAGGGATCGACGGGCGCCCACGCCCAGACCTGAACAGATCAGCGAACATGTCATCTGTGAACAGCGCCTTGCGATGTTGAGCCAAGAACGCCTCCATCGATGTTGGGTCCAGCAGATGGCCACACAACGCCCCCGCGTCCAGAAGCTCCCGATCTGACACACCACGACCCTGCACGCCCACCATCATCTCGCGCCAGCCGCCAAATCGCGAGCCTTCACACCGAATTGCTCAGCAGTCTCCTAGGGACACGCCACGCGCCCTGGGAACCAACCAACGAGGAGATGGGCTGCACGCCAAACCACAACGACGGCCGAGCGCCTCTCGCGCACGTACCCGGCAGCGAATTCCACCGTCAACTCCGCTTGGCGCGACCAATCGCCACACTTCGAACGCTTCGCCCTGCGACCGGACGACTCGGGCACAGGCGAGAAGTCTAGAATTCGCCCTGCGAGCCGGCCGCGCACTGGGTAAGCGGTCGACTGGGCCGCCCGGGATCGGCCAACCGAAGCGCGACGGAACGAAGGTTCCGCCTGAGGGGTCTCCGTTGCCGTCCACACCGGTTGCGCGAGCGCATCTCGACCTAGCCTGGCTCGGTGGGTTCGCTGACAGTTGTCTATACGAGCACGGGTATGTGTTTGTCCAAGAAGCGCTACGACTCGTGGCGCGAAACGCAGGACGACTTCGCCGACTACAAGACATCTTTGGGACCCCACGACATCAACTCGTTGTTCGAGTTCCTCAGCCTCGGCTTTCCGGCTTCTGGCCTTCCGTTCACCCGAGACGCGGTCAGGCAGTTCGTGTCCAGCGATGAAACCGTGCTGTGGAGTGAGGGATTCACCGATCCACTGTCGGACGAATACCCGGTCGAGACGGCAGCGGACATGTGTGACGTGCTCCGATCGCTTCGACACGACCTCCGTCTATCCCAGCAGGATTGGGAGAACCCGACGCTCGACCGCTACCTCGAAGCACTGGACCTGCACCTTCAAGCCCGTTTCGCTGGCGGCACCACTATGGGTTGGGCCGACTTGGCCGGCTGGTTCAAGACGGCCAGGAGAAACGAAGGAGTCGAGATCGACGCCTGGGCCAACCGGGCCGGGGTCCCGACCGCCGACCGGCTGGCCGCTCGCTGGCACGAGAATCACGACGGAACCGGCCAGCTCGCCCTCAAGTGCAGCTCGCAGGAGTTCGCCGGCACGGGGCCGGGCCTGGTTTGCCAATCGGACCATCGTTGAATTCGCGGACCGGCTCACACAGTTCCCCTCGACGCTGACGACCCGCCGACGCTGTCGGGAGGCATCGGCGCCCGAGACTCCTAGAGAGAACTCGTTGGTGTGATGGTCGTGCCCCACGGGAATCGGGGACAGATCGACGTGCGTGTCCACCTCGCCAACGACGTGGATCTCGACCTTTCTGAAGGCCAGTACGAGTCAACTATCCACCTGCTCACGACCTACCAACGACTGGCAGACTTCGGAAGCCGACTAGGGGCAGTCGTGCAAGCCGCCGAGCAAACAGAAATCGTCCTCGAAGGAGAGCGACTGGACTAGGCGAGGCCGTGCTCAACCCTTATGGGAACGGATGAGACAGTCCTCCCATGAGGCCCATCGAGACTCGGCGGGAGGCCGCGGGTCGAGGCGATCCTTCTTCACGACTTCATCAGCTCCGTCTCCAAGTCACCAGGCTCGACAATCCTCGTGCGTCCCAGTTGCTCAAGTGCCTCACGTTTGCCGTTCGAAATGAAGCCCTTCTTGTCCTTCGTTGCGAAGAACTCGTTTCCGCTACGGACGTGAGCCTCGAAGACCATCGCGTCTCTCAACTGGTGCCAGTGACCCTCGGAGAGGCCGTCCCGTCTTCCGTGTGGGGGGAAGCTTCCGTTCGAGATGATCCTGAGGGCATGCTCGAGCAATTCGGCATCCTTCTCATCTCCCCAGACAGCACAATCCCACGGCGATTCATCCCAGACGAACAGCTCTGGAACGGGATCTCCAATGACGACCCCATCGACAACATGTTGCCCACGTTCTCGCGTACAGACCGAGACGAGATGGAGTTCAACCGGCTTGCCCCCGGCGGCGGCTGCCGGCCGGATCCGCTGGACCTCCGACTCGTCAATCACGCTTGTGTCCAGTGTGACTCGGACAGGTGCTCCCACGACCCAGACCGTAGCCGGGCAACTCGGGCGCCTTCCGCCGCCAGCAACCCACGTCGCGTGCCGGTCCACCGAGGGTGCCTGGCGACGACAGAGTCTTCCGGAGGGCGGCCGATGAGGCAACGACTCAATGACCACCCGGAACTGCTCACCGTCGAATAGGCACCCGGGTACCTGCGAATAGGTCGGGCGCTGGGTTACCAGCCCTCCCGTCAGGACCGCATGACCAAGGGTGCGGGCGGTCTCCCAGTGATCGAACTCGGCCGATGCCTCCGGGTTCCCAAGGCCGAACTCGCACGGCTCGTCGTGCGGTGCTGAGCCGAGCGACCACGAACCGACGCCTACGTGGGCAGGAGCCCAGCGTCACGCAACTCGTCGATCGTCTGGCCGGGAACGCAAGGCACACTGAGAAGCACGATCGAATCGCCCCCCGGGGCCATCGATGACCTCGACCGCTCTGGCCAGAAACGGCTCGATCGGATCGCCCCCACGGAGCGCGGTACGAGCCCAGTGCTTCCGTGAATGATCGCCGACGCCGTCGGATCCCGAGGTGCTCCCTGACTCACACGGGCCGGAGGCGGCGAACCAGCCGACATCCCGCTGTGGTGACGAAGGCACACGCGAGCAGGGAAACAAGCTGAAGCCGGCTGCCGGGCAGAGAACCGGCCCACGGGGTGAAGTCGTCGCCGCAGCACGATGTGAAGCTGACTTCGACGAGGCCGTCACGAAGACCGCCGACCCCCGCGATGTCCAGGTCGTACAGCTGCCCGACTCGGTTCATTCGTTCCGACGAGTTGATGGGCTCGACGCGGACGCACAGGTGATAGCCATCTCGGCAAGCCCGACCGTCCGCCAGCAGATCCTCGCGAGCCTCGCCCCATCCATGGCTGGCGGCGAGATGCTCCACAAGGAGATCGGTGACGGAAGTCGGACCATCGCCTTCCACGCTCACTAGGAATAGCCGGCCGCATTCCAACGATGAACAGCTACCCCCATCGTCGGCTTCGAGATCGAGGCCGTCCGACAGTGGAAGAAGGTCCCCATCCTCGATTAACCTGGACCCATCAAGGGCCGGGCCGCCACTTGCGAAGAGCATGCCGATCGCGACCAACAACGTGAGAACCGTTCCAACAGCAAGGCAGGCCCACGTACATCGCACCCCTCCACGATGCCACCTGTTGAGTCAACAGCATGGCCGGGCACGCGAGAGACCCGTGCGCTCCCGGCTCGCGCCCAGCTCGGAGTCTGAGCACATCAGTAGCCGAGCGAGTCAATCTGCGCAGCAACACCAGGCTCCGCATGCTCAACTTCTCCGTCGCGAAGACGGCCCCATCGACACAGCAATCGCCGCCACCACTGGCCCCTATCAACCGGTCCCGGGGTTCGCCCTTCGCACGTAGGACCGATCAGCACATCGACCGTGCCACCCACCGATCGACCCATGCCAACCAGGCCCGCCCTCCCCGACCAATCCAGCGACGGAATCCACCTCCCTCTCACCGCCGACACTGTCAAGACACAACTGGACGTCCTGGAGACGTCCGACGAATGGGAGGTGGTTTCAGGCTGAACCGGGAGACGCTCCGCTCCTGGCACTGACGCCACGGCCTACCACCCGTACACATCCTCAGACGCGACCGGGTCAATCGCCACGAGATCATCATGGCCACCAAGGTTCACCTCGACGAGGCGATCGCGATCATCAGCCCGAAACGTGACAGCAAGTCGCAAGAGCCGAAGTGTTGAGTCCACCTCTACCGCAACCCGGACGTGGTCTCCCTGAAGCTCCGGACTGAACTCACCCAGTAAAGGAGTGACATCATCAACGGGCAACTCCGCGACGTACTCCTCCTGCTCGGCGAACGCCAGGTCAACATCGAGATCCGCGACGAGCCCCAGCCAACCAAGCTGACCCGTTACTGAGGTTCCGTCGAAATCGAATAGATCGGGCACTTGCGACGGAAAGGGAATCCACTCGTCGCTCGGCAACGGCTCGTCACCATCGTCGAACCCACACAGTGGACACAACCAGCTCCCGTCACGGAAGTACCAGATCCCATCGAGCAGCCGCGCCTCGACAGCGGTCGGCTCGGAGTCGGCGAAGTCATCGAAAGCTGGGAAGACCCACGAGAGCCGAGCGCGCTCGTTTGTGAAGTCGTACTCGACGACGAAATCGAGGGCTGTCTCCTCGAGCCCTGATGTTCCGTGGCCTTCGACAGGATCGGCGACCGACTCCCAGATGCGAGCGGTGCCACTCGCAGATCCGGATTCTCGGGTCGCTTCGATCACATCGACAGCCGCGATCCCTGCGACAGCCGTTCCCGAGTCCTGGGCGCCATCCAGGTCCTCCGAAGTGGTGGACCCAACGGCAGACGTGTCCGGTCCTTCCGCGGCAGGAGCATCTTCAGCACTCGACGACGTGGACGAAGTGACTTCGTCGGTCGCCTCACTGACTGCAGAACGCTGATCGTCGGATCCTGCACCGGTGCATCCGGTAGCCACAGCAACGACGAAGACCACCACACTCGCCACCAGTTGTCTCATCGGTCTAGCGCCCACCGCTCTCTCCTCCACCCCGCACTCGTCGGCATCGTGGACTCCTGCGAAAGCCTGCTGACGGGACGACACACCCGACCGCTGCCAGGCGATTTGTCCCATGCCTTGTCCCATATTTCGACCGGACTCGGCCAGAACAACTCGGACCCGTCGGACGGAACACCCAACAGATATGCGGGTTTCCGGACCCCACCAGACCAAGCAGGACCCCGGTCGGGTGATTCCTAAACCGTGCGTCGCAGGTTCGAATCCAGCCGAGGGCGCTGGCGAAAGCCCAGGTCAGGGCATATTTCTCCCCTGTGGGCTGTCTCTCAGGATCGCCAATTCCGAATCTGTCCAATACGTTGTCCCCTACTTGTCGCAGGGTTTGCGTGGGGTCAGGTCGTGGAAGCATCCGTCTCAAGCGTGAGCCCGACTGGGAAGTTCGCGCGTCTGCGGGGCACGATCCCGTCACCGCCGACGTTCGCTCGGCAAGACCAGGCTCGACAAGGTCACGGTCAAGTCGCTCGACGACTTCTACAACCGTCTCACCGATCGGAGCCTGTGCCCCACTTCGGTCGGCCGCTACCACGCTTTGCTCCGGTCGGCGTTCAAGCAGGCGATGGCATAGGGCTGGATTTCCACCCGAGTGATCAGTCAACCTCGAGCGTGGAAATAGCAGAAGCCCCTCCGCAGAGGGGCTCCGGGTCCCAGCCGACGAAGCAGCTGGGGGCTTGTGTGACCATCCTGCCGACTGAGAACGCCGATCGTTGAGTCGTATGGTGCGTGCCTCTGGAGGGCTGTGCGCAGAGCTACTTGGGTTCCTTGAAGAGCCATACCCCGACACCCGCCGTGGACCTAGTCGTCACCTGGCCGCGGAGCGTCGCTGAACCGTTCGTCACATTCGTCGCAGAGGGTCACCTCTACCTCACGGTCCTCTCGAAGCCTGGCGCGGCTGCCACACAACTCGCAGATCCACAGGGAGAGCGCGAAATACTTGTCGATGATGTTCTCCAGGGTCCGAACCTCTTCGGCGCTGAATTTCGCTGTGTCCGCTGACCAGGGTCGAGGAAACGCCTGAATCTCCAAGGCACCCCACTTCTGTTTGATGGCGAGAAGTTCGTAGTCGGGGAATCGCTCCACGATCTCCATGTGGCACCGCTCAACGAGTGGTCGCCAGCCCTCGCCGAGCCATGCCACGTCGGCGCCGCCGCTTCGCCAATGCGGCGAAAGCGCGGCCATCAGGAGCGGGCTATTGCCGGGGTCCAGCGTCCACATGCGATTCGTGTGCCCTCGATTCCTGGCGACCCTCGCCATAGGCTCGTCGTCACGGGGAGCCGTCCTGGAGTGAGCACGACCGAGTCTTGGTTCGCTGTCAGTTGCCGGTCTACCAACTCCCGGCGATGCCTTGCCGCTAGACACCACCTCGAGGAGTAGCGCGACGTCCTGTCGTGCGTTGGCAATGAAATCGAGGTCCTCGACTCGGGCCGGTCGCACTCCATCGCGGCTCGACACCGAGACGTAGATGTCGGGCGATGCGCCATCGGGGCCGCCGGTTCGAATGAAGTCGTCGCCGCCCAGGTGATCGCGGCCTTCGACGAACGCCTCCCAGGGCCCAGAAGTGGTGGCCGCTAGGCGCCGTGCGACTTCCTCCAGCTCCTCTTTCGATATCCCACGGCCCATCCACCCAATCTTGCCCCAAATCCGGCCACAAACGATGCGAACGATCCGCACCAGACTCTCACTCCAGCAATACCCCACCACCGAACCCACCACCTGGCCCACCACCCCACCCCCGACGAGACCATAGAACGAATCGAACAACACCAAGGCGGCGCCGTCGGCCTCAGCCAAGCTGTCGACGATCTCGAGGCGGAACGCAGCCACCAGTGATCGTTCCCGACGCCTCCGTGCTCGGCAACTTCGTGGGCGACGACCGACCCGACGGACATCACCTGCGATCACTGGCCGCAACCGCCGACGACGCCGCCATCCCCGACCTAGCCGACATCGAAACCGCTGCGGTCCTCGTCAAACGCTGGATCGACAAGACCATCGCCGCACGCCGATTCGCCACCGCCCCTAGCGACCTCGATGCCACCCCCTTTCGCCGCTACCCCGCAGCACCCCTGCTGAGCCGCGTCTACGAACTTCGAGCCAACGTCACCATTGTCCCGCTGACCGCCTGCCCCATATCGCTGGGAGGAGGGCGCTCGGCGCGCGGTCTCGTGTTACCCGAGGGCGAGTTGTGCCCACCGAGCGCCATGCGGACCGAAACCCGCATGGGGGCAAGCGGATAGCAGCCAGACTGGCGCCATGTTCACCCGGCCGCCGGACATTCCGGACTCAACAATCGTCGATGCGATCAGCGAGGTATGGGGCATCGAGGTCTTCGGGGCTGACTACGCGCCTGTCGGGTTCGGCAGCCATCACTGGCGGACCCGCGGCGGGTCGACCAACTGGTTCGTCACCGTTGATGACCTGGCCGCGAAGCGACGCTATCAATCCGAGGCGCCCGACGAGACGCGAGAGCGTTTGATCGCCGCGCTGGCAACGGCGAAAGACCTGGCGGCAAGAGGTCTTGGGTTCGTCGTAGCCCCGAGGTTGACGGTGCGTGGCTCTGTTGCCTATGCGCTCACGGCTAGGTACGTCGTTGCCGTATACCCGGCGGTGCCCGGACGCACGTTTGACTACGGCAGCTACGATTCCCGTTCTGACCGGCTCGAGGTTCTGAGTCTGCTTGTCGAACTCCACGCCACGCCGAAGGACTGGGTCCCGTCAGCGTGGGCTGATGATCTCGCGATCTCGAACCGCGACGACCTCGATGCCGCCCTGGGCAGCCTCAACACGCCATGGGCGCCGGGGCCCTTCGGCGACATGACTCGACAACTCCTCCACCAACACGCGGCGGCAGTCACCGCAGCCCTCGCGGCCTGCGACAACCAGGCGTCACTGGTACTTGCGCGACCCGAGCGGACAGTGGTCACCCATGGTGAGCCACATCGGGCGAACACCATCGCGGCTGAGCAAGGCCGTCTGCTCATTGACTGGGACACGGCACTCATCGCGCCCCCTGAGCGCGACCTGTGGGAACTCATCAGCGAAGACCCGGCCATCGCTGTGGAGTACACGAGGCGAACGAGAACACCGATCCTGAACGAGGTCGTCGACCTCTATCGGATGTCGTGGGACCTGAACGAGATCGCCATCTATGTGAGCCAGTTCCGACAGGAACATGCTCTCTGCGAAGATACCGAAGAGTCGTGGACCAATCTTCAGCGTTTCCTCGACCCAGACCGCTGGTAGCCCGCCCTACAGTCGGGAACATCCCTGATCGCGAGCGATAGCCACCGCAGCTTGGCTGCAGCTCCCAGCCTCCTGACGAGCGGGAAGCGTCACCGGCATGAACGCCGAGTCTGCCAGCATCCGCCACCCATCCCACCGAGCCTGGGCAAGCACCGGTTCGCCCACCGAGACCATCCCCTATTCCACGCTCGATATCCCGCTCCCGAACTGCCCTCTATCGCCGGCTAGCAGGGTGCTGAAATTCGGGTTTGGTGCTCGCGTTTGGGGTTGGGATGGGTGAGCATGGGGGGATGCGTGGTGTTCCTGAGCGTCAGTTGTCGATGTTGTCGTCGTTGTCGACCGAGGATCTGATCCCGGTTGATCATCCGATCCGGCGGATCCGGGTCGTGGTTGACGAGGTCCTGGCGGCTATGGATGGCGAGTTCGACGCGATGTACGCCTCGTCGGGTCGGCGGTCGGTGCCGCCTGAGACGCTGTTGAAGGCCACGGTGTTGATGGCGATGTACTCGATGCGTTCGGAGCGGGCGTTTTGTGAGCGGCTGAACTACGACATGTTGTTCAAGTGGTTCCTGGACCTCGCGATCGATGAGCGGGCCTTTGATCCGACGACGTTCACGAAGAACCGGAAGCGTCTGTTGGATCACGACATCGCTGATGTGTTCTTCGCGACGGTGTTGGACCAGGCCAAGCTGCGCCGTTACGTGTCATCGGATCACTTCAGTGTGGACGGGACGCTGTTGCAGGCGTGGGCGTCGAACAAGAGCTTCAAACCCAACAATCACCGTGACGACGACGGGGATGGGAACGGGTTCAAAGGTCGCAACGCCGAGGTCGACTTCAAGGGTCAGAAGCGGTCGAATGCGACACACACCTCGACCACTGATCCCGACGCGATGCTGTTCCGCAAGTCCAACGCGGCGGCAGCCGAGTTGTCCTACATGGGGCATCTGTTGATCGAGAACCGCACCGCGTTGATCGTTGACGCCGAGTTGACACAGGCAACCGGTTATGCCGAGCGGGACTGCGCGACCGAGATGTTGGCCCGGCTCCCGAAGACCAAACGCCGCCGCACGGTCGCGGCGGACAAGAACTACGACACCAAAGACTTCGTGGCCGATGTCCGCGAGTTGGGGTTCACCCCCCACGTCGCGCAAAACACCACCAACCGGCGTTCAGCGATCGATGGCCGCACGACTCGCCACGCCGGACACGCCGTGTCCCAACGGATCCGAAAACGGGTCGAAGAGCCCTTCGGCTGGATCAAGACCGTCGGCGCCGGACGCAAGCTCCGCTACATCGGCCAAGAACGCAACCGGGCCTGGTTCAAAATCGAAGCAGCCACATACAACCTCATCAGGATCTGCACCCTCGACACCGCACCAGCCTGACCCGCCCCACCCGGTCCCACCGAGCCCGCCCTGTGGCCCCGAAAGCCACCGGATCCAGCCAGCAACACCCTCGGACCCGACCCCTGGAACCATCCACAGCATCAACTCACCACCACAGGGCACCGCCCCGGCCGATTTTCCGCAGCCTGCTAGTGCCTTGACCGGGATCCTGTGGTTCGGCTGCGAAGGCATCAACTCCTGACAAGTAGCTCGACGGGCCCATAGCCCGTACGTCGTGGGTTCGAATCCTGCCTCTGCCACAGCAGCCGATCCGAGCGTCACCCCAGCCCTCGGCCCTAGGGCCGGGCAAGCCCCCTCCTCACGAACCCGACCGTCACGCCTTCCAACTCGACGACAAGTTCACCATCGACGAACTCGAGCGGCTGTCCGTCCAGCGCAGCCAAGGGCACGCGAGCCGTCTCGTCTTCGTCTTCGCAGTCTCCAAGCCCCTCGATCGTCGGGAGGGTGAATCTCACGGGATAGAACGATTCCACTCCACCTCCGAGCCGGGAGCATCCGTCGAATCCCACCTCGATACCACCGACCGCAGTCCTCCCGTCCCCGTACGCCGTGACCTGAATGGCCAGCACGGCATTCGTACGAATACCCTCGCCGAAGCGGCCGGGAAGCTGGTCTGGCGTCACCGACCACTCCCCCGTCGGCACCAACACCGGGTCGTCAGCTGATCTCATCGAAGTCGATGTGGCGGGAGCCGCAGAAGGGTCACCACCGCTGCAGCCCGCCAGGAGGATGACCCCAACACAAACCGTCGCCAGTCCTACCCACATCGTCCGACAGCGCGCCATGCCACTAGTTCCTGACAGCCTGGTGGACCACATCGATCAGGCAGCCCGTGTCGTGTTTGACGAGCGCAACCCCGACGACCATCAAGATCGAGACCCCAAGTGCCACCATTGCCGGACGCTTGTGCAGCTCCATGTCGTCGACAGAGAACACCTCATCACCGATGGAGAGGAAGACTCCAACCAGCGTGAGCGCGACAAGCATGCCGCCGATGAACCAGACCGGCGTGGAGTGATGGTCGAACAGCCCAACGCCAGCCACCTCGATAGTCGACACGGGCGGATACGCCTCCACCTCGCTCAGACTGGAACAGGTCACCGGTTCGTAGCCGACGGATGCCCAATGCTGTTCAACCGAGCGCATCACCCAAGTCGCCGCTGCCGCGAGGCTCGCAAAACCCGAAGCAGCAGCCACAAGCGACGCAGCACCTACTCGATCACGTGTCAGGAACTCGCGCACCCCACCTCCCTTGCGTAACCCTGCGCTCGGAGTCACGCTATCTCGCCCGAGTCGAAGCAAACTAGCGTCGGAGTATGGGCACCGACACAAGGCAGATCGATCGGTTGACGGTGCCGTCGCCCATCGGACCATTAACGCTGCTGGCCGAGGACGGGTATCTCATCGCTATCGTGTTCCCGGGCGAAGAGCCCAGCGGCCACGGAATCGCCAATGACACTCTTCGCGATGCTCCCGATAGCCCAGTTCTACGCCAGACAGCGGACCAGCTGGCCGAGTACTTCGAAGGTGAGCGAACCGAGTTCGACGTGCCCATCAGGCTGGACGGCACAGAGTTTCAGC
>JAAETH010000128.1 GCA_024228575.1 Actinomycetes bacterium
GTGCTCCAGTGGATCGTCGAGCGCTCCCACGGTCGGGCATACGCACTCGAGAGCCCGCTCGGTTGGATGCCCCGAGCCGAGGACATCAACTGGAAGGGACTCGAGGACTTCACAGAAGCCGATTTCCGCCAGGCGATGTCGGTCGACCGCGACGACTGGAACAAGGAGATCCTCTCCCACGACGAGTTGTTCATTCGACTCAACGACCGCATCCCCAAGGAGATGATCGCTATCCGCGACCTCACCTTGTCGGCACTGTGGCGTTCGCCCGAACACTGGGAGATGAACGCAGACCCCACCTGATCGGGCCGAACCTGCACCACCCACACTCAGGTACCTGCACAATGGCGAGGCCCTAGATCGCGCCGGCGGACCCTCAGAGATCAAACGACAACCTCACACCGCCCCACACTTCATCGCGGAGTGCCGGTATTATCGCCGCGCCTGGGGAGGTGACCAGTTGAACGCACGCATTCGGAAGCTCGTTCGGATGCTTGTCCCGTTCCGGGTGCGACTCGAGATCTTGCGGCTGATGCGTCTGCCGCGGTGGATCATCGAGCGGCCGACCATCGCTCGCCGCCGTGCCTCCGACGAGGAGGGCGCCGGGTTCGACTACTTGCTCGCATCGCACACATCGCCTCTAGAGCGAGTGCCGGGTTCTCTCGCCACCGAGGTGCAGCTCGGCAAAGAGCACAACGTCGGTCTGGCGGCTCGGCTCCTCGATCGCCTCATCGTGGAACCGAACCAGGTCTTCTCGCACCATCACACAGTCGGCCGGACCTCACGTCGCCGTGGCTTTCGGGAGGGCCTTGAGCTGCGGAACGGCGAGCCGACGGCGGGTGTGGGCGGCGGCTTGTGCCAGGTGTCGAACAGCTTCTACTGGGTCGCGGTGCGCGCCGGGATGCGTATCACCGAGCGCCATCGTCACGGCCTCGACCTGTTCCCCGATCACGAGCGAACGGTTCCATTCGGTTGCGGCGCGACAGTCGTCTACAACTACGCCGACTTCCGGTTCGAGAATCCGCTGCCGATGAGGGTCATGCTCCGAGCCCGGATCGACAATGGCCGCTTCGTCAGCGAGCTGTGGTCGACGGACGATCCCGGGGTGCGCTTCGAGGTGGAAGAGGTCGACCATCGATTCTTCCGGGAGGACGACGAGTGGTGGCGGGAGAACCGATTGCGCCGGCGGGTCCGCACACCCGAGGGCACTCTCGTGCTCGATCACGAGATCGCCCACAACCGCGGTCGGGTGATGTACACCCCGGACGAGGACGGGTGATACTGCGGGGCGTGGCCAAGGGTGCGCTGCTGGCCGGGTCCGGACCACAGGCCGACTCGGCGAACTCGCCCAGCTGCTGAACGGACTCTCACGAGGACACGTCGCAGACACGGCCCGTGGCCTCACCACCCGCGGACACGACCACTGCGAACACGCTCGCACGCATTGCCGAGACCCGGAAGAAGGCTCACTGACCCCTTCGGGTCGGTTCGGTAGCGGCCGGGCCGTTTCTTGAGAGTCGGACGCCTCGACCTATGCTCGGCTCGAGACCACGACCCGGGGGGACGATGGAGCTGAACACCGACACACAACTCGACCTGCACCACACGATGGTGCGGATCCGCCTGTTCGAGGAGGCGGCGGGCCAGCTCGCCGAAGCTGCAAAGCTGCCTGGATTTCTTCATCTTTGCGTCGGCCAGGAAGCGGTGGCCGCCGGGGTCTGCGCCACTCTGAACGACGACGATCAGATCGCCTCGAACCACAGGGGTCACGGTCATCTCGTGGCCAAGGGTGGCCAGTTCCGCCCGATGATGGCCGAACTGATGGCCAAATCGACCGGCTATTGCAAGGGCAAGGGCGGTTCGATGCACATCTCCGACCTCTCGGTCGGAATGCTCGGAGCCAACGGAATCGTGGGTGCAGGTGTGCCTATCGCCGTCGGAGCAGCCTGGGCCAACAGCCTCAGAGGTAGGGGCCAGGTGTCTGTTCCGTTCTTCGGCGACGGTTCGACCAACATCGGAGCCTTCCACGAGGCGGCCAACATGGCGGCAGCACTGAAGCTTCCCGTGGTGTTCGTCTGCGAGAACAACGAGTACGGCGAGTTCACGCCCCGGGACAAGACCATGGCGATCGCCGACATCGTCGATCGGGCCGCCGGCTACGGGATGCCCGGGGTCATCGTCGACGGCATGGACGTGGTTGCGGTGTACGAGGCGGCGAGCGAAGCCGTAGACCGGGCCAGGCGCGGCGACGGGCCATCGCTGATAGAAGCCAAGACGTTCCGGTTCTACAACCACCACGGCATCCAGAACCTCGGCCTCCGCTATCGGACCGACGAAGAGGTCGAACACTGGAAACAGCGAGACCCCATCTTCACATTCGAGGACCAGATAGTGGGGGCCGGCTCGACAACACGAGAACACATCACCGAGGTTTGGAACCACGAACGCGCCAACATCGCAGACGCCGTCGAGTTCGCAGAACACAGTCCCACCCCAACCACCGATCAACTCCTCACCGACGTCTACACGATCTCGAGCCAGACAGCGGAGGTATCGCCATGACCGATTCCCCCGGCCGCAAGCTCTCCTATGTTCAGGCGTTCACCGAGGCTGTCCGCCTGGAGATGGCCGACGATCCGACGGTGATCTGCGCCGGCGAAGACATCGGCTTCTTCGGTGGTGTCTTCCAGAGTTACGCGGGTCTCCAAACCGAGTTCGGGGTCGACCGGGTCGTCGACACTCCCATCAGCGAACAGGCCATCGTCGGGCTCGGGCTCGGGGCTGCCGTGAACGGCATGCGACCGATCGTCGACATCATGTTCATGGATTTCATGGCCGTGGCCCTCGATCAGATCATCAACCAGGCGGCCAAGATCAAGTACATGTTCGGCGGAGCCGCGACGGTCCCCCTCACGATCACGACGGGAGGTGGTGCAGGCATGTCGGCCGCAGCACAACACTCCCAGTCCTTGGAAGCTCTTCTGTGCCACATACCCGGCCTGAAGGTCGTCTACCCATCGAACCCGCTCGACATGAAGGGCCTGATGGCGTCGTGTATCCGCGACGACAACCCGACGGTGATGGTCAAACACAAACGTCTTCTGGGCATGAAGGCCGAGGTCCCAGAAGAGCGCTACTACACACCGCTCGGCGAGGCTCGCGTCATCCGTCCTGGAAACGACGTGACGGTCGTCGCCTGGGGCAAGATGACCAACGACGCCCTGGCAGCGGCAGACACCCTGGCCCGTGACGGCATCGAGTGTGAGGTGATCGACCCGAGGACACTCCAGCCCTTCGACATCGGCACAGTGGTCGAATCGGTGCGCAGGACCAACCGGGCGGTCGTGGTGCACGAGGCGGTCAGGTTCGGTGGCCTGGGAGGCGAGATCGCCTCCCAGATCCAGGAGAACGCCTTCGACTATCTCGACGCACCGGTCGCCCGGCTCGGCGCACCGTTCTCGCCCGTTCCTTTCAGCCCCGACCTCGAGGCTGCCTACATCCCGTCGCAGGAACGCATCGTCGAAGAGGTTCGCTCGGTGATGGCACGCCCGCTGCTCGGCGGCTGAGCCCGCTCGTGAGGACCGTCGGAATCATCGTCAACCCCAATGTGGGGAAGGAACAGGCGGGATCTGTTGAGGCTTTGGGCGGCGACCGAACGTTCCACGATGCGAGAACGGGCTGGCCCAAACGTATCTCGGTCACCTCAGAAGGAATCGATGAGATCGCACCGGTCGACGCAGCAACTGTTCCTCAGGAAGGACTCCCATGGCCACTGAGTTCGTGATGCCCAAACTCGGGCTCACCATGGAAGAGGGCACCATCGCCGAGTGGCGCGCCGACGACGGCGAGCAGATCTCGGCCGGAACGCCGGTGCTGCTGATCACCACAGACAAGACCGACAGCGATGTCGAAGCGCCTGCCTCTGGCCGTCTCTTCAGGGTTGGGCGGATCGGTCGGACATACGCTTGCGGCGATCTGATCGGCTGGATCCTCGCAGAGGGCGAGGATCCGCCACAATCCGCAGAACAGCCGCCTGTCCCCTCCGAGCCCCGTCTGTTCGCATCCCCAAATGCCCGCAGGCTCGCGGCCGAAGCACACATAGACCTATGGACCATTTCGGGCACGGGACCGGGGGGCCGCATCGTCTCCGAAGACCTGCTGGGCGCCCAACCGTCGTCGCCGACCCCGGACCCGATCACAAGACCACCCACCCCCCGGCCGGTTCCCCTTGCGACCGCTGCGGCGCGCTCGCTGGCCGACCTGATCGGCATCGACATCTCCACCGTGCCCGTAGATCCTCGTGAGGGAAGGGCCACGCGTGAAACGGTGGCCTCTCACATCCGGACGTTGTTGAAGGGCCGGGCCGCGCCCGAGCCAACCTCACTCGGTCATCTGACCCAGGCGCCCACCGAGATCGTCCCGCTGGCAGGCATGAGGGGAACCATCGCACGCCGCATGTACACATCACTTCAGCAGATGGCCCAACTCACGATGTTCGTCGACGGCGACCTCACGGCGGTGGTGTCCGACCGCGAGGCCCGCAAATCCACCGGACCTGCACCGAGCCTCACCGACTACGTGATCGCCGCAGTCGCTAGAGCACTGGCCGATCACCCCATGGTCAACTCACAGGTCACCGACGACGGCATCGCACTCCTGCCCGGGGTTCAAGTCGGCATGGCCGTCGCAATCGACGGTGGCCTGATCGTGCCGGTCGTGCACAACACTCTCGAACACGGCCTGCCCTCGTTGTCCGTCGAGACCAGCCGTCTCGCGGTCGCCGCCCGCGGCGGATCACTCGAGCTGAGCGAACTCGAGGGGGGAACCTTCTCTGTCACGTCACTTGGCATGCACGGGGTCGACGGGTTCACACCGATCATCAACCCACCGAACGCAGCGATCCTCGGCGTGGGTCGTCTGCGTTCAGACGTCGATCTCGACGACACCGACAACCCGATCCGGGTCCAGCGCATGACCCTCAGCCTCACCTGGGACCATCGTGTGTTCGATGGGGTAGCCGCCGCCGAGTTCTGCAGGTCGATAACCGCCTACCTCGACGACCCGGAGTCCCTCGACCGACCGGTTCTCAGCGGCTAGTCCAAGATGGTGATGGTCCCGACCGTGCCGTCGACTCGGATCCGTGCGCCATCGGCGATACAACCGGTGGCGCCCGTGACAGCAACAACACATGGCTGCCCCAGCTCCCGGGCAACAATAACGGCGTGGCTCATCTGGCCGCCCACGTTGACCACAACCGCCTCGACCGGCACAAACAACGGCGTCCAGGCGGGGTCGGTGTGTGGCGCCACGAGCACGTCGCCGGGGCCGAGGTCGCCTGGATCGGTCGGGTCCAGAACAATGCGGGCTCGACCCTCGGCAACGCCGGGACAACCTGGCACACCCGCCAGCACGTCGCCCGGTCGAGCGAGTTCGTTGCTGTCGTCGGCGACATTCGCAGAGGCCCGCAACGGCCAGGTGTCGATCGGCGGCAGCTCCTCGGCAAAGGCAAACGGCGGTTCACGTTCCACGATGAAGTCTCTCGCCGCTCGGCGTTCGGCGATCACTTCACCAAAGGTGTCGGGTTTGGCGACATAGTCGACCAGCTCGTCATAGCCCACAAACCAGATGTCGAACATCGTGCCACCCCGACCTCGCTCGGCGGTTCGCCGGCCCAGCTCACGGATGATCAACCGCGAGACGTGGACGACGTCGACCACGGTGGTCTTGGAGCGCTCGCGCGCACGGGACAAGACGGTGGCCGCCCGAAGGGCTCGGTTGAAGACCCATCGATTCGGTCCACGGAGCCGGGCTCTTGCATCGGTGATCGCCGCCTCGCGTTTGGCCGAGAGCGATTTCGCCGCTACCACTGGGTCGTGATCGGGTCCTGCCGAACGCATACGATCGATCAGGGTCAGCGGCTGCGTTCGATCGGTGCCCCACGTCTGCGACGCGGTCTCCCACTCGTTCTGGCCGCGTGCTGCATGGGTGAAACAGAACGAATCAAATGCATCACAGAAGTCGCTCGCAGCCGGGTTCGTCTCGACCGATGCGCTGATACGTTCCTCGAGACCGTCGGGGCCATCGTCGAACATCGTTGTCAACTCGGAGTCTTCGGCCACCATCCGCCCGAGCCTCCAGAGGGCGATGGATGGAAGAGCGCTGTCGACTTCACCGATCCCGCCGAGGAGCGTCAACGCGAGACCCTTGTCGCCGAGTTGCTCCTTGCAGATCCTGGCCAACAGTTGTAGCGCTGCTCCGGCACGGTTGGTGGTGTCGAGGTGGTGAATGAACAACGAAGAGATGATCGCACCGAGCTCGTCCAGCGTCGCCAGCAGCTCGGCGTCGGAGCCTTCGAGGATCTCGGACTCTCGATCCCTCCACGCGGTCGCCAACTCGCGCTCCTCTGCCAAACCCTCCACCTCGGTCACCCGAAGGAGTCCCAACACGTAACGAACGGCACCGATCGAGGCTCGGAGATTCTTGTCGTCGGGATGTGGTTCATGGGGAGGGGCGAGATCGTGTGAGCTGAAGAACGTGGCGTCCGATTCCTCGATGCTCGTCCCCGGGGCCCTGACTGCGAGAACCCGCTGCAACGAGAGGTTGAGGTACTGGTAGCCGCCGAACACACCACCCATCGTCACAAATCCTTCGGCCACATCGGACCTGGTGACCATCCGGGTGTCCAGCATCAAGGCGGCGAGTTCTTCCACGGTCACCGCCGAACGAGCCATCGAGAAACTCAGGGGGTAGACGGCCTCGGGGTAGACCTCGCCGACATTTCCTCTCGTGTAGACCGGGAAACGAGTACTCGGTCGCTCAGTCAGATACATCACAGGCCCGAGGTCGGCCATCGGCATCGTCGGATGTGTTCGTTCCACTGCGGCCCCCTCGCCCGGGTCACCCCCACGGTTCCCCGGCAAACGTTGTCATTCTTGCTTGCCCGGCAGGTGTTGCGCCAAAGAGCCACGGCGACGGCTGCGCCAAAGAACCACGGCAACGGAGAGGAGCGAAAGCGACGACCGGTTCGAAGGCCGACCCAAACGGCCCTGTGAGCGCCCATGTAGGGTCCAATCCATGGACTCACTCTCTCTCGCTCGCAACATGCGTGGATCGATCGGCATGCTGGCGATGCACTGGCTGATGGCCCCTTCCACCAACGCCAAGGCGAAAGCCGCTGGGATGCCAGAAGGCATCGCCGGCTACGCGATCGGACGGCTTGGCGTGTTGGGCGATTGCCCGGTCGACAACGTCGTCGGGGCGGCGTTCTTCTGGCAACCCGACTACCTGGCAGCCCAGACCCGCGCCGGGCGGGCCGCGATGAGCCCATCAGAGGGAGCCACAATCTTCACCAGGATCTGCCAGGAATGGGGTGTCGACCACCTCGACGGCTTCGAGGGCACCCTTCGTCTCGGCGAGCTGGCCCGACGAGTTGTCGACGCGGCCAGCCCCCTCGGAGCACCCATGTTCGCCGGCTGGCGCGACCAGCCACTGCCCGACCCCGGGCCCCAACAGACCATGCAGCTCGCCCAGACACTCCGCGAGCTCGGATTCTCCCGGTTCTGTACCGCTGTTCTGGCCGCCCAGATGAGCCCGCTCGAGGCCATCATGAGTGGCCCGACCGGGGCATGGAACGCCGAGATGTTCGGCTGGCCCCAACCCTTCCCCGACGGCGAGCCAATCGTCGAAGCTCGAACCAAGATCGAGGAACACGCCAACCGCCTGCACGCCACCGATTTCGAAGTGTTCACCGATGAGGAACGAACCGAGTTCCGCGAACTCGCCAGGGCCGCACGCAACCACGCCGGAACCAGGATGACCGCCGACTCGAGCGCCATGGCGCCGAGAAGCTGACGACCCCTCCCAACGCCGGCACCGTTACACCCGAACACATCTCAAAGGAACCGAACATGGACATCGACGTCGCCTCCGTCGACCAGGCCCTCATGACCACCCGAGCTGTTCGCCGGCGCCTCGACCTCGAACGGCCGGTCGATCGCGAGATCATCCTCGACTGCATCGACATCGCAGAACAGGCCCCGTCTGGCGGCAACCAGGGCAGCCGACGCTGGATCGTCGTGGAGGACCAGCGGGTCAAGGACCGCATGTCCGAGATCTACATGGAGGCCGCAGGCACCTGGATGATCGAGACCCACGACCGCATCGCCGGCAGCGGGCATCCCCAGGAAAGGGTGATGGCTTCTGCCGCCCACCTCGCCAGACACCTCTCCGAAGTGCCCGCGATAGTTGTTCCGACCATCATCGGTGTTCACGACGGCAGTGGGCGGCCAGGCCTGTTCGACTCGGTCATCCAGTCGGTGTGGAGCTTCTGCGTGGCGCTGCGGGCCAGGGGCCTCGGCACGGCGTGGACCACCGCTATCCTCGCCCGCCAGGAGGAGCTGGTCGAGCTGCTCGAGATCCCAGAGGGAATGACACCGATCGCAATGCTTCCCCTCGGCTGGATGAAAGGATCCAGCGTCAAGCTCGCACCTCGCCTGCCGGCCCGCGAGGTCACCTACTTCGACGGGTTCGCGCGAACGTGGGAGAGCGGCCCAAGCGACCCGCCCTGCCTCGCTGACGGACCCGGCACAGTGGTCGAGGTCGACATCAAGGCCCCCGTTGCCACCGTGTGGCCCTTTGTCACCGACATCGGCTTCGGAGCCGACTTCAGCGCAGAATTCACCGGCGCCCGCTGGGCCGACGGCCACGATGGCCCGGCTCAAGGGGCCCAGTTCATCGGCTCCAACACCCATCAGGCGATCGGCGAGTGGGAGGTCCCATGTTTCGTCGACCGCCACGAGCCCGAGCGAGAGTTCGGTTGGGTCACCGCTGACGCCGACAACCCGGGCGCCAGCTGGCGCTTCGAGCTCCAGCCAATCGCCGGGGCGACCCGTCTGCGCTACCGACTGATCCTCGGACCCGGCCCCTCTGGCCTCTCCGCGGCGATCGCACAGCTGCCCGACAAGGAGCCGCGTATCCTCGCCCGCCGAATCGGCGAGCACAGGGCGAACATGCAACTCGTGGTCGACGGCATCAAGGTGGCAGCCGAAGCCGCCAGGCCCGACCGATCCCAGGGCGGCACCAGGGCGCCGCTGTCATAGACCTCTGCGGATGGTTTGGCTCATCGGCCGTGGAACTCGGCGGGCCGCTTCTCGATGTAGCTCATGAGGCCCTCGCGGAAATCGTTCGTACGAAACAGCTGTAGCAAGGCGAGGAACTGGCGGTGCACATGGTCCTCGAGGTTCTCGCTCATGGCGTGACGCATCAGCCTCTTCGACGCACGAACGGCCAGCGGAGCATTGGCGGCGATCTCCTGGGCGAGCGCAGCCGTTGCCGCGGGCAGATCGTCGGGTTCCACAACCTGGCTGACCAGTCCCAGATCCGCGGCATCGGCAGCCGTGAGTGTGCGAGCCGTGTAGAGCAGCTCGGCGGCCTTCGACCAGCCCACGATCCGCGGCAACAGCCAGGTGCCGCCACTCTCTGGGACCAGGCCGCGAGCGGTGTAGGCAGCGGAGAGTTTGGCGGTGCTGGCTGCGATCCGGATATCGCAGCCGAGCGCCAGGTCCATCCCGTAGCCGGCCGCGCCACCGTTGAGCGCGGCGATGGTCGGGGTGTCGATCTTGTGGAGCACAACAGGTGGGGCGTCGCGCAGGTTGAACTCGCCGTTGCCGCCCGATCCGCCGTCGCCGCCGATGCCGTCACCCGATGCCGCGGCGGCAACGTCGAGTCCGGCGCACCAGGCACGTCCGTTGCCGGTGATGACGATGACCCTGACCGTCGGATCGGCATCGGCCTCTAGCAAACATGTCGACATGGCACCGAGCATCCGCGCTGTGATGGTGTTCATCTTGTCGGGCCGGTTGAAGGTGATCGTGGCGACATGCCCATCGATCGTGTAGAGCAGTTCGTCGGTCACGTATTGTCTCCCTGGTGGCATATCGGAATCGCGACTGAACTGTAGTCGCCGACCGAACGAGGCTCCGGGGCTGTGGCCTCAGCCCACGTCGAACCAGGCCGTCTCTGGGCCCGAACGAACACGTCCCGAAGTAGGGGGCGCGAAGTGGCTGCCGAGCACAAGGGTCGAGGAGTCCACCAACCGGTCGATCAACCTGCGTCGAGTCGCTCCCGCAGCCATCGAGTCGAAGTCGGCGTAGGAGGCCGAGATCTCTGGGAGAGCGAACTGCACCGGTGAATGGAACGAGTCACCCGTGATCAGCGCTCGCTCACCGGCCGACTCGATCATCACACAGACGTGGCCGGGACTGTGGCCGGCCGACGGCACCAAACACAGGTTGTCGTCAATCCGGTGATCGGAGTCGACGGCATCGAGCACCCCACACTCGACAAGAGGGTCGATGCTCGATTCCATGACCTCCATGGAGTCGTCGGCACGGGTTCCCGAGAGCTCGTCCTCACTGACGAGGTAACGAGCGCTGGGAAACGTCGGAACCCATTCGCCGCCGACTCGTTCGGTGTTCCAACCGACGTGGTCGAAGTGCATGTGTGTGCACACCACGAAGTCCACGGCGTCGAGACCACCTGGAATCGCAGCGGCGAGCCGTTCGCCGAACCCGGAGTCTCCGGGAAGCCTGCGTTGGGTGTGTTCGGCGATGCAGGTATCGACCACCACGGTGTTGTCGCCGCTGAACACCACGAAGCTGTGTATCGACAGCAACATCTGCCCCTCCTCGGCGAAGAACGGGCTCACCCACTCGCCACACGAGTCGAGCAATTCCTGCGACAGGTCGGGCAAGAGATATCGCGGCGACATCTCGATCACGCTCTCCTCGACGCGAACGACCTCGACATCGCCGACTCGCCAGCGCAGCGGGCTGGCCGGATCCTCGTGGTGAACGACGAGCTGACGGTCTCTCGACGCACGACTCTCCGACAGCTCAGACATCGTCGACCAACCTCATACGATCGGTGACGTTATCGGGTGGGTGCCGTGGCAGCAGCCTTTGGGGTCTCGCCGCCGAGGATACCGACCCCTCAGAGATGACGGCCGCCGAACGATAGTTGCGCGGTCGCGCATTGATATCGACGGGCTCGTCGCCCTAGTTTGGACAGAGTCCAACAAGGGGGAGAAGTGATGAGCGACGCAACAGGCAACCCTGAAACGGTTCCACTCAGCGAGCTTCGGAGCCCCGAACAAGAGATGGCGGACAAGGGCGCGAACGTTCCTGCCGCTGCCGATCTCGCGATCGAGGACATCAACCCGGTGAACGCTCACCTGTTCCACGAGAACCGCTGGCAGGACCACTTCGCCCGCCTGCGCGCCGAAGACCCGGTTCATTTCAACGAGATCGAGACAGCCGGGCGTTATTGGTCGGTCACCAGATACGAAGACGTCAGGGCCGTCGACGGCAACTGGCAGGACTTCTCGTCTGCCGACGGTATCGCCCTCGGCCTTCGTGTGGGCGGGCCGATGCCCGAAGGCTCCGGACAGTCGATCTCGTTCATCGCCATGGACCCGCCCCAGCACACCGAGCAGCGCAAGACGGTCCGTGCGGTCTCGGCGCCGAGCAACCTGCGCAACGTGGAACCGCTCATTCGCGAACGCACGATCCAGGTTCTCGACTCACTTCCCGATGGCGAAACGTTCGACTGGGTCGACACCGTATCGATCGAGCTCACGACGATGATGCTCGCAACCCTGTTCGACTTCCCGTTCGAAGACCGACGCAAGCTCACCCGCTGGTCCGACATCGTGTTCGCTATCCCCGAGCCCGGCGGCATGATCGAGTCCCACGAACAACGCATGGCCGAGCTGATGGAGTGTGTCGAGTACTTCGAGGGACTCTGGAAGGACCGCCGCGACAACCCCGGCTTCGACCTGGTCTCGATGCTGGCCAACGGTGAGGCCACCAGGGATATCCCGACAGCAAAACACCTTGGCAACCTCCTGTTGCTCATCGTGGGTGGAAACGACACGACCAGGAACACGATGTCGGGCAGCGTCTACGGTCTCAACAAGTTTCCCGACCAATACGACAAGCTCATCAACAACCCCGACCTCATCGCACAGATGGTGCCCGAGATCATCCGCTGGCAGACCCCACTGCCATACATGCGCCGAACCGCAACCCGCGATTGTGAGATCGGCGGTAAGCAGATCCTCAAGGACGACCAGGTGCTCATGTGGTACGTGTCGGCCAACCGCGACGAAGACGTGTTCGGCGACAACGCCGACGTCATCGACATCGAACGCCACAACGCCGACCGCCACCTGTCGTTCGGCTACGGCATCCACTTCTGCATGGGAAGTCGCCTGGCAGAACTGCAACTGCGCATCCTCTGGGAAGAGATCCTGCAGCGGTTCGAAAGAGTCGAGGTATTGGACGAACCCGAGCGCACCCTCTCCTCGTTCGTCAAGGGCTACACCAACCTCCCTGTCCAGGTCACACACAGGTGAGCCTTGGGCGAACACCCGCGTCGCCTACATCGACCGCACCAGCGCACACCACTCGAACCAGCGCCACAACAGACACCACCGGTGGGACGGACACGACAATGGCGCGCTGAAACCTCTGGCCACTCCGCTCTTAGGGGTGCTCATCCCATCGATCCACCACTCCAACCCATCCCACCAAGGGCAACGTCCCCGGTCGTAGTAGATAGGTCACCGTGCTTCAAGACGTCAACCTCCCGTTCGGCCTCGACGAGTACCGCAGCCGCCTCGCAAAAACACGGGTTGCCATGGCCGAACGTGGCATCGAAGTGTTGTTTGTGTCCGACCCATCCAACATGTGCTGGCTGACCGGATACGACGCATGGTCGTTCTACACATTCCAGGGAGTCATCGTCAGCCTCGAGGACGACCCCATCTACTGGGGTCGCAACATGGACACCCAGGCGGCGAGGCGTACAACCTGGCTCGACGAGGACCACATCGTTCCCTACCCCGACAACTATGTACAGAACCCCGAGCATCACCCCATGCAGCACCTTGCAGAGGTGCTGAACGGCCGGGGTATGTCCAACTCTCGCATCGGAGTCGAGGCGGACAACTACTACTACTCGGCCAAGGCCGACCAGTCCCTACGCACCTCTCTGGGTCGCGACGACCTCATCGATGTCACCGGGCTCGTGAACTGGCAACGAGCGGTCAAGTCAGCCCACGAGATCCAGTACATGAGGATCGCCGGCTCGATCCTCGAACTCGTCTACGAACACATCGGCAACGTGATCCGTCCCGGCATGCGCAAGAACGATCTGGTGGCCGAGATCCTCCACGCTTCAATCACCGGCACACCCGAACACGGCGGCGACTATGCAGCGATCGTCCCCCTCCTCCCCACCGGTGCCGATGCGACAGCGTCACATCTCACATGGAACGACGCTCCGATGGAAAAAGGTGCCGGCACCTTCCTCGAACTCGCCGGGTGTTTCCGCCGATACCACGCGCCGCTGTGTCGGTCGTTCTTCCTGGGCACTCCCCCGCCAGAAGTCGTCAACGCCGAGGCGGCTCTCGTCGAGGCGCTCAGTGCCGGTATCGACGTTGCCAGATCGGGGAACACCGCCGCAGATGTCGCAAATGCGCTCGCCTCCGTCCTTGCCAAGTACGGCATCGACCGCGGAGGGGCTCGGTGTGGTTATCCGATCGGGCTCAGCTATCCGCCCGATTGGGGTGAGCGCACCATCAGCCTCCGCCCAGAGGACACCACCGTCCTCGAGCCGGGGATGACGTTCCACTTCATGCCTGGGCTCTGGATGCAGGACTGGGGTCTGGAGATCACCGAAACGATCCTGATCACCGAGTCGGGTCCCGCCGAGTGTCTTCTCGACGTCGACCGCTCGGTGATGGTCTTCGACTGACGTCGACGTACCGGCTCCGAAGCAACAATCGTCGATCTCGACATCACCGGGGGACGACGAGCGTTGATGCAACGAGTAGAGGTCACCGCCAATGGACTTCCTACTCTGACGCGACCAACACACTTGGACAATCCTGAGCCGAACGATCGGAGTCAGACCATGGACATCACACCACGAGAACGCGTCCTCATGGCCCTCGAACACGAGGCACCCGATCGGCCGCCGATAATCCTCGGAACCAGCAACGCCACCGGGCTGAAGATGCAGACCTACCGGCGACTCAAGGCGCTGCTCGGCATCGAGGCTCCCGACGAGTACCTCTACGGCTGGCCCGAGCTGGGCACCGCCGCAATCGACGAGGAGACGATGTCACGCCTGCACTCCGATGTGCGGGGTGTGCTCGACCTCGAACCGGCAAACGTGCTCGAACGCAACCGGACACGCGAACCCCACAGCGACTACATCGATTCTTGGGGTTCGGGCGCCCGAGAGGTGAAACCCGACGAGTGGTTCCCCATGGTCCATCCGCTGGCCGGGGCCACCACCATCGAGGAGATCGAGGCCCACGACTGGCCCGAGATGTCGGACCCGACCCGCGTCGCTCACGTCTGCGCCCAAGCTGAGCAGCTGGCAGCGGACAACCAGTACGCGATCATGGCGACACCTTGGCTGCTGTTCCCACTCGAGCGGGCATTCGCCATGCAGGGCATGGACACCTTCCTCATGAACATGGCGTTGTACCCCGACTTCACCGAAGCACTTCTCTGGAAACTCCAGGACGTCTGCAAGCAGCTGATGGAACCGTTCCTCGCAGCGCTGGGGCCCAACGTCGACATGATCAAGATCGGCGACGATCTCGGCACTCAGGAGAGCCTGCTGATGTCGCCCGACATGTATCGAAGGGTGCTCAAGCCGATCCACGCCGATTGGGTCGAGTTCATCAGGGCTCACACCGATGCCAAGGTCTTCTTCCACACCGACGGCGACGTGTTCCCCCTCATCGACGACTTCGTGGAGATGGGCATCGACATCTTGAACCCGATCCAGACATCGGCTGGAAAGATGTCAAATATCGACGAACTTCGTGACCGGTACGGCTCCAAGATCGTGTTCTGCGGGGCCATCGACACCCAGCGCATCTTGCCCCACGGCACCCCCGACGAGGTTCGAGCCGAGGTACACCGAGTCATCGACATCCTCGGACAAGCGGGCGGGTACATGGTTTCGTCGGTTCACACGATCATGGACGACGTGCCGGCCGAGAACGTGCTTGCCATGGTCGATGCTGTCGAGGACTACGGTCGAAGCAGAAACAGGTCGCACTGACAAGGCGACCCAGAGCAAGAAACACATCATCGATGACAACAGACAACCTTCTCGACTCGTTGTACGACGCCATCGTCAGAGGCGATGCCGAAACCGCCGCGGCCGACACCGGCGCTGCCCTCGAAGCGAACACACCTCCGCTGACAGTGTTGTTCGACTCGATGATTCCAGCTCTCGAAGAGGTCGGCTCGATGTTCGAGTCAGGCCAGATCTTCCTTCCCGAGATGCTCGTCTCCGGCCGCGCGATGCAGGCCGGGATGGACCTCATCCGTCCCCATCTCGCCGATGAATCGGCAGCCAGGGCCGGGACATTTGTGATGGGGACCGTCGCCGGCGACATCCACGACATAGGCAAGAACCTGTGCAACGTCATGCTGGAGGGTGGCGGCTTCAAGGTCGTCGATCTCGGAGTCAACGTGCCGGCGTCGGACTTCGTGGCGGCCATCGTCGAACACCAGCCCGATGCCGTTGGTATCAGTGCCTTCCTCACCACGACGATGCCAGAGGTCGCGACAACCATCGCTGCCATCACCGAGGCCGGGCTTCGCGACAGCACAAAGATCCTGGTCGGCGGAGCACCGATCAATCAGCAATACGCCGACGATGTCGGTGCCGACGGATATGCCCCCAACGCTGCGGCCGCGGTTCGTACCACCAAGTCCCTGCTGGGTATCTAGGAACGCGGACTCGGCAGCTGGCTCTGGCAAGTCTTCCGCGGGAGCCAGAAGGTGTCCGCGCCCACATGACTCACACGGACACCAGAGTTGGTTGGCTGTCAGGTGTTTTGCGGGAGATCCCTGAACGGTGTGTCCTTCGACGGTCCGGGTTCTTTGGGAAGTCCCAGCGCCCGCTCGCCGACGACGTTGCGCTGAACCTCATCGCTGCCGCCATAGATGGCGGGTGCGGGCGAGAACAGCGCCAACTCCTGAATCGAACCACCCGTCGCCGAGTCGGAGCCGGTGATGGTTGCGTCTGCACCCAGGATCCGACAACCGACCTCTCTTGCGAGGCGGACGGTGTCGCTGTTGCGGATCTTCGCAAGATTGCCCTCACCACCGGTCGCCGCGTTGCCGGACTTCATGCGGCCGACGTGCAGGCTCGCCACCTCGACCAGTGTGTGCAGTTTCGCCAAATCCTGGCGGATCGTCGGGTCGTCGAGTTTCCCCCGGTCGCCTGCCATACGTATCAGCGACCGGACCCGGCCACGCCCGATGGTCCCTTCGCCCATGGCATGGGGCACGTGTTTGAACGAACCAGCTGAACGGTCGAGATCGCCCGCGACGGAGCCCGGTTGGGCAGAACTGGGTGCCGCAACGCCGGCACCGCCGATACCACTTCGTTCGACCATCAACGTGGTGTTGGCCACGCGCCAGCCGTCGCCGATGTCGCCGATGATGTTGGCGTGAGGTACCCGTGCCTCATCGATGAACACCTCGTTGAACAGTGCCCTGCCCGTCATCTCGCGAAGCGGCCGCACCTCGACCCCGTCCTGGCGCATGGGGAAGGCGAAGTAGGAGATGCCACGGTGTTTTGGGGCATCGGGATCTGTGCGCGCGATGAGGATTCCGTAGTCGGCCCATTGCCCGAACGAGGTCCAGACCTTCTGGCCTGTGATGACCCACTCGTCCCCGTCGCGTTCGGCTCGGGTCTGGAGCCCGGCCAGATCGGATCCGGCCGCCGGCTCGGAGAACAGCTGGCACCAGCCGTGCTGCCCGTCGAAGATGCTCGGCAAAAGCCGCTGCTTCAGCTCGTCATCACCATGAGCGATGAGGGTCGGCGCCGCGAGCATCATTCCCAGACCACCCGGAGGGCCGAGGGCATCGCGATCGGTCATGGCGGCGACCAGCTCCACGGTTCTGGCCCTGGACCAGCCCAGCCCCCAGGGTTCTGGGAGCATCGGGTGGGTCAACTTCTCATCGGCCAGTCGCTGCCACCAATCGGCGACGGTCGCCTCGGGATCCCAGTTCGCTTCGACCCAGGCTTCGACATCGAGGGACGGATCGGGGGTCATGTTCGTCACGGCTCTCACCTCGCTCGCAACGAGACTGGCACAGTTTGCAGTTCCGGCGCGAATGGTGCGAAGAAGAGAACAGAGAGGGATCACCACAGGTGTCCGTATCTGCCAGGCTGAGCGGATGCCAGTGCACTTCAGCGACGACGAGATGACCGAACGAGCAACCCGGGCCAGCGCCGCGTTGGCCAGTGCGGGCATGGACGCTGTCCTGTTGTTCAAACAGGAGTCGATGTACTGGCTGACGGGCTACGACACGTTCGGTTTCTCGATGTTCCAGTGCCTGGTGCTCACCAGCGACGGACCGATGGCGTTGCTGACCCGTATGCCCGACCGTGGAACCGCTCGGTACACCTCAAACCTCTCCGACATCCGTATCTGGACCGATGTCGAGGGCATGAACCCGGCACAGGACCTGGTCGCGATGCTCGACGACCTGGGTTTGCGGGGATCTCACGTCGGAATCGAGATCGACAGCTACGGCCTCAAGGCCTCGAACTGGCTGCTGCTCAGCGCCGCGCTCGAAGGTTTCTGCACATGGACCGACGCATCGAGCCTGGTGCAGGAACTGCGACGCACCAAGAGCCCCGCCGAGCTGGCCTACATCCGCCGCGCCGCCGAACTGGCCGACGATGCATGGGACGCAGCGGTCGCTCGCGCCGGTGCCGGGGTGTCGGAGGCCGACGTACTCGCCGACATGCAGGATGTCATCTTGAGGGGCGGGGGCGACTACGCGGGCAACGAGATCATCATCGGCTCTGGCCCGGCCGCTCTCATGGTGCGCTACACGTCTGGGCGGCGAACCCTCGAAACGAACGACCAGCTGACCCTCGAGTGGTGTGGTGTCGAACGTCGTTATCACGCTGCCATGATGCGCACCCTGCTGGTGGGAGACCCGGGGGCCGAACACATCGCCATGCACACCGCTTGTGAAGAGGCCCTGTTGGCGTGCGAAGCCGCTATCCGACCGGGCTCCACCCTTGGCGAGGTGTTCGATGTGCACGCAGCCGTATTCGACGACGCCGGGTTTCGGCGCCACCGCATGAACGCCTGCGGCTACGGCATGGGTGCGGTATACGCACCGATCTGGGTCGACTGGCCCATGCTCTACAGCGGCAATCCGCTCACCTTCGACACGAACCAGGTCTACTTCCTGCACATGATCCTGCTGAACCTCGACGACGGCCTGGCCATGAACCTCGGCCACTCGGTGGTCGTCACCGAAGATGGGTGCGAACGTCTCAGCCGATCGTCGCTCGATCTCACGGTCCGATGAGGCCGGGCATCACCTTCGACGAAGGTCGTTTCCCCAGGGCAAAACTCGGTTTCGTGTTGTTGTCGAGCGAGCAGACGATCGAGAGCGACATGATGCGGTGGGCACCCGACGGTGTCGGTATCCACTTCTCGAGGGCAACCAACCCAGACCAGATAACGGCAGACGGTCTCGCGGGCATGCTCGATTCGATCGGGCCGGCCACCGCCGTCCTGGCACCAGACGCAGGTCTCGACGTCGTCTGCTACGCCTGCACCAGTGGCAGTGTTGTCATGGGGGAGAGTGCCGTTTGTACACAACTCAGAGCGGGCAACCCGAACGCCATCGCTACGACCCTCATCTCCGGGGTGTTCGCAGCCCTCGACGCGTTGGACGCGAAACACATCGTGGTCGGAACCCCCTACCTCGACGAGGTGAACCAGATCGAACACGACTACATGGTCGAACACGGCTACGACGTCTTGTCGTTGGAGGGGTTGAACATCACCAACGACTCCGACATGGTTCGCGTCACACCCGAATACATCCGCGACTTTGCCATCGGCCTCGACCGCCCCGAGGCCGACGCCGTGTTCATCAGCTGTGGAGCGCTGCGCACACTCGACGTCATCGACGAGATCGAGCAGGCGATCGGCAAACCGTGCGTGGCCAGCAACCAGGCGATGTTGTGGCACTGCCTCCGCCTGGCAGGCATCGACGATCAGATCGACGGGCTGGGTCGCCTGTTTCGCGACCACTGATCCACCGGCGCCGAATCCAGATCGGAGCTATTCTGACGGCGAACCAGCACCGTCAGGGGGCAGACATGTGGCGAGCCAAGTGGATCCGGATGGAAGACGGGACCCCGGAGGAATTCGCGAAGATCATCGAGATGGAGACGCAGTTCAACAGCAATCTCGTCGACCGTCTCATCACCCATCTCAAACTGCTCAGCGACGACTGGGGCGGGTACAAGATGAGCCGCTATGACCATTGCCTGCAGTCGGCGACCCGCGCTTTCGACGACGGAGCAGACGAAGAGATGGTCGTCGCTGCCCTGCTACACGACATCGGCGACACCGTGGCGCCCTACAACCACGGCGAGCTGGCCGCCGCAATCCTGAGGCCCTATGTGTCGGAACGGGTGCGCTGGATCGTCGAACACCATTGCATCTTCCAGGGTTACTACTACAACCACTACCTCGGAGGCGACCGCAACGCACGCGACCGGTTCCGAGACCACCCGTGGTACGACGACTGTGTCTATTTCTGCCACACGTACGACCAGAACGCTTTCGACCCCGACTACGACACAAAACCAATCGAGTTCTTCGAGCCGATGATGCGGCGGGTATTCGGCGGCGAAGCAGCACACCTGGAACTCAACCTCGGCCAGTGACCTGACCGAACGAAAGGGGCGCTCGTCACCTGCCTCGGCCGCGACCAGATCGACTTGTTCGACCTCCTCGACCTTGCCCCCGCCCTCGTCCACCGCTGTGTCGAACAGTTCCCTCGCCGTGTCGAGAGTGTTCGCTGGCTACCCTCGGTCTGTGTTGCCCCACGCGTGCCGCCTCACAGCCCGAAGACGTTCAGGTACTCCTTGACGGTCGCTTCGGAGAAAGCGGTTTCGCAAGGGATCCCGTTGCCGTCCGCATCCATCAGGTCTGGTGCTCCCTCGAGCATCCAGTAGGCGACCGCTCGTTCGTAGCCCGAGTAGTCGTCCGGCAGGTTCAGATCGGCACACCTCAGGCCGGTTGGCTCGCCGATAGCGGCGTCGAGGATGTGCTCGATGTCCTCAACGAACACGGTCTCGCAGGGGATCCCGTTGCCGTCGGCATCCATTCGTTCTGGTGCCCCCTCGGCAAGCCAGTAGGGCACCGCGACCCAGGCCCCGTGACCCATCGCGGCGAGATCACGGCAGAACAGGCCCGACTCCAGGCCGGTGATGTTGCGCGCCGCCGGCGGCTCACCCGCCAGAAACACCTGCTGCCAATCGGGGCGTTGTGGATTTGTCGCAGCATCGAGCTGGGCTCGCCACTCGTCGTCGGTGAGCCGTTGCCCCGAGTTCCAGAACTCGTAATAGGAATACACACCTCCGGCTGCGACCTGGAGGTTGCCGTCGTCGTCGGGTACCAGAACGAAGATTTTGTCGACATAACCCGTGCCGAGCTCGAGAGCAGCGTCGGCGTTGCTCATGATGTCGGCGATCAGGGCGGCGTGTGAGTCGGGCCCGGTCTCCCAGTCGAGATCTGCATCGGAAGTCCAGATCCAGAAGCTCTCGAGCAGGCCACCGATGAACCTGAGCCGATCGTTGTCGTCCGCGCCGATCGGCAACCCATCGAGCTCGTCGCCGGCGATGCCACCGAGCCATGAATAGAAGGACTCGAGTTCGTCGAGGAGTTCGACGTACTCGTCGGGCAACAGTCCGCGGCTCTGCATCCCAGTGTTCATCAGCTCGGTGATGGCCGCCAGACGTTCGAAAACGACCGGCTCGGGTTCGACCCAATGACGGGGCGGATCGGGAGGTTCCTCGAACCCGGCTTCGGCCACCGCCTGTTTTGTGTAGAGGATCGTGTCGTGTTTGAGTTCGGTGTAGGACCCGAGACCGGTCTGGTGGGACTTGGCATCCCAGGCATCGGTCTGCATGAACTGCGGATACTGCTCGCCGTGTGGTGACCACATCGGCCGCACTGCCCACAACCAGGCGTCGTAGACCGTGGCGCCCCAGTCGCCGTCGGAGCGAGAGGCGATCAATTCGCGCATGGCCGCCATCTGGTCGTCGTAGCCGTCGAAGTCGGTGTTCCCGGCTGCTTGTTGTGTGGCGAGCGCCCAGTCCGACCCGAACGCCGCAGCGAGATCGAGCGGCGACGCCTCGAACCGTCCGGCCACGTTGGGGGCCACCAACTGGTCGAGGATGAACGAGTCGACCACCAGACGCGAACCCATGATCCGCATCGAGGCAGCCTCGGGGTTGATCTCCACCGGTCGCATTGACAGCAACGCCTGCCCGACGCTGTCGACGACCGACGGATCGGCGAACACCGACATGTCGGACCAGCCCGATGGAACAACCTGTTCGACCACCGCTCCCAGCTCGAACGGCGTGTAGTCGTCTGCGGCTCCGACGAGCCACGAGGTGGGCTCGTAGATGAGGCGCCACGACTCGACGACAGCCGGATCGGTCAACAAGACCTTGCTCGCCATGATCCCGAGCAGCATCCCTTCGTCGACCAGGAAGGCGTTGTTGCCGAGGTGCGACATGGCTCGGAAATACTTCTCGAGACTCTCGCTCCTGGTGTAGTGACCGCGTGGGCGAAACAGCGTGTAGTCGATCCGGCGGGTGATGAACGGCGACCCCGCATCACCTCCGGTGGTGGGCGAGACAGCGACCGCGTCTGCTGCCAGGACCAGCGCCACTTCTGCCGATGCCAGGGGACCGATCGGGCTGACATCCAAGTCGAGCAGTGCGGCCGCGACCTCGTAGTACTGGGTCACACGGTTCGCGGCCTCTGCCAGCTCGGTGCCAACCAGGTCGGCCTCTTGTCGCCGAGCCAGCTCGACCAGACGCTCCACCATGTCCTCCAGCTCGGGCAGCAGCGACTGCTGCTCGACCTCTCGAAGGATCTTGTCGAAGGCGAGGTGCCAGACGTGATAGGCGGTATCGGTGGTCAGGAAGACCGGGTACGCCTCATACGCGGCGCTCTCGTAGATGTGGTGGAAGTGACGGGTAGTGCCGGGGACCACGACGAAACCGTTCTCGAGCAGCTGCTGTTGGGCACCGTTGGCCTCGAGGGATGCCGCCACCCACGGAGAGATCTCGACGCCTTCCAGATCGACGGGCAGGCCGGGCCCTTCGTATGCCGGGCCGTCACGCGGCGGCACTGGGGAGAGACTGCCGAAATTCATCCGGGCACCGTCGGGAACCGTGACCGAGGGCTGGGTGGTAGGCGACTCCGTTGTGCTCGACGCGCCGGATGCTCCGGTTGTCGACGTGACCGCAGGAGCCGAGGTCTGGGTCCCGCTAGATGTGGTCGACGCCGATTCATCGCCAGAGGTGCACCCCGCCGCGATCAACAGCAACACCGCCACAGGGGCAAACAGGGCTCTCATCGCTACCTCCGCATACGGGGTTTCATTTCACCGTAGGGCTTGGGAGATTGCGCCGGTAGGACCCAAAGCCGTTTCTCAGTCGGACCCTGAGCGCTCGATGACCACCGGTTCGCTCGTGCCGTCTCCGTCGACATCGGCGCAGCCGGGCACACCTGTGCCCGCGATGTCGGGACCTGTGTCGAACCCGAACCCGTTCCACACCCATGCTCCCGCTGCGACGATGTCGGGATCATCGAGGTCGTCGTGGATGATGGCGATAGCAGCATCACAGACGGCGAGACCGGCTATCGGCATGAGGACCGAACCGGCCACCCACTTCTCGCGTAGTCCCTCTGGTTCGTAGACGCCGAGGTGTGCACTTCGCCCCATCGAGTCGGCCCACCGCTGCTCCGGGTGCAGCTCCATGAACGGGGTCGAACGAAACGGACGCCGAAACGAAGCGACAACATCACCCTTGCCGTCACCGTCGATGTCGCCCACCGTTGCGGCCACCAGGTCGCCGTGTCGGAACACACCGAGAAGGGCGGGCTCCGGGAGCGTCACAGCGACGGGGCGGACGAGGTTCCACCACGACCCCTCCAGATAGGCGGCATCACTCGCCGGTGCCACCCAGTCGACGAACTCGATGTGGTGATCCGGGTGTTCGGCCACACCGACTCGATAGGCGACCACCCCGTCGACATCGACGATCAGCTCGAGCATCGCTCCTTCGGTTCGGTCGCCTCTGGCCTGATCGAACAAGAAGTTGCCGAGCGAGGTCGCCACGACGGTGGGACGGTCCCCCTCCAGTACGTCCACGGGCTGGATCACGTGGGCGCCGTGTCCCCAGAAGACATCGGTGCCCGCCGCCGCCAGTTCACCGGCGATCGACAGCATGCCAGGGTCGGCCGACCGCAAGTACTCCGTGCCACCGTGTACCGAGACGATCAGCACGTCGACCCGCTCGCGCAGTTCCGCCACCGCCGCCATCGACGAGTCCTCGTCCCAGGCGACCACGCCGGCGTTCGTCGATACGGGAGTTCCTACTCCTGTGGCATCAAAAGCCAGGAAGCCGACGCTCACATCACCATCGACGACGACCCCCTCCCCCGCTGTCTTGCTGTCGGCTCCGGCACCGACGGGCATCATGCCCGCGGCCGCGACCGCATCGATCGTGTCGATCAGTCCGTCGGGCCCTGCGTCGGTGCTGTGATTGTTGGGTAGGGAGATGACATCAAATCCGGCGTCGGCCAGAGCGACCGCTGCAGCCGGATCGGCTTCGAGCTCGTTCTTGTTGTCAGAAACGTGGGGACGGTCCGTCAGGGGCGACTCGAGGTTGGCCCCGACGACGTCGGCGGCGCCGAGGATGTGACGTACTCCGGCGAACACTACTCCCGGATCGCGAGCCAGCGGTTCGGTCAGGCCGCGTCCGAACATCACGTCGCCCACGAGCAGAACCCGAACCGTTCGTGACACTGACGCCTGAGCCAGAGTGTTGGACGACGTGTTTGCCGCGGTCGTTTCGGTGGAGCTCTCGTCTGCGGTGCCGGTACACGACAGGAGCGCCGCCACCAGGGCGAGACAGGCGACGTGTCGCATGGCCCCATTCTCTCCCACGTCGCCACCATCGTGTTGCCAGTGCGTCGAGTCGAGGCCCGTCATCGCGCCGACCGACTCGATCCTCCGTGGCTCTTTGGTTTCCATTCGATCGGAGGTGCGATGATGGCCCACGGGGAATCACCGTCGATATCGAAGGGGGACCCGACGTGGTCTACGACCCGCGAATGCCGAGCCGCCAAGACTGTGTATTGGGCAACCAGCTCGAACGCTGGGCCCGCGAACAACCAGACGACATCGCCGTCATCTTCTTCGACGGCGAGACGTGGACCTGGAGTGAGGCGCTCGACCACACCCGCCGGGCGGCGAGAGCCTTTCGAGATCTCGGTGTCTCGAAAGGCGACCACGTTCTGTCCTGGCAGCCCAATGGCCGTGACGCGGTTCTCACCTGGTTCGGGCTGAACTACCTCGGGGCCGTCTACGTTCCCTTGAACACCGCCTACAAGGGAGGTGTTCTCGAACACCTGGTCCGGTTGTCGGATGCGACGCTCGTCGTGTGTCACGCCGATCTTGCACCGCGGTTGAACGACATCAAGACCGCCGCGCTCACCGACATCGTCGTCACCGGTGGCGAAGCCCACGTCGAGGGGCTGAAACACCACCCCTCGTCGCTCCTCGAGCCCGCGGTCGGGCTCGCCGAGATGCCGGACCCGGTCGAGCCGTGGGACACGCAGTACATCATCTTCACCTCGGGCACCACCGGCCCGTCGAAGGCGGTGCTGTCGTCGTACGTCCAGGGCTACTCCATGGGACCCGACGCCTACCCCATGCTCGACGCGAACGACAGGATCCTCGTCAACCTTCCTCTGTTCCACGTCGGTGGCACCATCTTCATGATCCTCACTCTGGCCAGGGGCGGTTCGTGCTACCTCGACACCCATTTCCGCACCGACGAGTTCTGGCAGATAGTTCGCGACAACGAGATAACCGCCACCTGTCTCCTCGCCGCGATGATCCCGTTCCTGTCGAACCTTCCCACGCTCGAGGGCGAGTACGACCACCCGATGGAGAAGGTTCTGGTCGTACCGTGGACCGACGAGGCCATGGCGGTCTGCAAGCGCTACGGCCTGACCGCCTGGACCGGTTTCAACATGACCGAGGTTTCCTCTCCGCTGGTCTCCGAACCCAACCCGACCGCTGCGGGAACGTGCGGGAAGGTTCGCGCCGGCATCGAGGCCCGTGTCGTCGACGAGAACGACTGCGAGGTCGAGCCCGGCAAGACGGGCGAGTTGATCCTGCGCACCGACCGGCCATGGGCGATGAACCACGGCTACTACAAGAATCCCGAGGCCACCGCCAAGGCGTGGCGCAACGGCTGGTTCCACACCGGCGACGGGTTCCGCTACGACGAGGACGGGAACTTCTTCTTCGTCGATCGCATCAAGGATGCAATCCGACGCCGCGGCGAGAACATCTCCTCGTTCGAGGTCGAGAACGAGGTCGCGGCCCATCCAGACATCGGCGAGGTCGCCGCCATTCCCGTACCGAGCGAGCTGGGTGAGGATGAGGTGATGATCGTCGTCGCCCCCGCAGAGGGAACCGTCATCGAGAACGAGGACCTGTTCCGCTTCCTCGAACCACGGATGGCGCACTTCATGCTGCCCCGCTACATCCGGACGGTCGATGCACTGCCCAAGACGCCCACACAGAAGGTGCAGAAGCATCTACTGAAGACGGACGGGGTCACCGACGACACCTGGGACCGCGAGGCCGCCGGCATCAGGGTGAAGCGCGACCAGATCGGCTGATAGCGAGCCTCAGCTCAACCTTGCGACGAGTACTCGCTCTGGGCGGGATAGAAGTAGAGGGCCATGCAGGACTCGAACACGGCGTCGGCTACGTCGGCCTCCGCCATCGTTCCGCCACCGATCGAGAACTCGGCACCGCGCGGGCTCCACTCCAGCAAGTCGGCATCGAACCCGGCACGGCGCGTGCACTCGACCGATTCGACGGCGAGCGCCCTCAGCTCGGGCACCGACATGATGCCGTCCGACATGGCCGATTCGAACATCTCCTCGGCGATGGCCCACTCGCCAGGGTCGAGAGCGACGGGTGGTGGCGCGACGGTGGTCGGTGCTCCGGGTGCCGTCGACTCTGGCTGAAGCTGAACCTCGGGGAAGCCGTCACTCCCCACCGAACATGCCATCAAGGCCAACACCCAGACACCGGGCGCAGCGAAGGAGAGCACCGATCGTCGCCCCAGCTCACCCGCTCGCCACCGACCATCCGCCAACCCGATTACCACCTCTCAAGCCGTTCGCTGCGAACCTAGCACCGGCGGAAGGTGAGATCACAGCGCTACCCGGCTCCAACTACCGGGCCGGCCCGGTTTGCATTGGTCGGCCCGACAGAGTTCTCTGGAACCGTTGTCATCGTGGAGGAAACAGCGTGCGTGAAGTAGTGATCGTGGAAGCGGGCCGGTCGCCCATCGGCAAGAGGAACGGCTCTCTGGCCAACGCCCACCCGGCCGACATCCTGGGTCCGGTGATGATGCAGACCGTCGACCGGGCTGGAATCACATCGTCCGACGTCGGTCAGGTCATCGGGGGTTGTATCAACAAGGTCGGCGCCCAGGCGATGAATGTCACCCGCACAGCCTGGCTCAGCCACGGCGGAGCCGAAGAGGTGGCGGCCTCGACCGTCGACTCGCAGTGCGGCTCTTCACAGCATGCGGTGAACCTGGGATACAGCCTGATCGCCTCGGGTGTCGAGGACGTCGTTCTCGCCTGTGGCGTCGAGAACATGAGCGTTCTGCCGATCGGTTCCGACGCGTATGCGGGAGCGAAGACCGGGCTTGGCAAGCCCGTATCGCGCAGCTACTTCGAGCACTACGAATTCACCAGCCAATTCGAGGGCTCCGAGCGCATGGCCGACAAGTACGGCATCTCGCGAGAGGACACCGACGCGTTGGGCTTGTTGTCGCAGGAGAGGGCAGCCAGGGCTGTCGCCGAGGGGCGGTTCGAGACCCAAATCATCCCGCTCGAGGCACCGGTCGTCGGCGACGATGGCGAGAAGACGGGCGAGACCGTCACCTTCACCCGCGACGAAGTCCCCCGCAACACCAGCCTCGAACAGCTGGCCAAGCTCAAGCCGGTCGCCCGTGAAGACGGGGTGCACACGGCAGGCTCCTCGTCGCAGATCGCCGACGGCGCCGCCGCCGTGTTGCTCATGAGCGCTGACAAGGCCGCCGAGCTGGGCTGCACTCCGATGGCCATGGTCTGCCAGACGGCATTGGTCGGCTGCGACCCGGTGCTGATGCTCGAGGGGCCAATCCCCGCCACCGAGCGGGTGCTGGGGCGCGAGGGCATCAACATCGACGACGTCGACGTGTTCGAGATCAACGAAGCCTTCGCTTCGGTCGTGCTGTCGTGGGCCAAGACGGTCGGAGCCGACATGGAGAAGGTGAACCCCAACGGCGGCGCGATCGCTCTCGGTCACCCGCTCGGCGGAACCGGCTGTTTCCTCACAACCAAAGCAGTCCACGAGCTGCAACGAACCGGTGGACGTTACGGCCTCATCGCCATGTGCTGCGGTGGTGGCTTGGGCACCGGCACCCTCATCGAGCGAGTCGGCTGACCCTACGCGTTAGCCGACGTCCATCATGTCGCGAGCGGTCGAGTAGTCGGCCTTGCCATTCGGTGCCCTGGGAACGGTCTCGACGAAGACGAGTTGCCGGGGCGCCTTGAAGTGGCTCAGCCGTTGCTTGGTGTGCTCGATGAGACCCTCGGCATCGATGTCGCCATCGGGCTCGAGCGAAGCCACCCCCACGACCCGTTCACCGAAACGTTCGTCTGGAACGCCGAACACGAGGCAGTCGTGCACCGCCGGGTGGGTCTTCACAGCCTCCTCCACCTCTTCGGGGAAGACCTTCTCGCCGCCGGTGTTGATGGAGTTGGAGCCCCGCCCGAGAAGGGTGATGGAGCCGTCATCTTCGACGGTGGCCATGTCGCCGTGGAACGTGTAGCGAACACCACCGATCTCGCGGAACGTACGAGCCGTCTTCTCTTCATCCTTGTAGTAGCCGAGTGGAACGTTCGCGCTCGTGCTGGCCACCATCCCCAGGTCGCCAGACCCCGGCACGATCTCGTTGTCGTCCTCGTCGAACACCTTGACACCGGGCGTGAGCTCGAACTTGGCGGTGTCGGCGGTGTCGGCATCGGCGACTGCGACGTTTTGACCCATGCCTCCCTCGGTGGATCCGAGGACGTCTTGAATAGCCACGTGTGGCATATGCCCGAGCAGCCCTTGTTTGACCTCGGTGCTGAACATGGCACCCGATGACACGATTCGTTCCAGCGAACTCGTGTCGTAGGCACTGCCGGTTTCGGCCCGATCGTTGAGGGCCCTGAGCATCGGCCGGGCAAAGGCATCGCCGACGATCACGGCCGAGGTGACACCGTGGCGCTCGATCACCGACCAGACCTCGTCCACATCGAGATGGCGCGACTCCATCAGGACCACCGCTCCACCCACAAGATGGGTGACCATCGCTCCGAGCCAGACACCGGTTCCGTGCATGAGTGGGCAGCACGGCATGCCCCGGCCCAGAAGACCACCCTGTTTCATCATCCCCACGATTGCAGCCACCTGCTCGGACGATTCGAACGGGGGAAGGCCCCCCTGCTCGGCGATCGCGTTCAGGAAGAACTGGGTGAAAGAGCCCATGCCGTACATGACACCCTTGGGCATTCCCGTGGTGCCGCCCGTGTACAACATGTAGATGTCATCCTCGCGGCGAGCGATGCGGTCGGCGGGGGCATACGCGGCGATGACTTCTTCGTAGAGCCGGGCACCATCGAGATGATCGTCGCTGTCGGGCAACTCGACCAACAGTTTCAGCCGCGGAAGCCGCTCACGGATCCGACCGATGCGATCGCCGAGCGATGAGTGGAACACCAACGCTTCGCACTCGGCGTTGTCGAGCAGGTACCAGAGCTCGTCGTCGAGGTAGCGGTAGTTGACGTTGAACGGAGTGGCCCGAACCTTGAACGCTGCAAACTGTGTCTCGAGATACTCGGGGCAGTTGTAGAGGAACATGCCCACCTTCGAGTCGAGTCCGATTCCGGCCTCGTCGAAGGCTGCTGCCAGCCTCGCCGATCGCTCGTCGAACTCGCCCCACGCGACCGTTCGGTCTCCCTGGATGACTGCAGGTTCATCGGGGATCGTGTCAGCTATTGCTTCCCACACATCTGGATATGTCAGCGCCATGCAGTTGTTGTATCACCGCTCGGATCAGTGGCTCCATTCCTCACGAGGTTCGAGCCTGCCCGATGATCGACCGTAACGAACTCGTCCCGGCGGCCGATGCAGCCATGACCCGGGTCAGGTGACGTCGGCGGTGGGCTGCATCGACCAGGAGGAGAAGCCGCCGCTGAGGTTGTAGGCCTCGAATCCCAACTGACGGAGCAGGCGGGTAGCGAGGTAGCCGCGCTGGCCGACAGCACAGTAGACGATGACCGGCGCTCGTTTGTCTGGCTCGACCGCACAAGCCCGCAGCTGGTCGATCGAGCAGTTGATCGCCCCGGCGATGTGACCTCGGTCGAACTCTGCTGGACTGCGGACGTCGAGAAGGGTCGCCCCTCGAGCCATCATCTCGCGGACCCGATCCGCGTGCACGATGGGGTGATCACCCCGAATCTGGTTGGCGGCCACAAACCCGGCCATATTGATGGCGTCCTTGGCCGAGCCGAATTGGGGTGTGTAACAGAGTTCGGCCTCCTCCAGATCGAACACGGTGAGGCCCGCTTGGATGGCCATGGCGATGACGTCGATCCGTTTGTCGACTCCGGCTCTACCCACGGCCTGGGCTCCGAGAATTCGTCCATCCTCTGGCGCGAACAGGAGCTTCATGTGAATGGTCTCTGCGCCCGAGTAGTAGCTGGCGTGATGGCCGGGGTGCAGGTAGACCTTCTCGTAGTCGAGCCCGAGTCGTTGGAGGCCCTTCTCGCTGGCGCCGGTCATGGCCGCGGCCATGTCGAACACCCCGACAATGGCCGTGCCCTGGGTGCCCCGGAAGCGTGACGGTCGACCGAAGATGTGATCGGCGGCTATCCGGCCTTGACGGTTGGCCGGGCCGGCCAACGGAACCTGCGACGGCGTACCGGTGACATAGTCGGTTACCTCTACGACATCACCTACGGCGTAGATGTTGGGGTGCGAGGTCCGCATGTGGTCATCGACCTGGATGCCACCACGCTCCCCCAAGTCCAACCCAGCATCGATGGCCAGCTTGTTCTCCGGCCGCACGCCGACGCTGAGGACGACAAGATCGGTCTCGAGGCGATCACCACCGCTTGTGGCAACGACTACCGATCCGGTCTCGGTGGTCTCGAATGCTCCGGCCGATTCCGAGAGTCGCAGTGTTACGCCCTTTTCCCGCAGATGTGCCTCGATCGGCATCATCATCTCGCGGTCCCACGGAGGAAGCACCTGGTCGGCCAGCTCAACGATGGTCACGTCGAGCCCACGGTGAGCCAGGTTCTCGGCCATCTCGATTCCAACAAAGCCGGCACCGACCACGACCGCAGACTTCATTCCGCCCTCGACCATTCCCCTGATTCGGTCTGCGTCCGCGAGGTCACGGACCACCTGAACTCGCTCGGAGTCGACCCCGGGGATGGGTGGCCGAATCGGGGCCGCACCGGTGGAGAGAATCAACCGGTCGTAGGACTCTTCATACTCCTCACCACTGACCAGATCCCGAATTGTCACCACCTGTGCGTCTGCGTCGACGCCGATGGCTTCGGACTGGATGCGCACGTCGAGGCCGTAGCGACCGCGGAGCCGCTCGACCGGCGTCACCAGGAGGTCGTCACGCTCGGCGATGACACCCCCGATGAAGTAGGGGATGCCACAGTTGGCGAAGGACGGGTGCATCCCCCGTTCGACCAACACGATGTGGGCGGTCTCGTCGAGACGACGCGCCCGCGCCGCGGCGGAAGCACCGCCGGCGACGCCTCCAACGATGACGAGCTTCGTGGGCTCCATACGATCCTCCAAGAAATGTCCGTACAACTGGAGGATAACCACAACGCCCAATGCTGGGACCACTGGCGTTGGTGACGTCCGACACCACGCCGAAACCGCCAGCCTCGCCCGTCGGCTTTCGACCTCGCCCCATGCAACCGTGCAATCTCCTTGGATGACCGCCTGTTCATCGGGGATGGTGTCGGCTATCGCCTCCCAGATATCGGCATGGATCGGCTCCATCGAGCCACTATGGAACCGGGCGATCGAGGTCCCATTCTTCTTCAGGGTTCGAGCACAACCTTGATGGCACCCGACGCCCGATCGGCTGCCACGGCAAAGGCCTCTGGGGCCGCGTCGAGGGGGAATCTGTGGGTGATGATCGTCTCGGCCAACCCGGGTGAACTCGCCAGCAATGCTGCCGCGTTGTCGACATCGCGACCGGCCGCGTGACGTCCATAGAGTGTGGTCGGGCACAACGTGACCTGCTTCAAACACATGGACATACCCGGCAGGGCAACCGGGCCCCAGTAGATGCCGGGGATTGCGACCTGGGCCGAGGGCTTGGCGATCTTGACCGCCTGCTCGAGCGCACTCTGCGAGCCGGCAGCCTCGATCACAAGGTCGTACTCGCCGGAGATCTCGGTGGCACCCAGACGTTCTCCCGCCACCCGCTGGGCGTCGTGGCGGGCAGCCAGTCCCACTTCACATCCGTGGGCTCTCGCGACAGCGACCGCACAAAGGCCGATGGCTCCACCTCCGACGACCGCCACACGCTGGTCCGAGCGCACCTGGGCACGACGGAACGAATGCACGAGCACAGCGAGAGGTTCGACCATAGACGCGTCGCGCGGATCGACACCGGCGGGAAGCCGGACAAGGGCACGCTCGGGCACCCACATGGCGTCGGCCATGCCGCCGTCCCTGCCGACTCCGAAGAGCATGGCCGAGCCGTCGGCACACAGGTTGTACTCGCCACGGCAACAGGGATCACACCTGCCACACGGAGAGAGCGGTTCGACCGCAACCGGTGTGCCATCGTCGGTGAACCCGGCGATTTCGTGGCCGAGGGTGATCGTGTCGCTCGCCAGACCGGACCCGACGAGATGCAGGTCCGAGCCGCAGATTCCGGCGGAGCTGACCTTGACACGAACACCGGGGCCGTCGCAGCGCTGAACCTCGGTCACCTCGACCTGGCCTTCTCGCACCCGAACAGCCCGCATCGTGTTCTCCAATCGTGGTTTCGGATCCGATCCTAGAGTGCGCCCAGCGGAGATCAGTCGTCGAGCGATCCGGCTCCGGCTCTGATGAGACACGACTCTTCGGTGTCGGGCACGAACACACGGCCGGCGAGCTTCGCTGCACTCGCCAGGTGGTAGCCCAGACGGCGTCGACATCGATCGACAAGAGGTCGGCCGAGATGGTGTTGTCGCGGATCTCGGCGTAGCGGTAGGCCGCTGTGATCTGTGCTCGGCGAACGATATGGCGGTGCTCTGGGTGGCACAGCAGGAAGGCTGCCACAGCGGGATCGCTGTTCGGCAGGCAGATCGTGGGCGAAACAGACAAGGCTGTATGCGACGCAGGAGGGTCCTCATGAACGACAGCCGGTACCGAGCGTCGTAGTGGTTTGCTCATCGGGATCCTCCACTCATGGCGCCGACACGCCCTTCACCTCATAACATCTGCCTCATGACGTCCCAGCTAGGTGTGACCCAACACACGAACACCATCGAAGGGCTCAAGCGCTGGGCAGTCACGCTTGCGTGGCTCACCGTCGTATGGAATCTGGTGGAGGCCGTGGTCGCGCTCACCGCCGGCGCTGCGGCCGATTCATCGGCTCTCATCGGATTCGGACTCGATTCGACCATCGAGGTCTCCTCTGCATCGATCGTGCTTTGGCAATTCCGCGCCACCATTCCCGAGACGCGCGAACACCTGGCCCTGCGGTTCATCGCCATCTCGTTCTTCGCTCTGGCGCTCTGGGTCGGCGCATCGGCGATCTCTGACCTTGCGCAGCGATCCGAGCCCCAGGCCTCGACAGTGGGCATCGCCTTGGCAGCTGTATCGCTGGCGGTGATGCCGATCCTGGCGATCGCGAAGCAGCGTGTCGGAAGGGCCATGGGCGCAGCTGTTGTCATCGCCGACAGCGCACAGACGTGGCTCTGCACCTCATTGTCTGCGGTGCTACTCCTCGGGTTGGGCGCAAACGCCTTGGCCGGCTGGTGGTGGGCCGACCCGATCGCCGGCCTGGCGATTGCAGGGGTGGCGACACGCGAAGGAATCGAGGCCTGGCAGGGTCACAACTGTTGCGCTACCCCAGAAGCACCGTCAGCGTGCGGCAACGACGATGCCTGCACCTAGGACCATGGCTTGGACTTGTTGGTGGTGATTGGCTGGATCTGAGGGTGAGGTCGGTGTGGTGAGGGTGCCAGGTGGTCGAGGAGCAGTAGTCGGCAGGGATCAACTGGAACACGCACCTGGCGATGAGATCGAGTCGGGGCGAGTAGGCCTGTCGGCGATGCGCTACTGCCCATTCGCGATACTGCACACTCGGAGGCTCTCATCTAGAAGGCCCCCTTGTGTGCCGGCTTCGACGAGGTCGGTCAGAGCGTCTGCCTGTGTTGGGTGTCGGTGGGCCACGTCGCGTCGGCGTGGCGTTTTGCTGTGCTGCGCATCATCGTCGCGTTGACTGCGGCCGGTACCTTGCCCCCGGCGAGTGGCGGTAGCGGGAACGACCCGCGGATGGTGCCGTCGGGATCGGTTCGGGTCGTGGGGTGGCGATGCGGGTGGGTGCACGCACCTTCGAGTACGAGAGCTCGCCCTTGCTGAACGCTTCCGCGGAAGCGCGAGGAGCACGCAGAGCGCGACCGACACGAACCCATTCACGCACGGTGCTGGCGCAGTGGTCGGTGTGTTCGGTCGCCATGGTGGGCTCGGGCTCGAACTCCTCGAGAGTCACCACCGTCATCTTGTTCTCCGATCGATCGCTGTTTGTGTTGGTTTCGCGTACGCGAAACCTTACCGAGGGGGTGGGACACTCATCGGAAAGCCTATTCAGGCATTCAGAGTGACCACAACGACACAGAA
>JAAETH010000129.1 GCA_024228575.1 Actinomycetes bacterium
TACAGTGTGGGCGTACTGAGGAGGAGCAGGAACGATGGCAGCCGAATATGACGACCTCGACACGCAAGCCGCTGACGGTGTGCCGGGCGCGACGTGGGCGAACCAGACCCGCCAAAATCAGGAAGCGCTGATCGAACCGCCAGCGTGCCGGTGGGCCGGCCCCGACATGTTGAACTCGGGATGGTCGCAGTCGTTGACCACCGCCACATGGGCGCGAGTGCGAATGTTGACCATTAAGGCGGGGGGCACACAACCGGGACCGTCGGCACCTGTCGGCGGGTACCTGTTCCAGACCGACGCAGGGGGCGGGCTCACCGCCGGCGCCGAACCGTGGCGCGACACCACAAACGACACGTCGACAGGCACCTACAGCAACGTTGACACAGCGTCGGAAACCTACTCCAGGTCTGACGCATGGTCACCGCCCAGAGACGGGCTGTACATGATCGGCGCAGCCTGCCAGTTCGCCGGGTCAGCCACGGCAGGCAACTACTACCGGCTGAGGATCGTGTCCTCGGCCGACGGTACCGTCGCAGAGGACACCCAACCGTACCTGTCGTCGACAATCCCGGTACGGATGCAATGCTCCGCGTTGGGGAAACTGTCGTCAACCGACTGGTTTTACGTGGAGGCGTACAACGGCGACACGTTCAACGGCACACATGATGTTGGCGTCGCCAAAATGTGGGCATACAGGGCAGGCCGGATACCGACCTGATGGCCGACCGATGGGACACCACAGTTATCGCCACCGGTGAGGAAACACAGTTCTATTCGGTCGGGGGGACGGCGACGTCCACGTCGGACAGCACCCGCACCGATATCGCTACCTCACCGCCGGTGGAACCCGGATGGAACGACGGCGACCAGTGGGTCGACATGTCGGCCGGCAAAATCTATACGTGGGACGCAGCGTCGAGCTCATGGGACGAAACAGGATCGTTTCTCACATCGACCGATCATCCGTTACGGCTGGTCTGGTCGGTTGAGGGGACCGGTGGGGTCACAACCGGTTACAACGTGTGGCGGGCAACCACCGATTTGACCCTCACACGGTTTGAGCTGTTCCACCCTGCCGCCGCGCCGTCAGGGGCGACACAAGCCGCCGCGGGTGTCGCCACGATCGAGTGGGTTGTCAACGGGACAGTCGAGCAGACGATCACCTGGAACTTCGCGACCGACGGCACCCACCTCGAGGTGACACCCACACAAACATCGATAGCCGACGGCGACGAAGTGTTCTTTCGTGTCACAGCTCTCACCGGCAAAACGGCCGGCGAACAGTGGGAATGGCCGTCGTTCGTTGCCCATGCCGTCGCGAGGCCACCCACGGCGACCGGCGCTCACCCTGTGACGGCAGTGTGGGAGGTCGAGGGGATCGGCGGGGTCACAACCGGTTACAACGTGTGGCGTGTCGACGTCGACACGATCCTCGAAACGTTCGAACTGTTCCATCCTGCCGTTGCGCCGTCAGGGGCGACACAAGCCGCCGCGGGTGTCGCCACGATCGAGTGGGTTGTCGATGGGACAGTGAGCCGCACACTCACCTGGAACTTCGCGACCGACGGCACCCACCTCGAGATCGACGCGAACAGCGAAGCGCTCACCGACGGCGCCGAAGCGTTCTTTCGTGTCACAGCTCTCACCGGCAAAACGGCCGGCGAACAGTGGGAATGGCCGTCGTTCGTTGCCCACGGCCGGGAGGCGTAACCCATGTTGATGACCACAGACCAGAGCGGCGCAGCCACCGGAGGTTCCACCCCGTCAGGCACCGTTCACCAGGCCTACAATTTTGGGAACGGCGGAGGGAATCAGCCGTCAGGGTATGACAACGGTCATGTCGATTATGTTGACTCGGCGGGCTGGTCGGGGAACACCGCAGGCGAACCGCCACAGGCGTTCACCCGCGACGGGGCCACCACCACCGTCGCCAAAACCGGGTGCCGTGTGGACGCCTACTACGACACCGGTACGTCAGCCTGGGTTGAAACCGGGTTCGAGGACCTGCGGTGGCGTACCGATATCCCAGACGGCACCTACGACGTGGAGGTCACATGCGGCGACACGTCACTATTTGGCGGTGGGAAACCCGCCTACGTGGACGTGTCAGGTAACGGCGGCACGTCGTGGACATCGGTGTTCAACCACACCGCCCAATCGTCGACCATCTCCAACACGGTCGAGGTGACCGTCACATCCGACTATCTGCTATTCCGGTTCGGCCAAGAATCAGACAACGCGTCAACCGACCGCACAGCGCTGAACGCTATCCGGGTGCTCGAGCCGTGACCTACAGGATGACCACAAACGGTGCAGGCGCCGCCCTGGCATCGGGGAACCAGCCGCCCACCGTGTCAGCCGGCGCTAACCGGTCGTCTGTCACGGGTGCCACGGTCACCCTCGCCGGGTCAGGCATCGACGACGGCCAACTATCGGCGCTCACCTACAGTTGGGCTCAAACCGACGGGGCCACAGCGGCACCGTCGAACTCTGCTATCGCACGGCCCACCGTCACGTTCCCGACCGCCGACACGTACGTGTACGAGCTCACCGTGGACGACGGCCAGTACACGGCAACCGACCAGGTTGTCATCACGGTCTCGGACGCACCGGCACCGGGCACACCGGGCACCCGAAAACTGCATTTGACGTCGGCGTCGTGGACCAATGTCATCCGTGAGGCTGCCACCAGGCTCACACAGCTCGGGCATGGCGCCGTCAAAACGCAGGTCGGCCAGTTCGCGTTTTCGAACCAGGCCACCACAACCGACACGTTTCTGTCTGCCGCCACATCCACAGTCAACCACGGCAAACGGATCGACTCGCTAAACAACGTGAACCCTGGGGCGCCGTGGTCGCTGACATGGCAGCCCACCCAATACGGCATCTATATCGCCAAATCATCTCACGCCGACTACACGTGGTGGAAGAACAGGATCCTGTCTTGGGGGAACACCCTCAAGGCCAGACAGGACGCCGGTGATATCGGCCAGATCACATGCGCACCGGGACACGAAAACGTCGGGAAGTACGCGTCTGTGTCGCAGTGGTCGGTTTTCTTGGGGCACACGCCCGCCGATTACGCGTACTGGTTTTGTGAGTCGGTGAACATTGTCCGGTCCACGGGCGCAGATGTCCGGTTTGCGTACGCGCCCAACAACCCGTCGACGGCCGAGCGCGAGCAGGGTATCCGCGACTCTGTCGACGCGATCGACGCGATCGACCCGTCGGCTATGGACGTGATCGGCATGTCGTATTATCCGCGGCACGCCGGCACATGGATCGACGACGATCGGGGCGGTAACCCCCGGTGGGGGCTACGATTCCAGCATCAGTTGCTGTCCGACATCGCGTCAGGACGGCCGGTCATCATCAACGAATGCGGGATCCAACGCACCACGAAACACCTCGACAACAACGGCAACTGGTACACGTCAGGGGCAGAAAACCGGATCCAGCAGATGCAGGACTTTTTCGCTATCGCCGACGAGGTCAACATCGACACCATCAAACTGTTCTCGAAGGCGAAAGTGAACCCGGAGGAGTTCCGAATGTTTGATGATGCCGGTTCGGGTCAGAAACGGCCCACCGACTATTCTCTTGTGTCGCCGTCGTATTCCGGCCAGTACGCGTACACCCAAACCGAACAGGACACGTTTCTGAACGCGTGTGCTGCTTGGCTCTCAGGATAGGGAGGTAGACATCATGGCGACCCCGATAGAGGACGTGCTGCTGTGGGCGCTCGCCCAACAGGGTGACCGGTATGTGCTCGGCGCTGAGGCCGACCGTCTCGACGCCGACCCTGGCGTGTTCGACTGCTCTGAGCTGGTCGAGTGGGCGTGCTCGAGGGCCGGTGTGCTACCGGTCATGCCCGACGGGTCAGGCAACCAGTTGGTACACGCCCGACGGTGGGACACCCTCATCACGGTCGACGACGGCATCAACACCCGAGGCGCCCTCCTGCACCGCGCCGACAACGGCGACTGGGGACACGTCGCCAGCTGCCTCGGCGACGGCACAACCGTTGAGGCCCGCGGCACGAAATACGGTGTCGGTGTGTGGCCGACCGCAGGCCGCCGGTGGACCCACGCCTCACTGATCCCAGGGGTCGACTACACCCCGGCAGCACAGCTGGGTGATTACCTGTTTGACCGGCTCGACCCTCTGACACCGAGGGCGGCCGACGGCCGGCGGCCGTACTGGCGGATCTACGCTTCAGGGTGGGTCGAGGCGGTCAACGGTGCCCGCCCGCTCACCCACCTCGGCGGCATCGAACTGGCCGGTGAGATCACCGGCGCCCACCTCGTCGACGGGCTGCTCGTACTGTCGGCCGCAGACGGCGGCACATTCGACCTCGTCGACCGCCGGCGACATCGTGCCTGGCTGGGCGGTCACCATCCTCGCAGTCTGGGGGGCACTATCACCCATCGCGTGGGCCGGGGTCAAATGGGCGACCGCTCTCTCACGGCAAGTGCACGCGATGGCGCAATGGTTCGATCCCGACTCGGCCCTCGGGCTGCAACACGGCACCATCCCCACACAGGTCGCCGAACTCCAAACCGGACTCGACGA
>JAAETH010000130.1 GCA_024228575.1 Actinomycetes bacterium
CACCGCGCCCCGATTGGCGCCGCCGTCATCATCCCCGCTGGCGCCGACCGCGATATCAATGATCCCGTCACCATCGAGATCACCAACCCCAGCTACCGACTGCCCGAAGGAGTCGGAGTTATCGAGGGGTCCTGTGAGCCCACCGGTGACCGACGAGATCTTCTGTTCGGCCTTCACCGTGCCATCGGCGTTGAGGAACAACACATACACCGCACCCCGACTGCCGCCGCCGTCATCATCCCCGTGGGCGCTGACCGCGATATCGACAAGCCCGTCACCATCCACATCACCAACACCGGCCAACGAAACACCGAAGAAGTCGGAGTTGTCGAGGGGACCCGTGAGTCCGCCGGTGGTCTATGATAACTGATGCGGGGACCTCCGAGATCCACCCGCGTTCACTACCCGCACCTCCTCCGATCCCCGACCGCCGCCCCCGTCATCGTCGTAATAGGCACTGACGGCAATGTCATGGATGCCGTCACCATCTGCGTCACCGACCCCAGCCACCGACTTACCGAACCCGTCGAAGTCATCCAGGGGGCCTGTGAGTCCACCGGTCGTGGAGGAGATCTTCTGTTCCGCTTTGACGGTGCCATCAGCGTTGAGGAACAACACATACACAGCACCTTGATTCGAGCCACCGTCATCGTCACCGTTGGCGCCGACCGCGATATCGGCGATCCCGTCACCATCCAGATCGCCGACACCAGTCACCGATTGACCGAACTGGTCGTCGTTGTCGAGAGGGCCGGTCAACCCACCAGCGACCGAGGAGATCTTCTGCTCACCCTTCACCGTGCCGTCTGCGTTGAGGAACAACACATACGCCGCACCCCGAGCAGAGCCGCCATCATCATCACCGTAGGCACCGACCGCGATATCGGCGATCCCGTCACCATCGACATCACCCACCCCAGCCACCGACTTACCGAACCCGTCGGAGTTATCGAGGGGTCCGGTGAGGCTGCCGGTGGTTGAGGAGATCTTCTGTTCTGCCTTGACGGTGCCATCCGCGTTGAGGAACAGGACATACACGGCTCCGCGATCGATGCCGCCGTCATCGTCGCCGTGGGCGCCGACCGCCACATCGACGATCCCGTCACCATCTACATCACCAATCGACGCCGCCGACACCCCGAAGTAGTCGGAGTCGTCGAGGGGACCTGTCAGCCCGCCGGTAGTGGACGAGATCTTCTGCTCAGCAGCCACCGTGCCGCCCGAAGCGACAGTGATCGGGAGGTCCAGCCAGTCGGGCTGGCCGTCGTGGTCGGTGTCGAGGGCGTCGCGGGGGTCACCATCACTGTTCGGATCCGCGTTCTCGGCCGAAGTGAGCGTGCCGTCACCATCGTCGTCGTTGTCGAGGTAGTTGGGTGTGGTGTCGCCGTCGGTGTCGGGGCCCGGCGTGGTGGCCGGATCGTCATCGGCATCGGTGTTGGCGTCCTCCTCACAATCCCACAACCCATCAGAGTCAGAATCAACCGCACAATGATCAACAGCAGCCACAGCCAGATTCAACACATACACGGCCCCCCGATTAGAGCCGGCGTGGCTTCCGCCGTCATCATCGAGGACGGCGCCAACCGCGATATCGACCAGCCCGTCACCGTCTAGATCACCTGTTCCGGCTACGGACCCGCCGAACCGGTCGGAGTCGTCGAGGGGCCCGGTGAATCCGCCGACGGTTGAGGAGATCTTCTGTTCGGCCTTCACCGTGCCATCTGCATTGAGGAACAGGACGTATACAGCGCCTCGGTTGGTGCCGCCGTCACTATCGCCGTAGGCGCCGACGGCGATGTCGAGTTTGCCGTCGCCGTCCACATCGCCGAGACCGGCCACCGACTGCCCGAAGGAGTCGTAGTCGTCGAGGGGGCCGGTGAGCCCGCCGACGGTTGAGGAGATCTTCTGTTCTGCCTTGACTGTGCCATCTGTGTTGAGGAGCAAGACATACACAGCGCCCCGGGCGGCGCCGCCGTCATCATCTTCGATGGCGCCGATCGCGACGTCGGCGATGCCGTCACCATCGAGATCGCCGACACCGGCCACCGAGAAACCGAAGAAGTCGGAGCCGCCGAGGGAGCCCGTGAGGCCACCCGCGGTGTCCGAGATCTTCTGTTCTGCCTTCACGGTGCCGTCTGTGTTGAGAAGCAGCACATAGGCCGCCCCAGCATCGGCGTTGCCGTCATCGTCGCGGAAGGCGCCAACCGCGATGTCGCGGTTCCCGTCACCGTCGACATCGCCGATACCTGCCACCGATCTGCCGAAGTTGTCCCCGTCGTCGAGGGGTCCTGTGAATCCGCCAGTGGTGGATGAGATCTTCTGTTCGGCTTTGACTGTGCCATCTGTGTTGAGGAACAGCACATAGACGGCTCCGCGATCGGTGCCGCCGTCATCATCAGCTTGGGCGCCGACGGCGATGTCGGCGATGCCATCGCCATCGACATCACCTACGCCGGCTATTGCGCTACCGAAGTAGTCGTTGTTGCCGAGGGGTCCTGTGAATCCGCCGGTGGTGGATGAGATCTTCTGTTCGGCTTTGACTGTGCCATCTGTGTTGAGGAACAGCACATAGACGGCTCCGCGGTCGGAGCCGCCGTCATCATCGGCGTAGGCGCTAACGGCGATGTCGACGATCCCGTCACCGTCGAGGTCACCGATCGATGCCGCTGAGGTCCCGAAGTAGTCCTGGTCATCGAGGGCGGCTGTCAGTCCGCCGGTGGTGTCTGAGATCTTCTGTTCGGTAGCCACCGCGCCGCCCGAGGCGACAGTGATCGGGAGGTCCAGCCAGTCGGGCTGGCCGTCGTGGTCGGTGTCGAGGGCGTCGCGGGGGTCGCCGTCGGCGTTGGGGTCGGCGTTCTCCGCCGAAGTGAGGGTGCCGTCACCGTCATCATCGGAATCCAAATAGTTGGGTGTCGTATCGCCGTCGGTATCGGGACCCGGGTTGGTGGCCGGATCGCTGTCGAGGTCGGTGTTGGCGTCCTCCTCACAATCCCACAAACCATCCGAATCAGAATCAACCGCACAATGATCAACAGGCGCCGCCGCCAGATTCAGCACATAGACGGCACCCCGATCGGAGCCGCCATCATCGTCGGTGTAGGCACCGACCGTGATATCAATGATCCCGTCACCATTCACATCACCAACACCCGCTACCGATGACCCGAAGTTGTCGCCGTCATCGAGGGGGCCGGTGAGCCCACCAGTGGTGGACGAAATCTTCTGCTCGGCCTTCACCGTCCCATCCGCATTCAAGAACAACACATACACCGCACCCCGAGCAGAGCCGCCGTCATCATCGCCGAAAGCGCCGACCGCGATATCTACGATCCCGTCACCATCGAGATCGCCGATCCCGGCCACCGAGATACCGAACTGGTCGTCATTGTCGAGGGGGCCTGTGAGCCCACCGGTGGTTGAGGAGATCTTCTGTTCGGCCTTGACGGTGCCATCAGCGTTGAGGACCAGGACATACACGGCCCCCCGATCAGCGCCGCCGTCATCGTCGCGGTGGGCACCAACCGCCAAATCTACGATCCCGTCGCCGTCTACGTCACCAATCGAGGCCGTCGAAAACCCAAACTGGTCGGAGTTGTCGAGAACGGCGGTCAACCCGCCAACAGTGTCAGAGATCTTCTGCTCGGCAGCCACCGTACCGTCAGAGGCGACAGTGATCGGGAGATCCAAATAGTCGGGCTCACCATCCCAATCCGAGTCCAACGCGTCCCGAGGATCACCATCGCTGTTGGGATCCGCTTTCTCCGCCGAAGTCAGGGTGCCATCGCCGTCGTCATCGGCATCCAAATAGTTCGGGGTCGTATCACCATCAGTATCCGGACCAGGCGTAGTGGCCGGGTCGCTATCGGCATCGGTGTTGGCGTCCTCCTCACAATCCCACAAACCATCAGCGTCCGAATCAACCGCACAATGATCAACAGCAGGCACGGCCAGGTTCAACACATACACGGCTCCCCGATCGCTGCCGCCGTCATCGTCGCCGTG
>JAAETH010000131.1 GCA_024228575.1 Actinomycetes bacterium
AGGGGCATCTGACCTCGTTCGCCCAGATTGCCGCTGATGAGCTCGGTGTCCCCTTTGACGATGTGGAGGTCGTCACCGGCGAAACGAGACGATTCCAATACGCAGTGGGAACCTTCGCCTCCAGGGCCGCCGTCGTCAGTGGCAACGCCGTGGCCGAAGCGGCCCGCAAAGTGAAGGAGAAGGCGCTTCGGATCGCGGCCGAGGCCTTGGAGGCCAACCCCGACGACCTCCAGATCGTCGACGGGGTAGTCGAAGTGAAGGGGACCCCTTCAGTGTCGATCCCGCTGACCCAGGTGGCAGTATTGGCCAACCCTCTGCGCTACTCGTTCAGTGAGGCGGCGCGGGCCGCCACCCAATTCGCCGGAACAACCAACCTCGACGAACCGCCGGTGAAGCCGGGCGAAGACCCCGGACTTGACGCCACCGGCTGGTACTCGCCAATACGGGCGACCTTCGCCAGCGGCGCCCACGCCGTTGAGCTCGAGGTCGACCCCCTCACCTCCGAAGTCGACATCATCCGATACTGCGTCGTTCACGACTGCGGGCGCCTCATCAACCCCATGATCGTCGAAGGCCAGGTCCACGGCGGGGTGGCCCAGGGGGTGGCCGGTGCCCTCTATGAACGGATGGCCTATGACGAAGACGGCAACCTCCAGAACGCTTCGTTCATGGACTTCCTCATGCCCTACTGCACCGAGATCCCAACGATCGAGATCGACCATTTGGAGACCCCGAGCCCCCTCAATTCGCTCGGTATCAAGGGGGCCGGTGAGGCTGGCGTGATTCCCGCTTCGGCCGTGATCGCCTCAGCCATCGAAGACGCAGAAGGGTTCTCCGTCACCCGCATGCCCCTCGACCCCCACGAGATCCACGCTTTGCGCCTGGCCAACGGCACCCTGGATCGCCCCTCGGGGCCGATGGGATGAACTGAGCCCACGGTGCTACC
>JAAETH010000132.1 GCA_024228575.1 Actinomycetes bacterium
GGCAACGAGATCGAGCAGCTCCGCGATCTGCCAACCGACATCGTCGATGCGATCAGACCCAGCCAGGCCTTCAGAATGTATGTGCCGGAATCGCTGGGGGGTCCCGGCGTTTCGGCCTGGGATGGTCTCGAGGTCATCGAGGAGTACGGCTACCACGACGGGTCGGCGAGTTGGAGCGTCGCCATCTCCTGCACCAGTTCGGTTGTCGCCTCGTTCCTCTCAGAGGAGTACGCCCAGCTGATCTTCGGTGATCCCATGTCCATCACCGGGGGTTTCATCGGCCCGATGGGTCGTGCCCGCGAGGTCGATGGTGGCCTCCGGGTCTCGGGCCAGTGGTCGTGGGGCTCGGGAACCACACACTGCACCTGGATCGGTGGCGGATGCATCATCGTCGACGAGGACGGGAATCCAAAACCCCGAGCCGACGGACTGGTAGCCCCATACGTCCTGTTCGACCCCGCCGATGTCGAGTTCCTCGACACATGGCACGTGTCGGGTCTCGCCGGAACAGGGTCGCTCGACTACACGACCCAGGACGCCTTCGTTCCCGAGGGTCGCTGGGTGCAGTTCGGTCGCGACGCACCCCTGCGCGAGAACCCGTTCACCAACTTCTCCCTGTTCGGAATCCTGTCGCTTGGCATCGCGTCCACCTCCGTTGGAATCGCGCGACGTTCCGTGGCAGAGCTCATAACCCTCGCCACCGAGAAGAAGCCACAGGGAAGCTCTCGACCACTCGGCGACCGTATGACGGTTCAAAACGATGTGGGCAAGGCCGAAGCAATGCTTCGTTCGGCGTGGGTCTTCCTCGAGGACACGGTCGAGACGGCCTGGGAGAACGCAACTGCCGGAAATCCTGCAACCGACGAGCAGAAGCGCCTGCTTCGCCTGGCCGCAACACATGCCACCCAGACGGCCGGTGAGGTCACCAAGATGATGTATCTCGCCGGGGGTGGCGCGGCCGTCTACCACTCGAGCCCGATCCAGCGTTGTTTCCGAGATGTGTTTGTGGCAACCCAGCATGCGATGATCGCTCCACGCACCTTCGAGGTGTCGGGCCGCATGCGGCTCGGACTCGAGACCGACACCAAGCAGCTCTAAATATGCCCCTGGCCCTACCTGGAGACGACGACCCGAGACGTGGCGAAGTCCGTGCCTGGTTGGCCAGACATCCCGATCCGACCAATCGCCAACTCGCCCAGGCGGGTTACGTGGCGCCGCACTGGCCCGAGCCGTGGGGGTTGGGCGCGGACCCCGAGCTTCAACTGATCATCGACGACGAGCTGGCCCGAGCA
>JAAETH010000133.1 GCA_024228575.1 Actinomycetes bacterium
GATGGCACACTTCTTGAATCGATCGAAGTTGTCGCTCACGTTTGTCTCCCTGTGAAGCAGCGGTCTCGGTTCGAGACGCTGAAAGAATCTATCTGTTTTAGTGCGTACCCGGCCAACACAACATGGGTCAGTGCCCCATGCCCAGGCCGCCGTCGACGGGGACGACGGCGCCTGTGATGTAGCCGGCACCCGGTGACGCGAGGAACTGGACGACCGAAGCCACTTCGTCGGGTTTGGCAACGCGGCCCAACGGAACGGCATCGGTGATCGCTGCTTGCTGATCATCTGTCAGGGCGCCGAACATGTCGGTGGCCACGGGGCCCGGAGCCACGACGTTGACCGTGATGTTTCTGCTGCCCAGCTCGCGGGCCAGCGAACGAGCCATACCGACTAGTCCGGCCTTGGAGGCCGAGTAGTTGACCTGGCCTGCCTGGCCCGACAACCCGACAACCGAGGAGATGAGGATCATTCGACCGGTTCGGGCCCTCAACATGCCCCGAGTCGCCCTCTTGGCCATGCGATATGTTCCGGTCAGATTGGTGTCGATCACCGAGGCGAAATCGTCGTCGGACATTCTCAATACGAGCTGATCGTTCGTGATTCCGGCGTTTGCCACAAGGATCTCGACCGGGCCGAGCTCGGACGTGATCTGTTCGAAGCACGCATCGACGGCGGCACCGTCTGTCTGGTCGCACTGGATCGCCAGCAGGCGATCGTCGTCGGGTGGGCCCGATCGGTAGGTCACGGCGACCCGATCGCCAGAATCGGCGAATGCCCGGGCGATTGCGAGCCCAATTCCTCTGGAACCACCGGTGACGAGAACTACGCGCTCTCCGCTCGAGTCGGTCATGTGTCTGCGCTCCAGCGAAGGACTGTCGCTGCTGATGTCATTCCCGCCCCGAAACCGACCATCAGCACCATCTCATCCTTGTGAATCCGTCCAGCTTCGAGGGCGTCGACCATGGCCAGCGGGACCGACGCTGAGGAGGTGTTGCCCGTGTAGTCGAGGACGGTGATGGCCTTGTCGCTCGGGATGCCGAGGCGCTTGCAGGAGGCCTCGATGATGCGGATGTTGGCCTGGTGTGGGATCACGTGATCGATATCGTCTGGTGTGACGCCTGCCATTTCCATGGCCTCGTGCGCAGCCTTCTCCATGACGAGAACAGCGTTCTTGAACACGGCCCGCCCATCCATTTCGAGGGTGCCCCCCCGCTCGGCGAACAACGCGTACTCGAGATTGCCGTCCGACGACATCGAGAAGCCGAGTAGATCACCGTCGTCCTCGGTGCGTTCGACCACCGCGGCTCCCGCCCCGTCCGCGAACAGGATGCATGTGTTGCGGTCCTCCCAATCGACGATCGTCGAGAGTGTTTCGCTGCCGACGACGAGGACTCGGTCGAGTCCGGACTTGAGGAAACCCAGAGCCCCCACCAACCCATAGACGAAACCCGAACACGCTGCGTTCAGATCGAACGCTCCACACGAAAGGCCCAATCCTTGTTGAACTGTCGACGCAGTCGCCGGAACCTGGCGGTCTGGGGTCGTGGTGGCGAGGATGATCAGGTCGATCTGATCCGGTGTCACACCAGCCTTGTCGAGAGCCGCGCGACCCGCGTTGATCGCGTGTTCGGCGGTGGTTCCACCGATGCGACGCTCCTTGATTCCAGTGCGCTCGGTGATCCAGTCGTCGCTGGTGTCGATCCTGCTTGCGAGGTCGGCATTTGTGACGATGTTGTCGGGGAGCGCCGAGCCCCAACCGGTTATTCGCAGTCCAGTCATTCAGTAGTCGTTTCGTGTGTCCGGGAAATGGGGCTCAGGCGGTCCGCAGCCAGACCACCGGCTGGCGAGCGGTGACTCTCTCACCGTCGTAGGCCATGATGCCCATGACGGTGCCCGCAAACGGCGAGACCACCGGGTCCTCGCCCACCTGGCCGAGAGCCTCGCCGACAGCGAGCTGAACGCCCACTTCGAGGCCATCTCGCGGGGTGAACAAGCCAGCGCCGGGCGTGACCACCACACGTTCGGTGACGTAGAGATTCTCGCCGGCCGACGAGGTTGGGCTGGTGTTGTTGCTCTCGAGGTTTGCGATGAGGTTGTCGAGGTCGGCGGGCTTCGCCACCGAAACCGTCGCGGCCCCGCGGCAGGTGCGCTTCGCCATGCCGGTCAGTGCGGCTCCGGGCCCGAGCTCGAGGAACGACAGAACGCCGAGTTCCTCGAGCCGGTACAACGACTGGCGCCAGCGGACGGGGCTGGTCAGTTGTGCGGTGAGCAGGTCGAGCCAATCGTCGGCTGATCGATGGGCAGCGGCGTCGACGTTTGTGACGACCGGAACAGCCGGCGATCGGTAGCGAACCGAGTCGAGCGCCTTGCCGAGGCGTTCACCGGCCGATGCCATGAACGGGGTGTGGAACGCTCCGCTGACAGGCAACGGCATGGCTCTTTTTGCGCCGAGACCTTTGGCAGCGAGACCTGCGGCCTCGATGCCGGCGGGTGAACCGGCGATGACGACCTGGCCAGGGGCGTTGTAATTGGCAACCCAGACCTCGTCGTCGACGCTGTCGCACGCTTCGACGACCTTGTCGTCGTCGAGACCGAGTATTGCCGCCATGGTTCCCGTCGTGGCGTCGGCGGCGTCCTGCATCGCTTCTCCGCGTTCGGCCACCAGGCGGACACCGTCTTCGAAACTGATGACACCTGTGGCGGTCAGGGCGGAGTATTCGCCAAGGCTGTGACCCGCAGCGATGGCGGGGGCGAGGCCAATTCGTTCGACCGCGTCGAGGACGACCATGCTGAGGACGAAGGTCGCCATCTGTGAATTGCGCGTGGCCTTCAACTCGTCGGCGTCGGCTTCGAGTAGCAGGCGCGCAATGTCGCGCCCACTCGCATCGGAGGCCTCGTCGACCAGCTCCCACGACGGATGGTCTACCCATTTGGAGCCCATCCCTGGCTTTTGTGATCCCTGCCCTGGGAACGTGAACGCGAGCAACAGGTCCCTCCTGGTCCGCCCGTTTGGATTACGACCCCCGCCCAGGCCGAATGGTTACGGCTTGGTGACGAAATGTTGGCACAGAATAGCGGCCAGGTCATCAGCATGGTCCTGTACGCTCTGGCTGCGGCTCACAAGAGCCGCGTTTCAGGCCAGCCCCGGTGGTGGAACGGCAGACACGGCGGACTCAAAATCCGCTGCCCGCAAGGGCGTGTGGGTTCAAATCCCACCCGGGGCACTTCGAGGTGGGACGGGCGGCGACGAGCGCAGTCGGTTGACTAGGGTCCTTCGGCCCTTGAGGTTCTGTGATGCACTCGGAATCCTTGCGTCACCAGGAGGGGGCTTCAATGGGTTTCGACACGTCGCAGTTCGGACTGTCAACGGAGGGTCGCGCGATCCTCGACACCGTTCACCGATTCGCCGAGGAGGTGATGCGCCCTGCCGGAATTGCTCTCGACAAGATGGACGATCCGGCCGACGTGATCGCACCTGGCTCGGTGTTGTGGGACGTCCATGCCAAGTACAGAGAACTGGGCATTGGTCAGCTGGCCGATCTCGACGGGCTTGACCGCACAGAGAGAATCCAGTTGCAGGCGCTCGTCAACGAGGAACTCGGTTGGGGAGACAGCGGCCTTGCGATCAGCCTTGCCGTGGCGGGGTTTCCCCGCAACTTCGTAGAGCTGACGGGTGACAGTGAGATGATCGAGCGGGTCGGTGGGCCCGACAGTCCGACGATCGGCTGCTGGGCAATCACCGAGCCAGACCACGGCAGCGACACACTCTGCTACACAGAGCGGTCGTTCTCGAACCCCTCTGTCAGGGCGAACTGCATCGCGCACCGCGACGGCGACGATTATGTGATCAACGGTTCGAAGGCTGCGTGGGTGTCGAACGGAACGATCGCCGACGTGGCTGCACTGTTTTGCACCATCGACGGCGATGGTGGATTCGAGAAGGGTGGGGTCTGTGTCCTTCCACTCGACCTCGAGGGTGTGTCTCGCGGCGTCCCACTCGACAAGCTGGGTCAGCGCGCACTGCCACAGGGCGAGATCCACTTCGACGATGTGCGCATACCGGCGCGTTGGATGGCGATCGATCCCGAGATGTACGTCATGGCGATCGAGGGTGTGCTCGCCAACGCCAATGCTGGAATGGGCTCCCTGTTTGCCGGAACTGCTAGGGCTGCCTACGAGATGGCGCTCGACTATGCCAAGGAGAGAGTGCAGGGCGGTGTACCGATCGCCGAACATCCAGCGGTCAGGGCTCGCCTGTTCAAGATGTTCACCAAGGTCGAGGCAGCACGGTCTCTCTCGGGTCGGGTCTTGGCGATGGCTGTCGCAGGGCCCCGCGAGCTCAAGTACTCCATCGCCTCCAAGACGTTCTGCACCGACACAGCTTTTGAGGTCAGCAGCGACGCGATACAGATCTTTGGTGGGAACGGACTCACCCGCGAATACCCGATCGAGAAGCTGCTCAGAGATGCCAGGGCGTCGATGATCGAGGATGGTTGCAACGAGATGCTCCGCATCGTCGGTGGCGCCAAGCTCTGAGCTCATAGGAGGAGCAGAACAGATGGAACTACGTGAGGTTCTCGGGCGGAGACGCTCGATCAGATTCCTGCGTCCGTACCAGCCGGTCGAGCCAGAGAAGATCCAGCTCATGCTGGAAGCGGCGCGCCGAGCCTCACATTGGGGAAATGTCGGAGGGCTACAAGCCCTCGTCGTGTTCCGGGACTCTGCACCCCAAGAGACCCTCGATGCACTCTTCGCTCCCATCGCGGGCTACCAGATCCGCAAGGCTCCGGTCATCATCGTGTGGTTCTTCGACACGAGGGCGATCGACAACCAGAGTGATCGCCTCCGCGAACTACTCGAGACCGGAGCCCTGGGGGTTGGCGAGACGAAGAAGCAGGATCTCGAAGAGAAGATCATCCCGTTCTTCGACTCCATTCGCGAAGGTTTGAAGGGGCCGGGCATCAACGAGGTCGATGCCGGACAAGGCATTGCCCAGGCGACGTTGATGGCCTACGAGCAGGGCCTCGGAACCTGCTGTCTCGGAACACCAAACGGTGACGAGATCCGTGAGAAGCTCGGAATCCCCGACGAGTGCCGGGTTCTCCTCCTACAGACGGTCGGCTACCCGGCCGAATCGTGGGAGGCGGGCGGACAACGACCCAGACAACCCTTCGAAGACCTGTTCCACATGAACGCCTACGGCAGTGCTTTCCCCAGATCCGAAGAGGTCGTCGAAGAGCTGACCGAGGATGGGTTCTTCACCAGACAAGGACCGTTGCCGTGGCGCGAGGCAGAACTCGAATGGCTCAAGAAGGCACTCGATGTTCCAGGCAGTGGACTGATCTGACAGCGTTGTCCCCGAATACTTGGAGACACCGGCAAACAAGGACAACAAAATGAAGACCAACGCGATAGTCGCCGGCGTGGGAATGACCACGTTCGGCAAACACCTGGAGCTGGGCCTCAAGGCGATTGGTGGTGAGGCCGTCACCGCGGCCCTGGCCGACGCCGGAATAGTCGGGGCCGATCTCCAGGCCGCATACGTTGGAAACGCGGCGGCGGGTCTGGTCACCGGCCAGGAGTCGATCCGTGGCCAGGTCGTGCTGCGCGGCATCGGACTCGGAAAGCTGCCCGTGATCAATGTCGAGAACGCCTGCGCCAGCGCATCCACGGCCGTCAACCAGGCGGCGGCGATGGTGACCGCTGGTCTCTACGACTGTGTGCTCGCGTTGGGCGTCGAGAAGCTCTACCACGAGGACAAGAGCAAGTCCTTCGGTGCATTTTCGGGGGCAGTCGACGTCGAGCAGCTCCAGGAGTTCATGGCTGGACTCCAGAAGGCGGCGAGTGCGGCCGGGGCAGACGCCGCCTCGAAGGGTTCGGGCAAGAGCCGTTCGATGTTCATGGACATCTATGCCGCTGCTGCCCGCAGGCACATGAGTCGCTACGGCACCACGGTCGAACAATTTGCCGGCGTCTCCGCCAAGAACTCCCGGCACGGTCACCTGAACCCACGGGCCCAGTTCCGCGACGAGCTCTCCATCGACGACGTCATGGCTGCACCGATGATCGCCGAACCGCTGACCCGGCCCATGTGTTCGCCCATCGGAGACGGCGCCGCCGCTGTGGTTCTCGTGAGCGAGGATCGGGCCCGACGTATGGGCATCGACAAGCCGGTCCGCATCCGCTCGACGGTGTTGCACTCGGGCTGGGATCACGGTCCCGACGAGGAAGATGCGGCCCGGCTGTGTGCACGTGAGGCCTACGAAGAGGCGGGAATCGGCCCCGACGACCTGAGCCTCATCGAGTGTCACGATGCCAGCGCCCCGGCAGAGTTGATGGCCTACGAAGCTCTGGGGCTTTGTGCCAAGGGTGAAGGGGGACGTCTGATCGACGAGGGTGCCACGGCCCTTGGAGGCCGTCTCCCCGTGAACACCTCTGGTGGGCTCCTGCGCAAGGGTCATCCGGTCGGGGCGACCGGAATCGCCCAGATTGTCGAGCTGACCGAACAGATACAGGGTCGTGCCGGTGGTCGCCAGGTCGAAGGCGCCACCGTGGGGCTTGCCCACAACGGTGGCGGAACCATCGGTGGCGATGCCGCGGCCCAGTGCGTCACGATCCTGTCGAACTGAGTGATCATGCGTGAACGCAGCGATGCCATTCTCGCCGACCTGATTCACAGGCAGGCTCACGAATCGCCCGACCTCGATGTGCTCACGTTCGAGCATCTCAGCCTCGACGGTGGAGCAACCCCCGACGAGGTCCGTACCTTCGCAGATCTTCACACGAACGCGAACAGACTCGCCCAGGCCCTCATCGACAAGGGCATGGGCTATGGCGACCGGTTCGCTCTCATGATGCGCAACCACCCCGAGTTCGTCGAAGCCCTGATAGCTGCGTCGATCACGGGAACGGTGGCGGTGCCGATCGATCCGCGCACCAAGGGCGACAAGCTCGCATTCATGCTGCGCGATGCGGCCTGTCGAGGAGTCGTGGCCGGCGACTACTCACTCCGTGCCATCGACCAGGCTCGCGATCAGATGGCGGGCGGTGGCTGGATCCTGGCCCTCGAGTCGGGTGAAGCCGATGCTCCCGACATCGGCGAGTTCTCCGGCGTCGACTCACTCACCGCCGCGATCGATCGGCCCGAGGCCACCGTCGATGTGCGTTTGCAGAGCCCGAAGGATCCGCTACAGATCATCTACACCTCCGGTACGACCGGCGACCCGAAAGGGGTCGTGTTCCCCAACGAACGGTTTGGTGGGTTCGCCATGCTCGGCAACCTGCTCGGCTACACACCGACCGACCGTCCCTACACCGGGTTGTCCCTCACCCACGGCAACGCCCAGGCGGTCACCCTGGGACCCGCGTTGGGCCTGGGAGTGCGATCCGTGTTCAGCCGCAAGTTCACGAAATCGAGGCTCTGGGATGTGTGTCGCCTGCACGGGTGCACGACGTTCAGCCTCCTGGGAGGTATGGCGACGGCGGTGTACAGCGAACCGCACAAGCCCGACGACGCGGACAATCCTGTCCGATTTGTGATCAGTGCCGGAATGCCCGCTGCCATTTGGGAGTCCTTCGAGCAACGTTTCGGAGTTTCGGTCTTCGAGTGGTACGGAGCCGTCGAGGGAGGTCTCGCCTTCAAGCCCATCGGTGAGGGACCGATCGGCTCGTTCGGCCGACCCAGCCCCGGTCTCGACATGCGGATCCTCGACGACGACGACAATGTGTGCCCGCCCGGCGTTTCTGGCGAGATCTGTTCGCGCCCGGCCGCCGGCGGTGAGGCACAAGTCGAGTACCACAACAAGCCGGAGGCATCGGCTGACAAGACCCGAGGTGGATGGCTGCGTTCGGGCGACATCGGCCACAGCGACGCAGAGGGCTGGCTCTATTTCGACTACCGCAAGGGAGGCGGTATTCGTCACAACGGAGACTTCGTCAACCCGGGTTTCGTCGAGAAGGTGCTCGCCGAACACCCACACGTCGACGATGTTTTCGTCTACGGAGTGCCCGCCGCTTCGGGAGCTCCGGGCGAGAAGGATGTCGTGGCCGCACTCACCGTTGTCGAGCCCGGCACGTTCGATTCGGACTCGGTCTTCGAGGCATGCCGCGAAGGTCTCGAATCGAACTTTGTTCCCAGCTACCTTCAGGTCGTCGACGAGATCCCCAAGACGGCATCGGAGAAACCACAGGAACGGTTCCTGCTCGAGGCCTTCGGTACCGATGCCGACGGCGTGTTCACCCGGTCATGACATGAGGCGACCGGGCCCCCGAAGGAACCGATGATCGATCTGACCGACAAGATCGCGCTGATCACCGGTGCGGGTAATCCCGCGGGAATCGGTCGACGTACGGCCCGTCGCTTCGCGGAGCTGGGCGCACGAATCGTGCTGACCGATGTCGTCGACGACGGCCTCGCCGACGGCGCCGCTCGGCTTGGCGAGGAACACGGGGTCGGTGCGTTGGCCGTTCCCCTCGACGTCACCGATCCATCGTCGATTGCAGCGGCCATGGCCGTGGTCAAACGAGAATGGGGCGGCCTCGACATCCTCGTCAACAACGCTGCGGGGGTTTTTGGGGCGCCGACGCCTCTTCACCAATATGACGAGGCCGATTGGTCGCGCACCCTCGACGTCACCTTGAACGGTGTGGTGCGAGTCAGCCAGGCGGCGGTTCCGCTCATGGAGCGACGTTCGGGTGTCATCGTCAACATCGCATCGCGAGCGGGAAAGAGGCCGGCGGAGCTGAACGGTGCATATTCGGTCGCCAAGGCCGGTGTGATCATGGTCAGCAAGGTCATGGCGACCGAGCTCGCCAGCCTCGCAATCCGCGTCAACGCGGTTTGCCCCGGCCTCATCGACACCGACCTCCAGGTGCTGAACGTCGCCCTGAAGGCACACGTGATGGGCGTCGACGAGCAGGAGGCCCGCCGCAGGTTGTTGGAGACCGTTCCGATGGGTCGGATGGGAACGGTGGACGAGGTGGCAGACCTCGTCGCCTACCTGGCATCGCCCGGCGCGTCCTATGTGACAGGTCAGGCGATCAATATCGGCGGTGGACTGCAGACCGAGCTGTAGCAATCGACAAGGAGACACCATGAACGTCGAGTTCTCGACCGGAGGTGAGGCTGCGGCGCGGGCCCTGATCGAACACGGGGTCGACACGATCTTCACCCTCAGCGGCGGACACCTCAACCCGATCTATCTTCATCTCGAGCATTCCGGGATTCGCATCTTCGACACCCGTCACGAACAGGCCGCTGTGTGGATGGCCGAGGCGTACGGTCGATTCACACGCAAGCCTGGGGTTGCGCTGGTGACAGCGGGCCCTGGTTTCACGAATGCGTTGACCCCAATCGCCAGCGCGGCGATGGCAGGGACTCCGCTGGTGCTGATCTCGGGGGCCGTGGGCATCAACATGGCCGAGAAACTCGATCTTCAGGACATGCGCCAGGCACCGGTCATCGAACCGATGGTCAAGAAGGCGCTGGTCTGCCATATCCCTTCTCGTATTCCCGAGTTCATCGATCTGGCTTTTCGTGAGGCGCGCAGCGGTCGCCCCGGTCCCGTCTATCTCGAGCTTCCCGTCGACGTCCTCAACGCAGTCCCGCGAGGACCGAGCGAGGTGAAGGTCAGTCCCGTCGATGCCAGACCCGTCGACATCGGCAAGGTGTCGGAGTTGTACGACATGCTCGTCGGCGCCGAGCGCCCGATGATCGTGGCGGGAAGTGGCGCCTGGTATTCCGACGCCGGCGAGGAGCTGACCAGCCTCGTCGAGGCGGCAGGTATTCCCATCTTCACCGCAGCCAATGGGCGGGGAGTTGTGTCAGATCTTCACCCCTACTGTTTCGGAGGCAGCATCGCGATTCGTCCGGGCGCCTCGGCCTACGCCGGCTTCAGCACAGACCTCGTCATCCTCCTGGGTACCCGTTTGAACCTGTTCAGCCTCTTCGGAGGGGTGTTCAATCCCGATGCCCGGATGGTTCAGGTCGACATCAAGGCCGAGGAGATCGGGCGGAACCGCGCCATCGATCTGCCTGTTGTCAGCGACGTCGGTGCCTTCGTCGGAGAGTTGAGCCGCCAGATCGATCGTGAGGGAACAGCCGATGTTCTCAAGAAGAGGTTTGGTGGGTGGGTGGACACACTTCGCGGCGAAGACGAGAAGGGCAGAGCCCAGGCCGAACCCCAGTGGGCATGCGACGACACCCCGATCCACCCGATGAGGCTGATGCGTGAGATCGACGATTTCCTCGATCGAGACGACGACGTTCTGGTCACAGATGGAGGTGATGCGACCACGTGGATCGGTATGACCAGAACGATTCGGCGGGCCGGTCACTATCTCGACTACGGGCTGTTCGGCTGCCTGGGAGGTGGCGTCCCGTACGCGAACGCGGCGAAACTCCTCTACCCGGATCGGCGCGTCGTCTTGTTGACCGGTGATGGTTCGCTCGGGTTCAACTTCATGGAGTTCGAACGGGCGATCAGCAAACAACTGCCCATAGTTGTCGTCGTTTCGAACGATCTCGGATGGGGGATGATCCGCCACAGTCAGGAGGTGAAGCTGGGCCGATCCATCGAACCCGTCGTCGAACTGGGCACGATCCGCTACGACAGCTTCGTCGAAGCCATGGGGGGTCGGGGATTCCTGGTCGACAAACCACAAGACATCCGACCGGCGCTCGATGCTGCGTTCGAGTCCGGCAAGACCTGTCTTGTCAACGTCATGACCGACCCGACGGCGGTAAGTCCTGGCAGCATCGCTCTGGCCAATGTTGGCGCCTACCAGTGACAGAGACGAGGCCGGCCGTCACGATGCTCGGTGGCGGCATTGGCTGCAGTCGCCTTGCGGCGCCGCTGGCTGCTCTGTTGGGACCTGGCCGGTTGACCGTCATCGTCAACACGGCCGACGATCTGTGGCGCTACGGGCTGCGAATTTGCCCAGACCTCGACACGAACCTCTATGCCCTCGCCGGCGTCAGGGATCAGGCCAGGGGGTGGGGGGTTGCGAGCGATTCCTTCCGTGCCATGAATCAGCTTCGCAGGATGGGCCACAACGCGTGGTTCAACCTGGGCGACCTCGACCTGGCCACCCATCTGCTTCGCACCGAACTCCTTCACGATGGATTGTCCTTGAGTGAGGTCACGGCTCGACTCGCCAGAGGTTTCGGGGTGGATGCCCGCCTTCTCCCCATGACCGATGTCGCCGTCGGCACCCAGGTGACAATCCCCGCCGGTACCTATTCGTTCGAGGAGTGGTTCGTCAAGCTGTCGGCGGCTGGACCCGTCGAGGAGGTCTGCTACCACGGCGCCGATTCGGCCGATCCGGCTCCGGGTGTCCTGGACGCCATCTCCGATGCCGACCAGGTCATTCTCGCGCCGAGCAACCCGGTGTCGAGCATCGAACCGATCCTTGCCCTCCCAGGGGTCAGAGACCGCCTTTCGGCACGTCGGTCGTCGGTCACGGCCGTCACTCCGATCATCAACGGTGCGCCGATGACCGATCAGGGAGAGGTCAATCGGGCCAGGGCACGGAGGCGATTGATGGCTGCGAGAGGGCTGGCCAACTCCGCCACGGCCGTCGCCGGGCTCTACCGCGACTTGGCCGCCACGTTTGTGCTCGATTGCGCAGATGGCCAGGAGGCATCGACGATTGAGGCCGATGGTTACCGCGTGGTCCTTGCCAACACGATCATCTCCGACCCCGACCGAGGCTCGAGACTGGCCGAGACACTGCTCCGCAGGCCGTGTGCCGGTCACGGGTCGACAAACTCCCACTGATCGTGGAATCCATCGGCCTTCGAAGGTGCTCCTAGACTCGTCGGCGTGTCGCGAGCCCGAATCGAGCGCAAGCTGTCGAAGAACGTCAAGCGGTTGAAGAAGCTACGCTCCGATGTCGACCAACTCGAGGCCGAGTACGCTCACATGTTCGTCGAGGCCTCGGATTCAGAGCGATTTGCCGCGAAGATCGAGGGTCGACTCTCGGAGAAGAAGGCCCTCATCGCGCAACTCGAGGCCACCCAGGACGCACTGCTCGACGAGCTCTGACCCGGCTGGGTTGTAGACTGGCTTTTCCGGTCCCCTCAGGAGGTAGTCGTGCCGACCCGTGTCGTCATCGCAGAAGACGAAGCGATCATCCGCCTCGATCTCAAGGAGATGCTCCAAGAAGAGGGCTACGAGGTCGTAGGTGAGACGGGGCGTGGGGACGAGGTGGCGGCGTTGGTCAAGCAACACCAGCCGGATCTGGCCATCCTCGACGTCAAGATGCCAGGGCTCGATGGCATCTCAGCTGCTCGCGAGATCTCCGAGAACAACACGACGGCTGTCCTCATCCTCACAGCTTTCAGTCAGCGCCACCTGATCGAAAGGGCCCGCGATGCCGGTGCCCTCGCCTATCTGGTCAAGCCGTTCCAGAAGGCAGAGCTCGTCCCGGCCATCGAGGTCGCACTCGGCCGCTTGCGCGACATGCAGAGCCTCGGTGCAGAGGTCAAGGGTCTCGAGGAACAGCTCGAGACCCGCAAGCTGGTCGACCGGGCCAAGGGTCACCTGATGGACAAACACGAGCTGAGCGAAGGCGAGGCCTTCACGTTCATCCAGCGCACCGCCATGAGCGAGCGCCAGACGATGGCAGCCGTGGCCACGATGGTCGTCAACGGTGAGGTCACCCCGGCCTGACGGGTTTTTCGGGGCCGGAACTGTGGTTCCTCGAGTGAAGTGTGGCCCTATCGCCCTGGGCCGGCGAGAGTGCCGCGAACCCGTCGACACGTGTGCGCAACGTTCGAGACCGAATCAACTCCCACCCTGCAGGTAGGGTGCTGCGCGTGGCGACCATTCTCCTTATCGACGGTCATTCGCTGACCCACCGGGCCTTCAACGCACTGCCTACCGATCTCATGACCGCATCTGGCCAGGTCACCAACGCGGCGTTCGGGTTCACCTCGATGCTCATCAACGTGATCCGCGACCACGAACCCGACGGTGTCATCGTCGCGTTCGATCGGCCAGAGCCGACGTTCAGGCACGAGATGGTGCCGACGTACAAGGCGAATCGCAGCGAGACCCACGAACTTCTACGACCGCAGTTCGGGCTGGTTCGCGAGGTCATCGAGGCGATGCAGATACCCATCGTCGAGGCCCCGGGTTTCGAGGCAGACGACGTGCTCGCAACACTCGCCACCAGGCTCCGCGACAACGGCGACACGGCCATCCTGGTTACGGGCGATCGAGACAGCTACCAGCTGGTCGAGGATCCGTATATCAAGGTCCTGTACAACAAGCGGGGCGTTTCCGACTATGCCTTCTACGACGAGGCGGGCATCGAGGAACGCACGGGTGTCCACCCCACTCTGTACCCGCAGTACGCAGCGCTGAGGGGGGACAACTCGGACAACCTGCC
>JAAETH010000134.1 GCA_024228575.1 Actinomycetes bacterium
CGCGCAACTGGGAGTGTTCTTCGACGACCACGACCTCTTGCTCACACCCACCCTCGCCCACCCGGCGCGTCCGATCGGCCACCACGACCCCGAGACCGCCGTCTGGTCGGACTATCTCGACCGCATGTTGGCCGACATTGCCTTCACACCACTGTTCAACGTGTCGGGCGGTCCCGCGGCATCGGTCCCGATGAGCACGTGCACAGATGGTTTTCCCGTCGGGGTACAACTCGGCGCAGCGCTCGGAGCCGAAGAGCTGTTGCTTTCGGTGGCACGACAGATCGAACTCGAACGGCCCTGGCGGGTCGGCGGATGAAGATCCAGCTGTGGACGGCGTTCTCCTCGCTCCCCGAGGGTGGCAGTCCGGCTGGTGTCGTACTCGATGCCACCGGCCTGGATTCCACCACGATGCAGGGAATCGCGAGCGACCTCGGTGCACCGGCGACCGGTTTCGTGACCGCGGGGTCAGATGACGAGGTGGTGGTGCGGTTCTTCTCGACGCGCACCGAGTACGGCATGTGTGGCCACGGCACAATCGCCGTCCTCACCGCCTTGTTCGAGGCCGAGGCCGTCACCACCGGACCGGTACGCCTGCGGACGGGCTTCAGCACGGGTACGGCAAACATCGGCCCGCGCCGAGATGGGCGTGTCGACGTCCTGCTCGACCTCGACACTGCGCCAATCGAACCCTGCGTCGGGAATCTCGATGACATATGGACCTCGCTCGGTGCCTCTGCCAACAACAGTGCGCTGAGCCGGTCTGACTTCGTTCACCTCCTGTGCCCGATGCCGCTGGACACGATCAGGAAACTCCAGCCGGACTTCGGAGCACTCGACATCGCCTGTCGTGGCGAAGGCATCGACACGGTGGCGGTCTATTCGACCGAGACCACGAGCCCCGACACCCAGCTCCACGTCAGGGACTTCTGCCCGGCCGTCGGCACGCCAGAAGCTGCTGCGACAGGCACGACCAATCGGGCGATCATCTCGACCCTGGCGGCGAACGATCCGAACCGCTTCGCCCCGGGGGACCACACGATCAACATCGAGCAGGGAATCGAGATGGGTCGCCCCAGCCGCGTGCAGGTCCGTTTCACCGCCGATGACAACACCCTCACCTCCATTGCGGTCGGTGGGGTCGCTACCAAGCTCCACATCGTGGAGATCTGATGCGCATCGGTGTGCTCGTCCCGTTCACCAACACCGTGCTCGAGCGCGACCTCCGACACCTTTGCCCTCCCGGATCGACCACCTATGTCACTCGGATCGGCGGCTACGGCATCGACGAACTTCCCGATGTGTCTGCGATGGCCGCGATGGGTGATGCCGACATCGACGATGCCCTCGAGCTCATCTCCGGCGTCAACCCCGACGTGGTGTTCTACGGCTGCACATCGGCAACACTCACCCACGGTCTCGATTTCGACCGGGCACTTCGTCATCACATCGGCTCCGCGACCCGAGCGCTCACCATCACCGCTGCTGGGGCGCTGGTGTTCACACTCCGTCAGCTCGATGTCAACCGGATCGCGTTTGTGTCGCCATACACCCGAGACGTAGCCGACGAGGCCATCACGTTCATGGAATCGGCCGGATTCAGCACCGTCGGATCAGCTGTTCCCGACGATGAGGTCCTGTCGTGCGATCAGGGAGCGTTCACCCCTGCCGACATCGTCGAGCTGGCGCGGCGAGCGGATCACCCCGAGGCAGAGACCATCGTGCTCAGTTGCACCGATCTGCGCGCCGTCGAAGCCACACCCCACATCGAGGAGCAGCTCGCCAAGCCGGTGATCGCCGTCAACCGGGCCATGTTCACCGAGCTGGCGGCACGGCTGCCCGAGCTGGGTTCCTGAACGGGCGCCCGGCTCGACGATGTCGGTGGCAGGGTCAGGGGGCGACGGTCAGCCGCAGCAGGACGGTGTTGTCGACCTCGAGGTCTGAACCCCAGACCAACTGGGCGGCCGCATCCCAGGTGATCTCGTTGTA
>JAAETH010000135.1 GCA_024228575.1 Actinomycetes bacterium
CGGTGCCGGGAACGCAACATCGGATTCTCGGTGGTGGCGCGCCGCAACGCGAACGTTCACGCAGCTATCAGCCGAGTCGCCTATGACGACGATGCCTGGACCCCGGCACTCACCCAAGATGGCCGACCTCGCAAAGGCGCAGCCGTCACCGACGTCACAGCCCACGCTGACATGTCGACCTGGCCAGAGGGGACCCGCCTCATCGTGCGCCGCGAACCGTTACACCCCGGCGCCCAAGGATCATTATTCCCATCGGTGATGTACCGGTTCTGGGGCCACTACACCGACAGCGGCCTCGATCCTGTCGCAGCCGATCTTGACATGCGAGCCCACGCCCGAGTCGAGGACAACATCCGTCGACTCAAAGACTCCGGAGCGAACCGGTTCCCGTTCAAGATCCTGGCCGCGAACGCCGCCTGGCTCGATGTCGTCTGCTTTGGCGACACGCTCGTTCGCTGGTTCCAGCTCCTGTGCGTCTCAGGCCCACTGACCACGGCTGAACCCAAAACCATGCGCTGGCAGTTCTGGCACACCCCCGCCCGGATCGTGTCCCACGCCCGCCAACACATCGTGCGAATCCTCGACGGTTGGCCCACCACCGCCGAGATCCTCACCGCCTACCGCCACATCGAACTACTCATCTGAACCGACCCGCCCCCTTGCCCGACCGGCCCCCGATCGGCTACGAACCCCTCAATCCACACGCCCACAAACGCAATCCAACCCCGAAATAGCCACCCCGGCCACCACGAACACACCCAAATTGACGGTCACACCACCACCCGGCTTCCACAACATCAATCCACCACCCCACCCGAATTCTCATGAAGAATCGGGGCTAGCCGGCTCAGTCAGTCAGTCAGTCAGTCAGTCATCAACCGCTTCGAGGATCTGTCCAACACGGCAAGCAGATCTTCGATATCACGAAGACTCAGTGTGAATCGGTGACAAAGTCACACGGCATGGCCGATGATGTGGGGTCGAAGACGATATCCACGACAAATGAGTTTCTGTTTCAGACCCAGATTGCTGCGCGACGTGCGTCAGCCTGACAGAACCTTCCGGTCCGGGTACGGGTCCGATTCAGTGAGGAAGATCCAGTTACAGTGTTCTCGAGCGCCGAAATGCAAAGAAGGCTCGACAACGCGCGGCGTGTCACTGCCGACCAGGGCATCGACGCCATTGTCATCAACTCCGTGCACA
>JAAETH010000136.1 GCA_024228575.1 Actinomycetes bacterium
GAGCTCTTCCTGGCCGGCCGCAAGCAGGAGGCGATCAAGGCCATCCCCGATGACTACGTCGATGAGGCCGGCCTCTACGGCTCGGTCAAGCGCATCGAAGAGCGCTGGACAGCCTGGGCTGATTCCGGCATCACCGGCTTCACCGTGACCACCGATCAGGAAGAGGCTCTCGAACTTATGGCTGATCTGGCTGGGACTCGGCGGACCACGACCTAGCCAGGTGCCATCTCCAGGAAGGGCCGGGGATCGTAGATCACCTGGATTCGGCTGATCTTGCCGTCGACGATCCAGAACCACTGGGAAAACTGGACTGTCATCCCCATCACCTCGAACAGGACCCTGGCGGCGACGATGTCATCACCTCCAACCACCTCCTGGATTGTCGAGCTCATCGCCCCTTCAGGTCCGGGTGGGGCCGCCTCTTGGGTGCTGGCCAGGGCGGCCACGAAGGCATCGGCCCCCTCGAGCGCCATCAAGGGGTCATCGACCTTCACATCGTCGGCCAAGAATTCCCTGACCTTGTCGAGCTGGATCTGACCGGGGACGGTGGCTCCCAGATAGTCACGGATGAGTTGGATGTTGTCCACGAAGCGCAACCTACCCTTGGGCCCCTCCCCCGGCTGTTGAATCCTTGCGAATCTGAAGAGCGAAACGCTCCGTTCGCGTCCGGCTAGGGACGACGAGGCCGCAAGGCGATCGAGCAGTCGACTTGCCACCCTGAGGCGTCTAGGACCTCGGGCGGTCGGGCCAACGCCCGACTATGTTCGATCTCGACCAGTCCGGCCTCGCCGTCGAGGCGTGACCGACGATCCCAGATGCTGGGAGAGCAGCCGAATTGAGCCCGAAACACCCGTGAAAAGTCGGACGGGGTTGCGAAGCCGACC
>JAAETH010000137.1 GCA_024228575.1 Actinomycetes bacterium
AATCCGGTCGAGGGCGGGTAGAACCGGGGGCGATCGCCGACCTCGTCCTGCTCGACTCCCATCTCAATGTCCAGATGACCATCTGCGCCGGCCAACTCGCCTATGTCGCCGACAACGCCCGCAGCCGAATCACCAACCCGAATCCGAACAGCCCATGGAAATCGTCATAACCCCCGATCCACAAGCAGCGGCGGTTGTCGCCGCCGACGCCATCGAGCGATTGCTCCTCAACAACACCGAACCCGTACTGGGCCTGGCCACCGGCAGCTCTCCCCTACCGACATATCAGGAGCTGATCGCTCGGTACCGATCAGGCCGAATCACCTTCGCCAACGGCCGAGCCTTCCTCCTCGATGAGTACGTTGGACTCGAGGTCGGTCATCGAGAGGCCTACCGAACCTTCATCCAGCGCGAGTTGACCGACCAGGTCGATCTGCCAGCCAACGCGCTCTTCGGTCCCGACGGCAACACCGTCGAACTAGCCACTGCTGCTGAGCGCTACGAGCAGCTCATCTCTGATGTCGGGGGAATCGATCTCCAGCTCCTCGGTATTGGAAGTGACGGGCACATTGGCTTCAACGAGCCAACTTCCTCGCTGGGGTCGAGAACACGCCTCAAGACACTCACTGACGCCACCCGGACCGACAACGCACGCTTCTCCGACGACGACATCAGCGCTGTCCCGCGCCATGTCCTGACCCAGGGCATCGGCACAATTCTCGAAGCTGACCATCTCATCCTTCTCGCCAGCGGAGCATCCAAGGCCAGGCCGATTGCTCAGGCCGTCGTAGGCCCACTCATGGCCATGATGCCAGCCTCAGCGCTACACCTTCACCCCCACGCCACGGTGATCATCGATGAGGCCGCAGCGGAGGAGCTGAGCCACAGCGACTACTACCGTGAAGCCTTCGCCAACAAGCCCGCTTGGCAGCACATCTGAGGACAAGGAAGACAATCGAATGCCATCCCCCACCCGAGTTCTCCTCGTCGGCGCCGGTCACATGGGCACCTCCCACGGTCGGGCCTATCAGGCCATCGAGGGGTTCGAGCTCTGCGGCATCATGACCAGGGGGGAATCGGGAGCCCGCCTCGCAGCCGAGCTCGGCGACCAGGTACCCCACTTTCGAGACTTCGATGATGCCCTCGCGGCCACCACGCCCGACGCGGTCGCCATCGCATCGTTCACCGAGACCCATGTTCGGTACGCCACGAAGGCGCTCGACGCCGGGTGTCATGTCTTCGTCGAGAAGCCCCTCGCGGCCACTGTGAGCGAAGCCGAGGCCCTGATCGCGCTGGCCCAACAGCAATCCAGGGTCCTGGTCGTCGGCTACATCCTTCGCCATCATCCGTCGTGGCAGGCGTTCGTCGAGCTTGCCCATGACCTGGGCAAGCCACTCGTCATGCGCATGAACCTCAATCAGCAGAGCGACGGTCCCGAGTGGGCTACCCACAAAGCGATCATGGCGACCACCTCTCCCCTCGTCGACTGTGGTGTGCACTATGTCGACGTCATGGCCCAGATGACCCGAGCCAAAGCCATCCGGGTTCATGCCATCGGCACCCGACTAGCCAGCGACATCGCCCCGGACATGTACAACTACGGACAGCTCCAAGTGACGTTCGATGATGGGTCTATCGGGTGGTACGA
>JAAETH010000138.1 GCA_024228575.1 Actinomycetes bacterium
CATGTCGTGGTGGCGATGGTCACCTAGGTGGCCGAGCACGGCTTCGAAGCCCGCATCGACGTCATAACTGAAGCCGCCCTCGGGATCAACCCCGTCCTGTTGGAAATGGGTGTCGGATAGCTGGATCACGCTGACTGCGTCGGACATCGTTTCCTCCCGGGAGTGGTAGCTCATTATCGTGCCACGGGTCGGTGGTAATCAGCCACGCCCAACGTGCTGGAAGTGCCATCAATCCAGCGGGGACCCGTAGCCTCCACCACCGGGGGATTCCATGACGAAGGTGTCGCCAGGAAGGAGCTCCGTCTCGTCGGTGCCAGCCAGTCGGTCGACGGTGCCGTCGGCCCGCTTCACATAGTCGCGGCCTCGAGCCCCGCTCAGGCCACCGGCAAGGCCGTAGGGGTCGGTGGTGCGGTGGCTGCCCAACAGGGTGAGCGTCATCTTCTCCAGGAACGTCAGCTCACGGACGACCCCATCGCCGCCACAGTACTGGCCTCGACCTCCCGAACCAGATCGAACTCCGAAGCGGTCGACCCGTAGGGGGAATCGCCATTCGAGCACCTCGGGATCGGTCAGCCTGGTGTTGGTCATATGGCTGTGGACGGCGCTCGTCCCGTCGTGGCTGGGACCGGCCCCGGTACCACCACAGATCGTCTCGTAGTTCTGGTACTCGTCGTTGCC
>JAAETH010000139.1 GCA_024228575.1 Actinomycetes bacterium
CCGTAATAGGAACTGACCTCAGCCGTAGTCCAGATACTCCAACTACAGTCGAACACCCAATCCGGCACCGCCGGCGACCGGATCAAATCCCCCAGCGACGACCCCGACAACTCCACCGTCGCCGACTCACCATCAGTCGAGGTATTGACCTCGACGTCACCGTTGCCAGCTCGTGCCTCATTGGAAAACAAGACGAGGAACAGCAGGCCGAGCCCTAGGATCTTGCCGGTGCGCCTCACTGGTAGTCCTCCGGGTCACAGCGCTCATCGCCACCAGCGTAGATCTCTTCGACCAACCACCTGCCGTCGATCAGGACGACACTGCTTCGTCGCAGCTTGAAGAAATCGTCGGCAGGGATGACAAGAACCCCGTCGGCGTCGTACCGTTCACCACGATCCTGGGAGCAGTCAACCACAGTGGCGTGGTCGCTGAGAAGCTCGACAGACACGATGTTCGAGTCATAGCCAGGCCCAACCGAGAACTCATCGGTCGCTACGCGATCGGCAGCGTTCTCCTCGATCCGGCGAAGAAGCGACCCGGTCGTCAACTCTCTGGCCGCAGCAGGGAACGCCTCGTGGCCTTCGATCCGTTCATCGACCTTGAACATTTCGGTCATGACCCGTGTATGAACGTCCCGAACTGCGTCCTCGACCGAAGTAGTCATCGTCGTCGACTCGGTGGTCGTAGTCGTCGTCGCCACAGTCGTAGTGGTGACCTCAGCCGTGGTCGACTGTGCACTCGTCGTTGTC
>JAAETH010000140.1 GCA_024228575.1 Actinomycetes bacterium
ATCGGGGTCCCGATCCTGGCGGCCGTGGCCGCGGTACTGCGCACGGCAGCCCGGTCCGAGCGGGGTCGACTACGCGCCGTTGGCATCGACGTGGCCGGCCAGGATCCTGAGCGACAAGGCAACGCCACCGGATGGGAGCGCCTTATCGGCGAGTCCAAGGATCCGCGAAACTACCGGAGGCTGACATTCTTCTTGCTGATGGTTCCGGTCGGATCGGCCTGGTTCAGCCTGACCGTCGTCGCCTGGGTGGTACCGCTCGCGCTGCTGTCGACGCCAGCCATGCTGGCCCTTGGCTACGAGCCAACCGCCAGCTCCGGGGCCGGTGAGTGGGAGATCCGCGTCGACTCCATGACCCAGGCGGGGATCATCGCCACCGTCGGCCTGATCTTGTTGCCATTGGCCCCCCGGATCGTGCGGAGGATGGTCTGCTTGCACGGTCGGCTGGCCAACGCCCTGCTGGGAGTTGATAGTGCGTCGCGCCATGCCGCCCCTCTCATCGGCCACGGGACCTACCCCGAACTCGATCACCAAGGAGCATGACGATGACCGTTTCACGAACCAACACCCTGTTCGGGTGGATCGACCGACGATTCCGTCCTCTGGCCTTCGTCCTCGGGATCGCCGCCATCGCTGTCGCAGTGGCCGGAACCCAGATGGCCGACACCGATGAGCCAAGCTTCGATCCCAAGGGAGAGATCTACGAGACCGACGCCCGGGCCGCAGAGGTGTTCGAGTCGACATCGAGCATACGATCTGCCTCGTTCATCGTGGATCGGGCCGACGGTGCCGACGTGTTGACGAGGGATGGCCTTCTGCCGCTCGTCACCAGGTCGAGTCAGGCCCGCACCGACGGCATCAATACCGCCCACTTCGTCGCTGTCTTCGACCGCGACCTCGAACTGGAGATCGACGGCATCATCTCGGTCGCTGACGCGGTCGACGCCGAGCTTGCCGGTGGACTGGAATCGGCCACAGATGCCGAGGTGAAACTTGCCCTGGCCGAGGTGCTAGCCGACGACGCCCCGACCGGACCACTCCGGTTCACGCTTGCCCAGTCGGCAACCGCCGAACAAGGGCAGATCGACGGCCAGCGCACAACGGTCTGGCAGGCCTCGGCGTATAAGGCTGAGGTCCGCTTCGACATCGACACGTTCGTCGGAGACGACGACGATGCTCGCCAGCGGGAGAGCGAGCTCTGGCTCCGCAAGCTCC
>JAAETH010000141.1 GCA_024228575.1 Actinomycetes bacterium
AACAACGACGACGAACCCCAGTTCACCGATGCTCTGACCAGGATCGTCGAGTCCTGCAACGAGAGGGGCATCGTCGCGGGAATCCACGCGAACGGGAAGCTGACACCACGAAGGCTGGCGGCCGGTTTCAGGATGGTCACCGTCGCCAGCGATGTCGGAGCGATGGGTATCGGAATCCAATCCGAGCTACGGGAGGCCCGTGCCGCCGACGGACCCGGTCACGGCGACGTAACCCAGAACAAGACGGGCTACTGAGCCTGAGGCCTTCTCATCAGGTCGCGACGATGACGAACCCGATCATCGCTGCACCGACCACTGCTGCTGCAACATCGATACGGCCGATGTGATGACGATCGGCCGGTGGCCGCGACACTCCACCTCTCGACGCAAGTGTGCGTCCCATCTCGCGTGCCCTTCGGAAGGTGCTGACGACCAGCGCCACACCGATGTCGACGCCCTGGTCGGCCCAGGGCTGGGCCGGGTCCTGGGGGCGTAGGCGCCTGGCCGCCAGCAGTGTTCGCATCTCGTCGGCTACCAGTGGAACCGATCTGACCGCCATGGTGATGATGGTCGAGACCTCGTCGACCGGTACGCGCAAGCGACGGGTCGGTCGCAGAAGTCGGTCGAGTGCGGCGGCGAGGTCGTCGAGGCGCGTTGTCCAACCGATCAACAACGCGAGCGCCGTCATCATCCAGGCGAAACACAAGAACCTGGCGAGATCGGCGATGCCACCCACACCGATTCCGTAGATCTCTGGTTCGTCATTGCTGAGAAGAGCCAGGCCGAACGAGATCCCGACCCCGATCAGCAGGATTCGAGGAGGGATCGGGATCACACCCCTCGGGAGTTTCGCGACCATGAAGATGGCGATGACGGCCACCCAGCCGAGCCCGATGGCGCGCCACGAGATGCTGAAGGCGATGGCCGAGCCGACGATTGGGGCCCAGAGGATCTTTGTGCCGGCCCACATTCGGTGGATGGGTGAGTCTCCAGGCAGGTGCCGAAGCACCCTCCCCGTCGAGGCGCTGCTCATGAGAGGGCTTCCTTCGACACGATTCTGCCACCATCCAATTCGATGCGTTGGGTCAGGAGATCGTCGGCCCAATCTGGCTCGTGCGACACCACAACAACAGCTGTTCGCTGCGCCAATAGGTGGTGGATGATGCTGCGCAATCGATCTCTGCCATCGTCGTCGAGGCCGGCGAGGGGTTCGTCGAGCAGCACCACGTCCGGGCGCCGGGCAAGAATGCCGGCGAGCAACACCCGCCGTTGTTCACCACCGCTGAGGTGATCGATCTTGCGGTCTCCAACCGAGATCGGATCGAGACCGACGGCGCGCAGTTCGTACGCGACATCGTCCTCGCCTGCCATCGATTCGACTTCATCTTCGACCTCGTCGGTCAGCAGTTGCAACCGGGCGTGCTGGAATGCCAGAGCTATCCGCAGGTCGGGACCCTCGAGCGGCTCTCCGTCGAGCAACACCGTCCCGGATGCGGGCGTGTGTAGTCCAGCGAGCGTCCACGCCAGCGTGGTCTTGCCAGAACCATTGCCGCCGGTGATCAAGGTCAGTTCACCGCGGCGCAAGGTCAGGTCGATGTCGTGGAGGGCTGGAACCGCCCACGGTGAACCAACGTCGTGCACAACGCTTACGCCACGGACCTCGAGGACCGTGTGACCGGGTGGCCTGGCGTCGGGAGCGATGATCGTCGCGTTGGACTTCTGCCCGATGTCCACCACTGCGTCGGCGAGTTCTCGATCCTCGTCGAGGTGGGTCGTGGCGAGAACGGCCGTTCCGCCGTCGGCGACCGCTCGCAGCAGCCGCATCACGTTTGCCCGACTGGCCGGGTCGAGCATCGATGTGGCCTCGTCGCAGAGCAGCAGCCGCGGCTCCTTCGCCAAGGCGGCCGCGATCGCCAACCTTTGGAGTTCGCCACCCGAGAGTGTCGACGTGCCCCGGTCCGACAGGTGGTCCAGACCCACCCTCTCGAGCCAATCGGATGCTGCCCGATCGTCCAGCCCACACCAGCGCAACTCGTCCGCGACGGTCAGAGCCAGAACCTGGGCGTCGGGGCGTTGACCCACCAGCGCTACGCCGCTGGGCCGCCCGAGCCCCACCGCTTCGAAATGGGGTTCGTTGTCGATCGTCGCCGATCCGAGTCCGGCCAGTGCGTCGAGAAGGGTGCTCTTGCCCGCCCCGTTGGGGCCCTGGAGGATCGTCAGAGAAGCGGGCTGGATGTTCATCGAGACCGAGGCGACAACTGCGTCACCTCGTCTCACCTTCGCATCGTCGAGGCCGATCGGGAGGGGTTCTCCGGGGGTGCCCAGTCGGCTGTCGTGAGGGTCGCCCAGAGCGCTTTGCACCCGATCCACAACGGGTTCACCGATGCGGAGGACAAACCATGCATAGGCAACCGAGATGATGGCCTGGATCAATGGGGTTGCCGCCCACCACCACTCGACAGACCACTCGATCATGTTGACGAACGCGTCGCCCAAGACGTCGAGTTTCATCCAGCTCAGGACCCTGGCGGCACCGGCGCTGAGGTTCAAGGCATTCTCGAAGTTCAGTTCACGAGCCCTGCTGAAGATCAACAGGTAACAGATTGTTCCGGCGGAGACCACGGGTGTGCAGACCAGGGCGGAGAAAGCGATGGTGCTCGACCGGCGCCAACCGCGGCGCGAACGTGAACCGATGACACCGCCGAACAATCCGGCCGCACCGATCTGGCTGGTCGGACCGATACCTCCGAGAATTGCGCCGAGCATCAGGGCTGCAGACGTTGCCATGACAACCGTGCGTGTCCGACGCCGAACGGCGAGAACCACAAACACGATTGTCGACAGCAGCTGGAAGAATGTGCCGAACGCGAGCAGCCGGCCGAGTGCTGTTGATGTGAAGACGAGAGCTGCGACAGCGGCGGCGTCGGCCACCTCACCGGGCAGCGAAGCCGCGGAAGTGTCGTTGTCGTTTGTTGGCACCTGGCGCATCATAGGGACGGTCGGCAACCTTGACGTGTGCATGAGGTGGACGCGACCCTCGGATTTGGCAGACTGGTGTAATGCCGATGAGGACGAACTGCCATCAGTATGAGAGCCGCTCGTATCCGAACGGCGACACGGTCCGGAAGTGCGATCTCGACCTCGCTCCCGAGGCTCCCTGGCGTTGTCCCGACGACTGTCCGAAATACGAACCGCGACAGCTCGATGCCGGGTGGGTTCACGGATCACTGGTCCTCAACAGCTTCGCAGACGAGCCCTCGAGCCTCGGCGAAGACGACTCGATCGCCGCATTGCTCGACGAGGCCGAAGAGATCGTCAATTCTGTCGGCCCCCAGATCCTGGCCGAGGTAGAGGCTGAACGTCGAGCCAAGTCGGGCAAACAACGACGGTTGTCGAAGAAGGCCCGCTCTGCTCTGAGGAAGCGCAAGAAGAAGCGCTAGGTGAGCCGTCCGGCCAGCGGCTGTCGTCGAAATATTTACACTACGCGGATAGTGGAATTCGGCGATATGCTCACGCTGATTGTTCAACCTTGTTGCGTCGAGGCGTTGGTCCATGTCGATACCCGAAATGAGCCACGCGGATGATCCTGTGTGGCTCGCCGAACTCAGATCTGTAGCGCATGAGCGCGCCGTCGAGGCTGGCCTGCCATCTGCCGAGGAAGAGCAGTGGCGGTACAGCCCCATCGACGAGATCGATCTCTCCTCCTACTATTTGGCGAAACATCCCCATGAACGGCTGGCGGGCGAGTTTCTCGACGCAGACTCGATTGCGGACGCGGCGCTTGTCATCGACACGGTCGATGGCTTCCTCACCAACGTCGACGACAGGGGCGCCGATGGTGTGGTCGTCATCGACTCCTCGAAATCCGAGTCGATCACGGCGACGGGGACCGTCCTCGCTGAATCGATCGACACCTTCGCTGATGCCAACCTCGCTCTGAGCCCCAGCCCGCTGGTGGTGTCGATCGCGGCCAACGTCATCGTCGAGGGACCCATCGTGGTCCGTCACCACATCGCCGGCGACGGTGGTCTTGTCGCTCCCCGACTCACGGTCGTAGCCGGCGAGAACAGCCAGTCGACCGTCATCGAAGTGGTCACCTCCGACGAGGTAGAGGCGATGGTGCTGGCTGTCACCGAGTTGTCACTGGCCCCCGCCGCCAGACTCGACTATCTGGTCGTGCAGAACCTCGCAACGTCGGTCTGGCAGATTGCCTCGCAGGTCTCCTCGATCGATCGAGATGCCCGGCTCGCGACAAATGCCGTTGCACTCGGCGGGGGCTACGCCCGCCTTCGCACAGACACCCGGATGGTCGGTCGCGGCGCCGAGGGCAACATCATGGCCGTCTATCTCGGTGGGGGCGATCAATCCCTCGACCTGCGGACCTTCCAGACCCATGTGGCGCCCAACACCCGCTCGAACCTCGAATTCCGCGGTGCGGTCGACGACCGATCACGTTCGATCTACACCGGTCTCATCCGAATCGAGCCCGACGCCGGCAGCGTCGAGGCCTATCAGACGAATCGCACGATAAAGCTGTCCGACGGTGCCTGGGCCGAGTCTGTTCCGAACCTCGAGATCGAGAATGACGACGTCAAGTGCAGCCATGCGAGTGCAGTCGGGCCGATCGATGCCGAGCAACGTTTCTATCTGGAGAGCCGGGGTGTGCCGACCCCGATCGCCGAGCGGCTCGTGGTGCAGGGATTCTTCTCCGACATCGTCGCCCGGATGCCCCATTCGGGAATCGCCGCCGTCGTAGAGGCCCACGTCGCGGACCGGCTTCAGGGTCAGGGGCAACGGTGATGAACCGATCGGTCCGCCTCTGCGAACTCGGCGCCCTCGACGATGGTGCTGTGACACGTGTCGACATCGACGGCCAACGCATCGCAGTGGCCCGTGTTGGCCAGACCGTCTACGCCATCGGCGATCGTTGCAGCCATGCCAACTTCTCCCTTTCGGACGGGTTCTTGTCGGCCGGTGACTGCACAATCGAGTGCCCAAAACACGGAAGCCGGTTCTCCCTGGTGACCGGTGTTCCAGACTCACTGCCTGCAGTGAGGGCAGTGCCCGTCTACGAGGTTCGTGTCGACGGAGACGATGTCATCGCCGAACTGCCAGAGGATGATCGATGAGCACACTCACCGTCAGCGGGCTTTGCGTCAACGTCGGCGAAACCGAGATCTTGAAGGGTGTCGACCTCGAGGTCTCGTCGGGTGAAGTCCATGTCATCATGGGGCCGAACGGGGCGGGCAAGTCGACACTCTCGAACGTGATCATGGGCCGGCCCGGCTACGAGGTAGTCGCCGGTTCAGTGACTCTCGATGGTGTGGATCTACTCGCACTCGAGACTTGGGAACGTGCACAGGCAGGGATGTTCCTTGCCATGCAGTATCCGACCGAGGTGCCAGGGGTGTCGGTCGAGTCGGTCATGGTCGAGTCCTTTACCGCCGCGGGACTCTCGCCGGTCGGGGTCGATCAACTACTGCGCGCCGAGGCCGACCGAATCGGATTCGACAGTCGGTTTCTCGAGCGGGCACTGAATGTCGATCTCTCGGGTGGCGAGAAGAAGCGCAACGAGACCGTGCAGCTGGGTGTCCTCAGGCCCAAGATAGCCATCCTCGACGAGCTCGACTCGGGCCTCGACATCGATGCACTACGAGCATGTTCGTCCCGTGTCGAGGCCATGACGAACGAGAATCAGCTCGGAGTGTTGGCCATCACGCACTACAACCGATTGCTCCACGAGCTTCGGGCCGATCACATCCACATCCTCGTCAAGGGGTCCATCGTCGAGTCAGGTGGCCCCGAGTTGGCCACTGAACTCGAACGGGATGGCTACGCCCGCTTTGCTACGGCAGGCTCAGACGACGCGAGCGCCTCCGTCGACGGCATCGACCCCTTCCTGGACCCCCTTCTCTAGGCGAACCCTGGGGGTTCGGGGCCTGATGAACGAACCCAAAACGACTACTGTCCCCGCTGAAGCGGGGACAGTGGCCGGCTGGTTCAGGGCCAGTCCCGCCATGAAGGCGGTTTGTTGATCCGGCCTCTTGCGAGGCCGGACGATCAGATCGAGTCGTAGGCGCTGTCGATGAGGGGGAAGGCAGACGCAGCGCCTCCGACCAATTCGGACTCGGTGTTGGTGTTCATGTCCCTGGACTCTCGAGTGGGCTCAGTCTCCTGAGTGTCCGCAAGATCGATGACGTCCCTACCGTCGGCGATATCGGTGTCGAGCTGGGCGAGCGTCGAGAGGATCGAGCTCGTCTGAGCCCCGACGACCTCTCGCAGGCGCTTCATCTCGTCGTCGACCATGTGACGGCGGGCTGCAACCTGGGCAGCGGTGTCGGCCTCGGCTTCGCGGATCATGGCCGCGCTTCGGGCCTTCGAGGTCGCTATCAGTTGCTCCTGCTCTGTGCGAATCCGCTCGAGCTCGTGGTTGGCGTTCGACCTCGCGGCTGCGATCTGCTCATGAGTCTGCAACAGCTCGCCTTGACCGGCGGCGAGCTTGCCTTCGACCTCGGAGCGCTGTGATTCGAGCTCGGCGAGGAGGCGCTCGGCCTCCGCGGTGGCCTGGCGGCTTGTTGCGAGGGCTGCTTCGCGGGCCTCTGCTTTTGCCCTGATGATGGCCTGTTCGGTCTGACGTCTTGTGGTCTCGGTGAGCTCCTCGGCCTGGCCCTGAGCCGTCTCGACCATCTCGCGTGCTCGATGTTGAGCTGCAGCAGCCGTCTCTTCGGCTTGGTGTTGGGTCGTGAACGCGACTTCTTCGGACTTGCGGCGGGTGTTCTCGGCCATCTCCTCGGCCTCGGACACGATCCGGTTCGACTTTGCGGTCGCAACCGTCCGGATATTCGTCGCCTCTGTCTCAGCCTCTGCGACGATGCGAGCAGCGTGTTCCTTGGCGCCGACGATGACGCGGTCTTCGGCTTCCCTGATCGCTTCCTTGGCTTGGGTCAACTTCGTCCGAGCTTCGAAGCGGATCTCGTCGGCTTCGTTGCTCGCAATCGCCCTGATCTCGTCGGCCTCTCGGGTGGAGCTGTCGCGAATCTGGGCTTCGCCGAGACGGGCCCTCTCCGCTATCTGGCCGGCCTGAGCATCGGCTTGGTCGATGATGCTCTGGGCTTCCAAACGAGCGCCGGTCACCTGTTGTGAAGCTTCAGCGCGAAGGTGTTCGGCGTGAGCGTTGATCTGTTTGGCGCTTTCAGCACGGCGGTCCGCTTCGGCCGCGATCTGAGAGGCCTTGTGTTTGCCTTCAGCGAGGATCTTCTTCGCCTGGTTTCTGGCTTCGCGGAGTGCCTTCTCGGCGGTTTCTCTGGCGACCTGCAGCGTTCGGGCTGCTTCGGCGCTGGCATCGGTGCCATGGCCCGTATTCCGCATCTGCTGTTCGGCTGCCGCAGCGCGGGTGTTGGACTCGGCGAGCTGTCGCTGAAGGCCGTGCAGATACTGATCGACGGCTATCGGGTCGTAGCCCTTGCGGCGTTCCGGGAAGATTGGCACTGAGGCCATCGGATTTTCGGTCATTGGATTACCCCTGCTTCTGAACCTGAACCTTGGCTGTTGTGTCGACCGGGTATCGGAACGGATAAGGACTTCGAAGGTGTCGTTCGGCGGGCTGTCCCCGGCTGCGGGTACGCTGTTTGCGTGAAGCCATTCGTCTTGTCGCGCCCAAGGGTCGCCGCGCCATCGCGGCCGATGTCACAGGGCCCTGCGCGATGAGAAAGCTTCTGTACAAGGCCTACAAGGGGTGGTACCAGTTCCGGCCGCCGCGTCTGACCGTTGGTGTCCGCGCCCTGGTCGTTGATGATGCCAACCGCGTCTGCCTTGTGCGCCATACATATCGAGACGGGTGGTTTCTACCCGGTGGCGGTGTCAAGGTCGGCGAATCACTCGTGGATGCCATGAGCCGTGAACTCAAGGAAGAAACTGGGGTCGTGCTCCCGGAGACGCCCCGGCGGGTTCTCGGCGTCTACTCGAGCTTCGCCGAACACAAGAGCGATCACATAGTGGTTTTTGTCCTCGACGAATGGGAGCTCACATCTGCGCGTAGCGCCGAAATCGCCGAGGTCGCCTTTTTCTCACCAGAGGAACTGCCCGAGGGGACCTCCGCGGCCACGACGCGCCGCATCAAGGAGTTCATCACCGGGGTTCCGCCCGGCCACCGGTGGTGACGTTCGAGCCTGCTCTAGCCGGCATTGGGGTCTGAGTCGACCGCCTGGGCCAGCGTGTTCCACGCCAGGGTTGCGCACTTGATTCGCACCGGGAACTTCACAACACCGCGCAGGGCTTCGAGGTCGCCCAGCTTCACCTCGGGAGCTGGATCGGATTCGGTTTCCGAGCCGTCCAGCTCGTGTTCATGGATGGACATCATCGCCTTGAAGGCTCGGGTTATGTCGTCGATTTCGGCCAGTGTCTTTCCCTTGACCGCCGACGACATCATCGACGCTGAGGCCTGGCTTATCGAGCAGCCCTGGCCGCCGATCGCCACGTCGGACACCATCTCGGTACCGTCGTCGCCTTGCTCGACCTGGAGATAGACCACGATCTCGTCGCCACACAGAGGGTTGAATCCCTCAGCGCGGTGTGCGGGGGGTGACTCGAGTTCGCCCTTGTTTCGGGGCGACCGGTAGTGATCGAGGATGATCTCGCGGTAGAGGTCTTCGAGTCCGGGCATCTGAGCTCCTTTGAGATGGCCAGGTTCGCGTGTGAGGTCAGAAGGCGAAGAAGTCCTTGGCCGCTTCGAGCGCGTCGGCCAGAGCATCGACGTCGCTCTCGTCGTTGTACACGTACAGAGAGGCTCTTGATGTGGCGTTCACACCGAGGGCCCGCATCAGCGGTTTTGCGCAATGATGCCCGGCTCGTACGCAGATTCCGTGCTGGTCCAGAACCTGCGAAACATCGTGGGGATGGGTGCCGGCCAAATCGAGCGACAGAAGGCCGCCGCGCGATGCAGGCTCGGACGGTCCATGAATGGTCAAGCTGTCGCCGAAGCGTTCCTCGAGGGTCCGTAGTGCGTAGGCGGTCAGTGAGACCTCGTGGGCCCTGACGTTGTCCATCCCGAGGTTGTCGAGGTAGTCGACCGCTGCGCCGAGTCCGACGATCTCGGCGATCGGGGGAGTTCCAGCCTCGAACTTGTGGGGAAGTGTGTTCGTCGTGAAGCCGTCCTTGCGGACATCGAGGATCATCTCTCCGCCACCGAGGAACGGGGGCATCGCTTCGAGGACCTCCGACTTGCCCCATAGACACCCGATACCTGTCGGGCCGAGCATCTTGTGACCGGTGAAGGCGAAGAGATCGATTCCCAGTTCCACGACATCGGTCGGCAGGTGAGGCACGTATTGAGCGCCATCGACCATTACCAGGGCACCTGCAGCGTGTGCGGCATCGGTGATGTGACGGATGGGGTTGATGGTGCCGAGCACATTGCTCGTGGCCGTGAAGCTGACGAGAGATACTCCGTCGAGCAATCGGTCGAGATCGGACAGGTCGAGGTGGCCGTTCTCGGTGATGGGAATCCAGCGGAGGTCGAAACCCTTCTGGTCGGCCATGATGTGCCACGGCACGATGTTGGCGTGGTGCTCCATCTCGGTTACGAGAACTGCATCTCCGGGGCCGAGGTTGTCGCCACCCCACGAGCGGGCGACCAGGTTGAGCGCCTCTGTGACGTTCTTGGTGAAGATGATCTCGTCGGTCGAAGGCGCGCCGATGAACCGGGCCACCTTCGAGCGTGCCGATTCCATCAGATCCGTGGCTTCGGTGGCCATCGTGTAGGCGCCGCGGTGAACGTTTGCGTTCGAAAACTTGTAGAAGTGGTCCATGGCCTCGAGGACCGACTTCGGTTTCTGGGACGAAGCAGCGGAATCGAGAAAGACCAATCTCGAGTTGTTGATACGCCGCGAGAGGATCGGGAAATCTGCCCGTATCGATGCAACGTCGAGATCGTGTGTCACCGCCACGAATCGTATCCTTCGGACTCGAGCACTTGGGCCAGCTCCATGCCACCCGACCGCACTATCTGGCCGTCGATCAGGATGTGAACATGGTCGGGCGAGAGTTCGTCCAGCAGCCGCTGATAGTGGGTGATGAGCACCACGCCCATCTCGGGGCGATCGGTCCTGACCTCGCGGACGCCACGGGCAACGATGCGCAACGCATCGATGTCGAGGCCGCTGTCGGTCTCGTCGAGGATGGCGAGATCGGGTTCGAGGATGGCCATCTGGAGGATCTCGTTGCGCTTCTTCTCGCCACCGGAGAAACCCTCGTTCAGGTACCGGTCGGCAAATGAGGGGTCCATCTCGAGACGCTCCATCCACTCCATGATCGAGAGACGAAGCTCGAGGACCGATAGATCGGAACCAGTACGGGCCGAGGCGGCCTGTCGCAAGAAGTTGATGACGCTGACTCCCGCTATCTCCTGCGGATACTGGAAGGCGAGGAACATGCCCGCCTTGGCCCTGATGTCGGGCTCCCAATCGGTGATGTCGTCACCGTTCATGTGGATGGATCCCGCTGTGATCTCGTATTCGGGTGAGCCCATCAGGCTCGAGGCGAGGGTTGACTTGCCCGACCCGTTGGGTCCCATCACTGCGTGGATCTCGCCCGGCAGGACGGTGAGGTCGAGCCCCTTCACGATTTCAGCGCCCGACGAAGTGTCTTCGGTGGCCACCGACACATGGAGGTCGTCGATCTCGAACAGCGGCTGCGACATGCAGGCGAGTTTAGAGCCGAACGGATCCATTATCACTACGTCGATAGGAGAAATTGCAGCCCACGATGTGATGTAGCCGCGGCGCAGCGAACTAGGCAGGCTGAGACTGGTCGGTGAATCCCTCGGTGTGTACGAGATCGGGGTGCGCCCCGAGAGCTCTGGCCGCCTCCTCGCAGTCGGTGACGAACTCGGGGCTGCCGGCGATGAAGACGCTTGTGTTGTCGAGCGTCGTGAACAACTCGCTCAGTATGACCGGAATGCGTCCATGGGGGCCCGGGGTGTTGTCATCGGCGGTGTGGGTGACGATGCTGGTGAAGTTTGGATGGACCGAGGACCACCACTCGAACAGGCCTGATGCAAGTTCGTGCTCGGTTGTCCGTGCGGAGAACACCAGGGTGACCGGGTGCGGGAATCCACGACGTAGTGCCGCGTCGGCCAGAGCGAGGATCGGAGCGAGCCCCGAGCCGGCGGCGAGACACACGACCGGTGTGTCCGTCGATGGGTCACCGATGAAGGTGCCGAAGGGCCCCGAAGCCATCAGATGAGACCCGACGCCGACCTGGTCGTGGATCCAACCGCTCGTGTGGCCCCCCTCGACCCGCGTTATCAGCAGGGTGATCTCGCCGTCGGGTCGGGGGGCGTTGGCGATCGAGTAGCACCGATTGATCGAAGGATCGCCGCTAGGGCTCACCTGAAGGTACTGACCCGGCCAGAAGCGCAGGGGACCACCCTTGGTCGGACGCAGCCTCAACTCGACGATCGAAGGTGTTCGTTCGAAGCGGTCGACCACGACGAACGGGATGTCGTGCCTCGGTGGGAACAACTTCGGCAGTGCATCTTCGGTGCCGTAGTCGATATCGAGCTCGTCCGACAGGGGAGTCGCCATACACATGAGGCCGTATCCGTCGTCGCGTTCAGCGGCGGACAGCGCCATCGACAGCACCATGCCCTGATCGAAGTCGCCGGATATGACCTTGGTCTTGCACTCGCCGCACGCTCCGGCGCGGCAGTTGTTGTCGAGTGCGTACCCGGCGCGCTCGAGCGAGGCCAGAACCGTCTCGCCCGGTTTCGAATCGACTGATTGTCCAGAGGGTCGGAGAATGATTGTTGCCATGTTGTGTGGGTAGTTCCTGTCGTCGCCGTTAGAAGACGGGAATGATGTCTTCCATCTCGATATCGCTGATCTCTTCGCCTGAGATCCCGACCTCCGGAATGGCGGGGAACGGGATGTCGTAGACGTCGAGAACGCTCTTGAGGTTCAGGATCGCCTCACGCCAGTTGGCCTTCTTGGTCTCGTAGTCAGGGATGAAGAAGCCGGCCTCGCGAGCGACGGTCTCACCCGCCCGCTGGACCTCGATGAAGTCGTCGGGCAGGTCCCAGAAGTCTTCTGGCGGTTCGAACAGAACGGCCGACAGGAACAAGTATCCGGCCCGGATCTGCTTGGTGATGAGCGACCGGTCCTCAACCTCGAGCTTCGGATAGTCGCGCTGCATGAGCGACATACAGATAGCCATGTGGCGGCCCTCGTCGCGGCCGATGTTCGTGAAGGCCTCTTGGAAGACCTTCTCGGTTGCGCCAGAGGCCATCTGGTGGAAGATCGTCGCAGCTGCGATCTCGCCCATCAAGAAGCTCGAGAACAACACGGCGAGGCTGTACTTGGGTATCGCTTGTTTGTAGCCGTCCCAGTAGCGCGAGCCGTTGTAGTACAGCCAGCGGGCATTGCGCTGGAGCTTCTTGCCAAGCTCGCTCTTGGGTTCATAGGTGAGGGGATCGGGATGGTCGAGCAGGGTCGTTATCGCCAGACCACACATGTGCTCGTGGTTCTGCTCGTCGCGGGTGACCGAGAAGAAGCAGCGGCGAACAGGAGCTTCCTCGTGGTCCTCGTAGGTCTTGATGAGGGCGGCGGCGAACACCGGTGGAGCCGATGCATCGAACACGCTGAGCAGGGTCCACCAGTAGGCGATCGCCTCGCGCTCTTCCCAGGTGTACTTGGTGACGTCAAACTCGTCCCAGCTGAGGGCTGAGGGATCCCAGTTCTCTCGCAGTGCTGATGCGTAGACCTCTTCCATCTTCTCGGTCTCTTGGACCCATGACAATGGGAAGACGTTGTGTGGGTTCTCGATCGGTGGCGGCTCTTGCGAGGTGTCGATGTCGGTCATGGGTCTCCCTGGTGTGTGCGATGACTTGACCTTTGACCACCAAATAACAAATCATCCACGCCTGTCAAGCTGTCGCCGGACTACCAGCCTCGATCGACCCACTCCTGGAGGTGGGGGAGCTCGGCCCCGATGGTGGTGTCGAGTCCGTGCCCGGGAAGGACGATCGTGTCGGCGGCGAACTTCGAGAACATTCGGTCGTCGATGCTGGCGATGATGGTCTTGAAGTCGTCCGCGTTGTCGAAGGTGTTGCCTGGCCCGCCGGGGAACAAGGTGTCGCCGGAGAAGAGCAATGGTGTGCCTTCGACGTGGAAGCTCATCGACCCCGGCGTGTGGCCCGGGTTGTGGATCGTGTGAATCCGGAGGCGCCCGACCTCGATGACCGCCTCGTCCTCGAGGATGAAGTCGTAGCTGGGAAGCATCGTGGCATCTTCGGCGGTGACGCCGACCTCGTAGCCCGCGTCACGGATCGCCGGTATGGCTTGAATATGGTCCCAGTGACCGTGGGTCTCGACCACGGTTCGAACGCCCAGGCTCTGACAAAGCTCTAGCAGGAGTTCGTGCTCGTTGGCCGCGTCTATCAACACCGCATCGCCTGTTTCGGTGCAACGAATGGTGAAGACGTTGTTCTCGTAGGGTCCGACGACGACCTTGTGAACCTCGATGCCTGTACCCGACCAGTGCAGTGTGTTCTGTGTCATAGGGCAGTCTGTCACGCTCTCGGTGCAGGCGGGTGAGACATCTTTCGTTCCAGGTGGCCCAGAGGGTCGCACGAACAGGGTCACGTGTTGTCGTGTCAAGACCACGTCTCGCTTCAGGCGGAGCACACCAGATCGATCTTGCGGGCGCGCCCCGATGGGCCATCACTGGGTCTCGGGGCTGACCACCTCGAAGCCGAGCTCGAAGGCGGCGGGGATCTGGGCGAACTCGAAGGTCAGATAGCTGACCGGACGCGGCAGCCGATCGGCTGCCGCGATGTGGATTGCGTCGATGGTCCGCAGCCCGAATTGTGATCCGATCTCGGTGGCTCGAACCAGCGACCGCTCGTCGACTGGGATGACGTGTAGGTGATCCCAGTCGTCGCGGAAGCGAGACCACAATCGCTGCTGGTCGAAGGGCCCGAGAGCGAGCCGGTGCAGGCTGAGCTGAACCTCGGTTCGCGCTACTGCCGAGGCGCACCACACCGAGTCGTCGACGAGTGTGCTCTCGACCAGGTCGTTGCCGTCGTCGCTGAAGTACCGCCTGAGGAGCGCGGACGAGTCGATGAACACCGCCATATCAGCGACCTCGAAGGTCGTGGAGGACGTCGTCGATGCGCATGCCGGCAACGGGATCGTTCGGCTGAGGGGGTGGTGGGGTTTCGCTGCGACGCGGCGGCTCGAGCAGGCCGGCGGCGATCAGATCGTCGAGCGATGGATCGCCACCGTCGCCGAGTGGAACGAGCCGGGCGATTGGTTTCCCATCGACGGTCACCACCACCGGGTCACCGGCACCCGCCCTGCGTACATGGGCCGCCAGATCGGATCGGAGTTCTCGGATTCCGACATGTGTTTCCCCGGCCATGGGTTGTGAGTGTACATAGGTGTACACATCTCGATGTGCGGCCCACCTGCCGGTGAGCTACAACATGCACAGTTCGTAGACACAGGAGACACACGTGAACTTCGCCTTCACAGAAGAGCAAGAAGAACTGCGCAACATCGTTCGGTCGTTCCTCGAGGACAAGTCGCCAGAGAGCGCCGTGCGTGACCTCATGGAGACCGAGAACGGATATGACGACGCCGTCTGGTCGCAGATGGCCGAGCAGCTCGGGCTTCAGAGCCTGATCATCCCAGAGGAGTACGGCGGCCAGGGCTTCGGCTACGTCGAGCTCATCGTCGTGCTCGAGGAGATGGGTCGTGCCCTTCTGTGCGCCCCGTTCTTCTCGTCGATCGTGGCGTCGAACGCCCTGCTCCAGTCCGCCAACACGGCTGCGATGGAGAAGTATCTCCCCGGGATCGCCTCTGGTGAGACGATCGCCACCCTCGCTCTCGCCGAGGCGAGCGGCCGCTGGGATGCCGAGGGCGTCAGCGTTGAGGCTTCGGGCGATTCGGGCTCGGTCACCATCTCGGGCGAGAAGATGTTCGTCATCGACGGCGCCGCCGCCAACCTCTTGATCGTGGCAGCCAGATCCAACGGTGGCATCCACCTCTACACCGTCGAGGGCGACGCCTCGGGTCTCAGCCGCGAGTCGTTGGCCACCATGGACCAGACACGCAAGCAGGCTCGGGTCACCTTTGACAACACGCCTGCCGAGCACCTGGCCGACACCAACAACTTCGAGATGATCAGCACGATCCTCGACCTCGCTGCGGTCGCCCTCGCCGCCGAACAGGTCGGTGGTGCCCAGTTCGTCATGGAGATGGCTGTCCAGTACGCCAAGGATCGTGTCCAGTTCGGACGCCCGATCGGCTCGTTCCAGGCCATCAAGCACAAGTGTGCCGACATGTTGCTCGAAGTCGAGTCAGCCAAGTCTGCCGCCTACTACGCCGGCTGGTGTGCCGCCGAGATGAACGACGAGCTTGCATCGGTCGCCTCGCTTGCCAAGGCCTACTGTTCAGAGGCCTACTTCCACTGCGCGGCCGAGAACATCCAGATCCACGGTGGCATCGGTTTCACCTGGGAACACCCCGCACACCTCTACTTCAAGAGGGCCAAGAGCTCCGAGCTGATGTTCGGCGACCCCACATACCACCGCGAGCTCCTCGCCCAGCGGATCGGGCTGTAGGAAAGGCCGTTGCGTTCGCCGGCGTGACCAGGAGGTATCGCCGGCGAGCTACGGCATCGATGGTGACTCGCGAGTGTCACCATCGCAGCCGTTGCAGTGGTCGTTGATTGTTCATCGATGTGGCCTGGGCCGCGGGCCGTAGAGACCTCGGGGCTTGGCAAGTATCATGGCTGGATGGATCGACCCAAGGGCCTAGAAGAATTCCGGTTCGTCGGCGACAAGCGCAGCCAGATCGTCTACGACCTGGACAACTGCACCGAGGAGGACGCGGTCACAGACCTGGCCTCCGCGCACCAATTCGCCACCTTTGGCCCCGACACTCTCGCCGAAGCGCGCAACCGCGGCTACAGGCCGAGCCCCTCGTCGCGCTGACAGGTGGCATACGAATCCAACGACGTCATCATCGGGGGTGACGGACCGGCCCTGGAGGGCTATCTGACCTGGCCCACGAATGCCGGTCGCTCGCGCCCGGGTGTCGTGCTCGTCCACGGATTTCCATCGATCGCTCGTCCCGGTGCGCCTAGTCGGTCGTATCACCTGCTGGCCGGGCGCATCAGCGACGAGCTGGGTTGGGGTGCCCTGGCCCTCAGCCTCAGAGGGTGTGGCGATTCGCAAGGTCAATTCTCGGTCGACGGTTGGCTCGACGACATCAATCGCGCCGTGGATTACCTCTCCGAGCGGGCTCGTCACGTCTGCCTCATCGGTTCGACCACCGGAGGAAGTCTCTCGATCATCGCTGCATCACAAAATGAGAAGGTTCAGGGAGTCGCGACCATCGCCGCCAGAGCAGACTTCGACGACTGGGCCGGTGAGCCGGGCCTCTTCCTGGAGCACTGCAGGCGAGTCAACGTGATCAGCGAACCGGGCTTTCCCGTCGAGCCTGCTGCATGGGCGGAACAGATCGCGGCCAATCGCGCGATCGACCATGTAGCCGGGCTGCGGGGAAGGGATCTTCTGGTCATCCACGGAGCTTCCGACCGTCAGGTGCCAGCCGGAGACGCGCGCGAACTCGCCGACGCCCACGCCTCCGCGCATCTGCGCATCCTCGACGGCGGAGATCACAGGGTTCGCCACGATCCGCGTTGTGTAGCGCTGCTGTTGGGTTGGCTTGATCGGGCCAGCGACTAGCGGTGCCGGTCCAGCTCAGGCACCGGGTTTGACCACCATGAGGATGAGCTCGACAACGGCCAGCAATGTGAACACTCCAGAGCCGACAGTGAGTTTCTTCTCGGCTGTGTCATCGCCGACCGACACGGCCTTTTCGGCGGGAACGATCAGGCCGTGCATGACCCCGACCATCAGGATCCAGACGACGAACCCGATGGCAACCCACGAGTCGGACATCGCGTACAGAGCCTCGTCGCCGGTCTTTGACATGCTCGGCAAGCCGAGGCCGATGAGGCCGGCGACGATGAGACCGGTGCCGTAGATCCGCATGTTGTTGCGGGCCATGAACCCGATCATGGGAGCACGCGCCCGATGGTCGGTCATCTGCTCTGCCAACAGGGTGTTCACAAATACGGGGGCGATGCCCATGATCGCCGTGAGGATATGGAGCAGTAGGACGATGTTGTAGGGCGTGTCGCGCCACGCGGCGATGATCATGCCCGACACGCTACCGGCTGGTCGTCGCCGGCCTCATCGGCCCCGGGGTGCCCGAGGCCTTGCGGAAACGAAGTTGTGGGTGTCAATGGGACAACATATTCCAGGGATCCGAGAGCTCGTTGTCGATGCCATAGTCGGCGATCGCTTTCGACACGTCCGACATGTCGACGCGGCCTGCGGCCGCCAGGCGATAGAGGACAGCGACGACGATGTTCGGCATGTCGACCTCGAAGTGGCTCCTCAACGCCTCGCGTGTGTCGGAACGACCGAAACCGTCGGTGCCGAGACTCTGCCAGTCCCCCGGTGCCCAGCGAGCCACCTGGTCCGGCACGTTTCGCATGAAGTCTGTGACGGCGACGACGGGGCTCGGTGCGTTCTCGAGCACCTGGGTCACGTAGGGAACGCGCTGTTCGGCTTCTGGATGAAGACGGTTGTAGCGCTCGGCAGACATCGCATCACCACGCAGCGCCTTGTATGAAGTTGCGCTGAACAGCTCGACGCCGATGCCGTGTTTGTCGGCGAGTTCGGTAGCGGCTGCTCGAGCGGCACCCTGAGCCGATCCGGAGAACAGCAGCGTTGCGTCGGCAGAGGTGCCATCGGGCGCTTCGGCGAATTTGTACAGACCCTTCAGCAGACCGTCGACATCGAGGTGCTCTGGGGCGGCGGGCTGGAGGTAGTTCTCGTTGTAGGCGGTGATGTAGTAGAAGACGTCCTCGTTGTCGACGTACATCCGTCGCAGTCCATCGGAGATGATCGTGCCGAGTTCGTAGGCGAAAGCGGGGTCGTAGGCCAACACGGGTGGGACGGTCGAGGCCTGGATCAGGCTGTGGCCATCCTGGTGCTGAAGTCCCTCCCCGTGAAGGGTTGTGCGACCCGCGGTGGCTCCTATGAGGAAACCCCTGGCGCGCATGTCGGCTGCGGCCCAGATCAGATCTCCGACCCGCTGGAATCCGAACATCGAGTAGAAGATGTAGAAGGGAACCATCGGCACACCGCGAGTGGCGTACGAGGTCGCCGCGGCTGTGAACGAAGCCATCGCCCCTGCCTCGGTGATGCCTTCTTCGAGTATCTGGCCCGTCTTCATCTCGGTGTACGACAGCAGCAGATCGTGATCGACGGGCTCGTATTTCTGGCCCTGCGAGGCGTAGATGCCGACCTCGCGGAACAGTGAATCCATGCCGAAGGTCCGCCCTTCGTCGGGGATGATCGGAACAACGCGCTCGCCGAAACCGCCCTCGCGCATCAGGGCGCGCAGAAGGCGGGTGAAGGCCATCGTGGTCGAGACCTCCATCTTCCCGCTGCCGGCGTTCATCTCCTCGAATGGCTTGTTCGAAGGCATCGGAAGTTCGCGACGACGCCACGAGCCATTGCGGCTCGGGAGTGGGCCATCGAGCGCCTTGCGTCGTGCCTTCAGATACTGGATCTCTGGCGAATCGTCGGGCGGTAGGCAGTAGGGCGGATCGTGCTCGTCGAAGTCGTCTGGCACGAGGTCGCGGACGTCGAGTCGCTGACGGATGATCTCGAGCTGGCCGCGGTTCAGCTTCTTGATCTGGTGTGTGGCGTTGCGACCCTCGAGGTCGGGACCGAGGGTCCAGCCCTTCACGGTCTTGGCCAGGATCACCGTGGGCGAACCGACATGGTCGACGGCCGCCTTGTAGGCCGCGTACAGCTTGCGATAGTCGTGGCCACCTCTGGGCAGGTGCCGCAGGTCGTCGTCGCTCAGGTGCTCGACCATCTTTCGCAGACGCGGGTCGGGTCCGAAGAAGTGTTCTCGGATGTAGGCACCCGACTCGACCGAGTACCGCTGGAATTCGCCGTCGACTGTCGAGTTCATCTTGTTCACGAGAACGCCGTCCACGTCGCGGGCGAACAACTCGTCCCAACCCTTGCCGTGGAGGAGCTTGATGACGTGCCATCCAGCGCCGCGGAACACAGCCTCGAGCTCCTGGACGATCTTGCCGTTGCCGCGTACGGGCCCGTCGAGACGCTGGAGGTTGCAGTTGATGACAAACACCAGATTGTCGAGTTGTTCGCGGGCTGCGATCGACAGGGCCCCGAGTGACTCGGGTTCGTCGGTCTCACCATCGCCGAGGAAGGCCCACACCCGTGATTCGCTGGTGTCGTCGATGCGACGGTTGTGCAGATACCGACTGAACCGAGCCTGATAGATCGCATTGATGGGGCCGAGGCCCATCGATACGGTTGGGTACTCCCAGAAGTCGGGCATCAGCCTGGGATGTGGATAGCTGGACAGACCGGTGCGCCCGATCTCGCGGCGGAAGTGGTCGAGGTCGTCCTCGGTCAGACGACCCTCGAGGAAAGCCCTGGCGTAGATGCCCGGCGCGGCGTGTCCCTGGATATAGATGTGGTCGCCGGGGTGACCGTCCTCTTTTCCGCGGAAGAAGTGGTTGAAACCGACGTCGTACAGAGACGCGGACGACGCGAACGTCGAGAGGTGGCCGCCGATTCCGTCGGCGTGTTTGTTCGCCGTGGTGACCATGGCGACAGCGTTCCAACGGATGAGAGCGCGGATGCGTTTCTCGAGCATCTCATCTCCGGGGAACCACGGCTCGAGTTCTGGCGGGATGGTGTTGATGTATGGCGTATTGATCGTCGCCGGGAAGTCGACGCCGAGCTGTGATGCCCGGTCGAGCAGACGCCGGAGTATGAACGAGGCGCGGTTGCGACCATGCTGCTCGACAACAGCCGAGAACGATTGCTCCCATTCCTCGGTTTCGAGCGAATCGATGTCCGGTAGTTGCTGAGAGAACCCCTCGTACATGCCACCCATGCTGCCAGCATCGAACTCCGCGGCGTCGGCTTTGGCAGTCGTCGTGCAAGTACCGAGCAATCTTCGCTCGCCTGAACCCCATGTTCCCTGGCAGGATGCAGTCGTGACAACACGGGCGTACACCGATGGGGCGTGTTCAGGGAACCCGGGACCGGGGGGTTGGGCGTTTGTCGTCGACAGCGGGCCTTGGGCGAGTGGAGCCGTGGCCTCGACCACAAATCAGCGAATGGAGTTGACCGCCGCCTTCGAGGCCGTCCGCCGAGTCTCCGGGCCACTCGAGATCGTCAGCGACTCGACCTATGTTGTCAACTGCTTCGCCCAGAAGTGGTGGGAGGGCTGGATCGCCAGAGGTTGGAAGAACTCGAACCGCAAGCCTGTCGCCAACCGCGACCTGTGGGAACCATTCATCGATCTCGTCAATCGGCGGGGCGACGTGAGGTTTGCCTGGGTGAAGGGCCACTCGGGTGATCGTATGAACGAAGCGGCCGACCTGTTGGCGACCACGGCTGCAGCCGAGCAGAAGGGTCGGTCCGGAGTTCGTTTCGACGACGGCGACCTGAGCGAGATCAGCGACGAGGCATCGGCCGCCGAGGGAGTCGGCCAGGGTCCAATGGTCGTTGTCACCGGTCATCGCCCGACCGAACTCGGAGGGTGGGACCTCGCCAATCCGGTAGCCGATTCCCTTCGGCGACAGCTCGCCGAGATCTTGCGGGCGAAGAAACAGGTCGATCCGGGTGTCGCCGTCCTGACCGGCTTGGGTCTCGGAGCCGAGATGCTTGCCGCCGAGGCCGCTCTGATGGCGAACGTCCCTTATGTCGCCGTGCTCGCCTTCGAGGGAATCGACGAACGTTGGCCTCCCGCGACGCGGCGACGCTTCGATCAGTTGTTCAGTTCGGCGGCGCGTGTCGAGATCGTCGGAGATCCGCCAAAGGGCAAGGAGGCCTTCGCCGGTGCAATGCGCAGGCGCGACGAATGGTTGTCTCGAAACGGCACCGAGGCCATCATGATATGGAACCGCCACGACGCCATCCTCGGGCGTCTACACGATCGTTTCGATCGGGCATTCGAGGGTGGTGTCTGGGTGATCGAGCCCCCCAGCGACGACTGACAACCGCCAGCGACCTCGGTGTGGGAACCACGCGGCGATCTGGTGATCGAGGTCGCCCCGCCGCTCGTCAGGAACCCTATTCCTCGACCAGGTTGGCCAGACGCTCGAGTGTGGCCTCCATGGCGGCCGGGTGTTTGTCGGGATAGCCGAGCAGCTCGATCCCCTTGGGCCACAGAGCGGTCGACCAGTCGAAGGTCTCACGGACAAGGGTTCCGTCTTCGGTCGGTTCCAGTTCGTAGCGCCACCGGTGTTTGCCGTAGTGGGCCCATGCGATGAGGCTGTCCTTCTCGAACTCGACCACCTTGTTCCTCATGATGTAGGGGACGCCCATCTTCATGTTGATGCTGAACGAGGACCCGAGAGCGAGCTTCTCGTTGTTTCCGCGGGCAGCCCTGACCGTGCCCGAGCCGTCGAAGTCGGGATGGCGCGCCGGCGTGCACAAGATGTCGAAGATGACATCGGCAGGAGCCTTGATTGTTCGTTCGACCGATACCTGCTGGGAACTGCTCGACATCACGCCTCCTGGTTGGGTCGATCGCAACGGTACCTCTCCGGCTGCCATGGTGCCTCAGCTACGATTCGGGCTCATGACGCACGAGTTCGAACCGATCGAGGAACCGCAGGGCGATGGTGGACTATCGGCCCGCCAGAAGATCAACCTGGTTCTGACCGCCGCGGTCGGGGTGGCGCTGGTCATGTTCATCGTTCAGAACCCGGATGGTCATAACGTCAATTGGCTGACCTTCGAGGTGAACCTTCCGATGTGGCTGACCGTGTTGGGGTCTGCCCTGGCAGGGGCCGTGTTGGCCTTGTTGTCGCGCCTGCTGTTCAGCCGCAGACGCGACAAGTCGACCAAGTAGCGCTGTTGGCTGGGGTGGTGTTTGCCCCAACAGCTCAGCTGTTTGTGTATTGGGCGAAGTTTTCCTCGCCCAATACGCCGTAGACGAGATCGGGGTCGCCGCCTTCGGCCGCGACGATGATCCACGCAGGCTGGCCCCGGACGCCGAAGTCATTCCACAAATCGCCGGACTGGTCGTTGATGTGGGGCAGGGAATCCACGCCGTACCGATCGACGAACTCGCGCATCTCGTCAGCACCGGCGCTGCCGGCGACACCGACGATTATCAGGTCGTCTCCGTACTGCTGCTTCGCCGATGCGACCGCACCGGCTTCTTGTCTGCAGCTGCGTCACCACGGGGCCCAGAACCAGATGAGTACGTCCTTGCCCGAGAACTGGTCGACGGCGAGCTGGGATCCGTCGAGTGTCTCGCGGGCCAGGGCCAATACCGCTGGGCGTGTCTCGGCGGCCGATTCGGGATTTCCCTGTGTCGAGGGTGCGGTCGCCGCCGCGGCCTGACTCGATGTGGCGTCCTGTGAGGTCTTGTCGGTCGTCGATGAGGAACCACAGGCGGCACCCAGCAACGCGACGACTGCCAGCGACAGGGCTGAGCGCCTCACGTTCCCCGCCCCGGTCGAGAGCGGGCACTGTTCGGCCCGCGGCCGCTAGCGTGACCCAAGTGAGTGCTCGTGTTCTGTACTTCTCTCGTCATCGGTTTGGCCATTCTCGTGGTGTTCGCCATCGGTGTGATCGTCGACCTCTAACCTCGAAGAGAGCCCAGACGGTGACACCCCCTCCGAACCCAGGATCGAGGTAGCGTATTCCATGAGTTCCGAAGAAGACTTTGACCTCGTCGTCATCGGAGGTGGACCCGCCGGATACGGGGCCGCCCTCTACGCGGGTTCGGCTGGCTTGAGCGTCGCTCTGGTGGAGCGCGACAAGATCGGTGGCACGTGCCTCCATCGAGGTTGTATCCCGGCGAAGGAATTGCTCGAGACGGCCACCGTCAGCCGTACGGTTCGTGAGGCTCACGAGTTTGGTGTCATTGCCAATGGGCCAGACGGACCGGCCTCGGACCCGGGTCTCGACTTCTCGGTCACCCAGGCTCGCAAACAGCGCATCATCGACCAGCTCACCGCAGGGGTGGAGGGTTTGTTGAAGCGTCGCAAGGCCAAGATCTTCGCCGGGATCGGTCGGCTGGGTGCTGGGCGCACCGTCACGGTCGAGGCCGAAGACGGGTCGACGACCAAGATCCGCGGCGAACGTGTTCTGCTCTGTGCCGGATCGGTGCCCCGAACGCTTCGTGGGTTCGAGGTCGACGGCAATCGGGTCATGACCTCCGACGAGGTGCTCGCAATGCCGGCCATTCCGGCGTCTGCGGCGGTCATCGGTGGCGGAGCCATCGGCTGCGAGTTCGCCTCGATGATGGCCGATCTCGGATCTTCGGTGACCATCCTCGAGGGTCTCGATCAGATCGTTCCGGGTACCGACCGCGACATCTCGAAGGCTCTTACGCGGTCGTTCTCCAAACGTGGAATCGAGGTCCGCACCGGTGTCCGGGTCAACGGCCACACACCGACCCAAGGCGGGACACTGGTCCATCTCGAGGGTGCCGACGACATCGAGGTCGAGGCCGTCGTGGTGTCGATCGGTCGTCGCCCGTTCGCGGACCATCTGGGTCTCGAGGGAACCGGTGTTGTCGTCGACGACCGCGGCTACGTTCAGGTCGACTCGACATGTCGCACAGGCGAACCTGGCGTCTATGCGCTCGGCGACCTCATCGACAGCCCGGCCCTGGCTCACGTCGGCTTCGCCGAGGCGATCCTGGTCGTCAAGGACATCCTCGGCGAAGATCCCGCTCCGGTCGACTACAACAACGTGCCGTGGGCCATCTACTGCCACCCGGAGGTGGCGTTTGCCGGCATGACCGAACGCAAGGCCCGCGATGCGGGTATTGAGGTGCTTGTTTCGAAGCACAGGTTCAGTGGCAACGGTCGTGCGATGATCGTCAACGAGACCGACGGTCTGGTGAAGATCATCGCCGAGAAGAACGCCGATGGAACAGGCGGCCGCATCCTCGGTGTTCACATGATGGGACCATGGGTCACCGAGCAGCTCGGACAGGGTTATCTGGCCGTCAACTGGGAGGCCACGGTCGACGAGGTCGCCGAGTTCATCCAGCCCCACCCGACGATGTCGGAACTGTTCGGTGAGAGCGTGCTCGCCATGACAGGTCGCAGCCTCCACGGCTGACGTCAGTGCACAGCCGAAGAAACAAGACGAGGAACCTTCACAATGGCCAATGTCGAGATGCCCCAGTTGGGCGAGACAGTCACCGAGGGAACCATCACCCGATGGTTCAAGAATGTCGGAGACACCGTCGCCGTCGATGAGGTGTTGTTCGAGGTGTCGACCGACAAGGTCGACTCCGAGGTTCCTTCGCCAGTGGCTGGTGTCGTCAGCGAGATCCTGGTGCCCGAGGGCGACACCGTCGAAGTCGGTGCAGTTTTGTGTGTGGTCGGCGACGGCGCCACCGTACCGGCTGCCGCCCCTGCGCCAGAGGTACCACCCCCTGCTCACGCCCCCGAGCCGGTCGCTCCAGCCCCAGCTCCAGCTCCAGCCCCAGCCCCAGCTCCTGACCCGGCAGCAGCACCGTCGGCTCGCGCTGCTGCGGGCGAATCCAGCGACGACTCCGCTGCTCGTTTGTTGTCGCCGGTCGTGCGTCGTCTGGTTCGCGAGAACAACCTCGATCCCGCAGACATTCAGGGCACCGGCGTCGGCGGTCGCATCACCCGAAAAGACGTGCTCGATGTGCTCGATGCAGGCGCGCGCGGAGAAACACCCGCTGCTCCGGCTCCCGCCCAGGCGCCTGCGCCCGCGCCAGCCCCAACCCCTGCTCCAGCTCCGGTCCCTACCCCTGCTCCTGCTCCCACGTCGGCCCCGGTTGTGGTCCCGGCGCCGTCGGTTCCGACATCGACCGCCGTCGGCCCGCGAAGCGAGTACGTGCCTTTCAACAACGTCCGACGCCGCACGGGCGAACACATGGTGCACTCGAAGGCCATAGCG
>JAAETH010000142.1 GCA_024228575.1 Actinomycetes bacterium
CCGATATCACAAAGCGGATGCAGAGGAAGCTGGCGTCTCACCTCGATTCCGACGAGACCCTGACCGCGGCCATTCTGGTCGAACCCAAGGGGACCTACGGCGCCGGCATGATCGCGCTGGCCGCCCTTCCGCGCCTCGCCGGTCGCAAGCTCGCCGAGAAAGCCGACGAGGCCAACGATGACGCCGGCGGGATGGCGGCTCGGTTCCCCGGCGAGTCAAGCGTCGTCGCAGTCTCCGACCGCCGGGTCCTGATCGTTGCGTCCAACGGGCTGACCGTCGAGGAGCCGGCCATGATCATGGACCGGGGCGAGATCGCCGTCGCCGACTCGAAGCGCAAAGGCCTCGGACGCCGGCTTCAGCTTGTGTTCGCAGATGGCAGTGGGGTCACAGTAGATGCCCAGTCGATGCAGCCCTTCGACCGATTTCGCCAAGCCCTCCAAGGCGTCTGAGGAACCCGAATCGACCCGAAGGACTGCCTCGATCGTGCGCATTGTCATCTCCTCCCGGTGACACAGGTAGCAGGCGGGTCGAGCTCGAGGAAACGAACCTCGACGTTGCTCAACCCGGCTTCGATCATCACGTTCGTGAACCTGTCTGCAGCTGCTTCGGTCTCCTGTTTCGTCGGATTCTCGCCGCGCGGCTGGATCGTGAGAGCGAGTCGTCCGCCAGGCCTGAGGTGGCCTGCCAGACCACGCACCGTCTCCACAGGGTCGTCCCAGAAGAAGGCGACGTTCGTGGCAAACACCGCGTCGAAGTCGCCGAGGCCTTTGGGCGGATGTTCGACATCGCCCACCAGCAGCTTCAGCCGCCCCTCGGAAACCGCCTTGGAGTTCCGCCGCTTGGCGGCGGCCTGCATCGTCTCGGAGAAGTCGAGGCCGACCGCTTCACCATCGGGGATTTCCTCCAGCACCCAACCCAGCGCAACGCCGGGCCCATAACCGATCTCGAGAACCCTCGCGTCGGGGGAGAGGTCGAGCAGGTCGACCGTCCAACGATTGCGCTCGAGGTTCGACGAACGTCGAGCCATGATCTGGCCGGCGATGCGTCCGAGGACACCCTCTGGACGCCGGAACTGGCCCAGCAGTTGTTGTTTGAGTGTGCTCATCGTGTTGCTCCTCGTAGTTGTTGATAGTCGATTCGATTCCCGATGAACCAGCGAGGCCTCCACCAGTTCCAGCGTCCCATGAGCTTCATCGATGCGGGCACCAGCAATGCCCGCACCAGCGTGGCGTCGATGAGGATTGCCGAAGCCAGGGCCACCCCGACCTGTTGCACATCGATGACCGACGTGAAGGCAAAGGCACCGAAGATGGCAGCCTGGATGGCGGCCGCGACGGCGGTGGCGTTGTCTCCGGTCCGCTCCCACTCCTCACGCATTCGACCCAGCAGGAACAGCTCGTAGTCCATCGAGCTGCCGAACACAGCGAGCAACAACACGAAGCTGACGGCCAACACGAGGGTGATGATCAAGGGCAGCTTCGCCGACATCTCGTCGACCTGATCGATGACACCTGCCGTCAGACCGCCGACGTTGGTCTCGATACCTGCGCCTGCGACGTCCGCGTCTCGACCCAGTTCGTCCAGGAACGTGTTGACCGAGGCGACCTCAGCGTCGAACCTGCCGTCGTTGGCGGTGAACACCACCTCGATGGGCGATACCCAGCCCTCTCCGAAGTTCTCGCCGAGCACGGCCAGACCCTTGCCAGACGGTTGGTCGGCGACGGCGTCTGCTCCCGAATTCATCCCCAACTCGAGGCCGAGTGCAGGGGCCGCGAGGCTGAGCGCCAAGACACCACCGGCGACTGCGACCGTTCCCGGCCTTTTCATCACCTTGGTGGTGATCCAGGCCCAGCGGCGTTCGGCGCCGTCACCACTGGACATCCACCTCGGCATCCGTCCCCTGTTCACGCTGTGCCCAAGCGCAGCAAGAACGGCAGGGAGGAGGGTGAGTGCCGCCGCAACCATCACGGCGACGGTGATCATCACGGCGATTGCCAGATCGTGGAAGATAGGGCTGTCGAGCAGGAACAGCCCGGCCATCGCCACGATGGTGGTCAGACCCGAATACAGCACCGACCTGCCCGAGGTCGCGACCGCCAGCTGGGCGGCACGTTCGGGACTATCGCCCTGGTCGAGGCCTTCGCGGAATCGAGAAACGATGAACATCGCAAAGTCGATGCCGACCCCGAGCCCGATCAACGTGGTGATGTTCTCGGTCAGGAGACTGAACTCCGTGAAATAGCTGAGCAGCCCCAGCACACCGAAGCTGACGCCGATCCCAACGCCGCCGAGCAAGAGTGGAAGGCCGGCTGCGACCAGAGCGCCGAAGGCCAGCAGCAGCACCACGAGCGCAACTGGCAGACCGATCATCTCGGCCTTGGCCAGGTCGCTCTGGGCCACCGCGTCGACATCGGCGTGCAGTGGTGACTCGCCGGTCAACCACACATCAACCCCATCCGTGCCGATCGCTGCAAGGGCCTCGTTCAGCTCCAGTGCCTCGCTCTGGCGCTGCGACGGTGTGCCCGCGATGCTCAACGACACAAATGCGGCCCTGCGGTCCGCCGATATCTGTCCGGCACCATCGGGGTCGAGGGGCGAGATGATGTCTGACGTAGCCACCTGCTGCTCAACAACGGTGATGGCGTTTGCCACCACCGCCATGAAGCGGTCGTCGTCGATGGAGAGTGAGTCGGATTCGAACACGACAAGATCCTGTTCGGCTACGCCGATACCGAAGTTCTCCTCGAGAAGAGTGATCACCCTTGCCGATTCCGAACCGGGGGTGGAGCCGTTGACAGCCGTCAGGTTCTCCGAGAAGTTCGCAGCGAAGCCACCCGCAAGAAACACTGCTGCGACGAGCCAACCGACGATCAGTCGCTTTCGACGTCGCGCCACCCATGCCCCGACCCGATTGAACCGGTCAGCCGACCCCAGCGACGTTGGTGTCGCCGGTTCAGGTCGGTTCGCCTCTGGCCGCGTCGGCGGAGCCTGCGACGACCTCTGTGCTCTCTCATCTTCGTTCCTCCAGCCTTGTGTCTCAGCGGTTGGTTCTGTTCGGATCGATACCGTCATCGATTGCCTCCTTCAAACCGAGCCCCGGGTGTCAGGGCTGGTCGAACCATGCCCATGTGTGCGTTGGTGTCTCCTTGGGACACCAGCGAGCGTCTTCCAAGACGACTCCAAGGCACGGCGACCTACGCTTTGGGGTGATGGACTTCCGCATCCTCGGGCCGCTGCAGGTGCTGATCGACGACAAACCGGTGCACCTCGGTGGCCCCCGACAACAGGCTGTGCTGGTGGTGCTCCTACTGCGGGCCAACCAGCTGGTCTCGATCGATCAGCTCGCCGACGAGGTATGGCACGGCACTCCGCCAGCCGGGGCAGCGAACACCCTTCACGGATATGTCTTCCATCTGCGAAAGGTGCTCGAGCCCTCCCGAACCCGTGGGGCACAGGCCGAGGTGCTGATCTCGGAGTCGGGTGGGTACCGGCTGAACGTGAGGCCAGACTCAATCGATGCGGCTCGCTTCGAACGCCTGGCAGACGCGGGCCGACGGTTGTCGCTAGCCGGCGATGCGGGCGGCGCTCGACGGTCGCTCGAGTCGGCGCTCGACATCTGGCGCGGCGAACCACTGACCACGTTCGGCGAGATCGAAGCGGTCGGCCTGGAAGCCAGACGTCTCACCGATCGGCGGCTGCAGGCACTCGAAGACCTGAGCGACGCCCTACTCGCCGTGTCGGATCTGACCGGTGTGTTGGCCGTGGTCGAAGACGGCATCGCAGAGGACCCGTGGCGCGAACACCTGTGGTCGCAACGGATGCTCGCCCTCTACCGGCTGGGCCGCCAGGCCGAGGCGCTGGTGGCCTACGGGGAGATCCGCAAGCGCATGCTCGACGAACTCGGCCTCGATCCGGGTCCCGACCTTCAGACCCTCGAAGCCCAGATACTGAACCAGGACCCGACCCTCGAACCACAGGAACGGAAACCGGTCAACACAAGTCGCACCGGCCTTCCTGCGACGGTCACCAGCTTCATCGGTCGCGGAAGGGAGGTCGAACGTGTTCGCGAGTGTCTCGACTACACCCGGCTTGTGACGATCATCGGAGCAGGAGGTGTTGGCAAGACCCGCCTCGCCATCGAGTCGCTGCAGGACATCGGTCCTCGTTTTGAAGCGGTCTGGTTTGTCGATCTGGGCTCGATCGAACGCGACGATCTCGTACTGGCGAGCATCGCAGAAGCCATCTCACGAGAAGTGCTCGCGGACACCACCGATATCGCCGAGCACATAGGCAGCCGATCCGCCCTGCTGGTGCTCGACAACTGTGAACATCTCATCTCGGCGGTCGCCGACGCGGGCACGTCGCTGCTCGCTTCTTGTCCGCAGCTGAGCATCGTCGCCACCAGCCGGGAGGCTCTTGCCATCGATGGCGAGCAGCTGATCGCTCTGGCACCGTTGGCCGTTCCTGTCGGCGATGTCCTCACCGACCCCAATCGGGTTCTCGAGTCACCTGCCGTCGAGCTGTTCACGGCCCGCGCACGTTCAAACGACCGAGATTTCGATCCGCTCGACGACCTGGACGCGGTCGTCGAGATCTGTACGGCTCTCGACGGCGTGCCCCTGGCCATAGAGCTGGCGGCGGCCAGGCTCAGATCTCTGCCGATCGACGAGCTGGCCGACCGGATAGAAGACCGCTTCAGGATCTTGACCGGTGGATCGCGCGCTCGCGTATCACGCCAGAGAACTCTCGAATCGGCCGTCGCGTGGAGTTACAACCTGCTCGACGATCTGGAGCGTCCGACCTTCGTTCGCCTGTCGGTCTTCACCGGTGGTTTCACGCTGTCAGCCGCCGAGGCGGTTGCGGCAGCCGACCCGGTCGACCGACACGACATCATCGACCTGCTCGGTCACCTGGTCGACAAGTCGTTGCTGATCCTCGAGCCTGGGACCGGCCGGTATCGCATGCTCGAGACCATTCGGACATACGGGACACACCGGCTGGCCGAAGACGCTCTGGAGGTTGTTTCGACCAGGCGTCGGCACGCCCGGTGGTGCGCCGAATTCGTGGGCGAACGTTCAGGGCGTCTCATCGACGGTAGCGACCCGACCGCTATCGAAGACATCGACCGCGAGGCTCCCAACCTCCGCAGCGCGCTCGCCTGGGCTCTCGATGTCGGAGAAGACAACCTGGGTGTCTCGCTGGCGGCGGGTTTGGGGTCGTGGTGGGAAATGCGGGGGCTCTTGGCCGAAGGTCGCACAGCGCTCGAACGAGCCCTAGAACACGTTGACGCCGACGAGCTGACGCTGCATCTCGCCGAACTCGGGCTAGGCTCGATCGCCAGACGCCAGGGCGACTACGAAACAGCGGCTTCGCTCACCAGGCGCGCTCTCGACGGCCTGCGAGAGCTGGGTGCCACCGAACACCTCGCCACCGAACACCTCACCACAGCGCTCGGCCGGATGGCCTGGGTCGCTCTTGGGCGCGGCGATGCCGTCGAAGCCGTGGAACTGGCAAACGAGGGTCTGGCCGTGGCCGATGCTCAGGCGTCGAATCGGGCCACACCCTGGATGCACCTCGCCCTCGGCCATGCTGCCCATCAACTCGACGACATCGACGACGCGGTTGCCCACCTCGAGCTAGCGCGGTCGGGGTTCGAAAGGGGTGGCAGCCGTTCGGGACTCGGACGTTCGTTGTTCCACCTTTGTCTGATCGAACTCGAGCGCAACAAGATCGACTCGGCCCGTTCGGCAGCCGCTGCGGCAATTGAGGTCAACCACGGCGCTCACGATCTGAACGGCACCATCATGGCGCTGGAGGCGATGGTCCAGGTGGCCTCAGCAGGCCTGGACGATGTGCGGGCGATCACCCTCGGCGCTGCGGCCCGCAGCCTTCGCGAGACCTTCGGAGCCCTCGACAGCGGCGGGCTGGCACGGGTCGAGCAGGCCGTGGCAGCGGCCCGTGAACGATTGGGCCAAGCCGACGCCGACAAGGCCGAGGTCGTCGGTTCGGTCCTCGATCTCGATGGGGCCGTCACCCTCAGCCTCGGGGAGTGACGAGCGCCTTTTCACCGGTTGCAGCGCGGCCGTAGCGCGCAACCATCGCCGGATCGACCACATCGGCCAACGACAACCTCATCCCGTACGAGCTGGCGAACGTGGTCGAGATCTCGCGGGCGACCCGGGCCCGCAGCCGGTCAGCGGCTTCGGCGCCGATGCGCACCAGGAATGGGGTCAGGAGCCATCCGCCGACCGCCCACCGCATGCCGTAGTTGCGCTTCAGCGTGGTCTCGCCGCGGTCGAGCCCGCCGTAGACGTAGACCTGCTTCAGCACGTCCGATCCGTACGGCGAGAATCCGGCACCTTCGGCCACCTGGGCCTGTTCCATGGACCACAGGAGGTCGTCTGCCATCTCGCCGCCACCGATTGCATCGAAGGCGATGGTCGCACCGCTGGCCCTGAGTGCCGCGACGAGGTCGTCCCTGAAGGTCGGCGACGACGAATCACAGACGTGGGTCGCGCCCTGTTGTTTCAGCATGTCGACGTTTGCCTGCGACCGAACGATGTTGACGAGGTCGACGCCGTCGTCGAGGCAGATGCGGTTCAGCATCAGCCCGAGATTCGAAGCACCGACTGTGTGGACCAGAGCGGTGTGGCCCTCGGCCCTCATGGTCTCGACCATGCCGAGCGCCGTCAGAGGATTGACGAACGGTGCCGCCGCCTGTTCGGCGGTGGTGCCCTCGTCCATCAGCAGGCACTGCGAGACGTCGAGGGTTCGGTACTCGGCGTAGGCAGTCCTGGAGAGGAACCCGACCACCCGGCCGACGAGCGCCTGGGCTTCGGGGGACGATCCGGCGGACACGACGGTTCCGGCACCCTCGTTGCCTACAGGGATGGTGAGCCCGACCCGGGACCGCTGTGCCTCCATGGCCGCCACCGGGACACGAAGTCGTACCGTCGGCAGGTCAGCGTCTGTGACAACCTCGGCGGTTTCGGTGTCGCCCCTGGCGAACAAGGCTCCCATGTCGGACGGGTTGATCGGCGCCGCCTCGATGCGCACGACCACCTCGTTGTCGCGCGGGTCAGCGACGTCGGACGACCGCAACCCGATGATGACCGTCGAGTCCTCCGACAGGGTCGAGACGAGTTCGAGACAGGATTCGGGGTATGCGCTCATCGCGACACCCTAATCACGCCTCCGGGCACCATCCCATCCGTCCCTTCCCGAGGCTGCGACAGTCGGGTCACCCTTCTGCGGTGCCACCGGGGCGGGGAGGTCAGGTTCCGCGAGGAGGCAGACCCGCCGAGATGTAGGCCCGATCGATGATGCGCATGGTGTCGATCGAGTCCTGCCCACCCGTTGGCGGGGACTCCCCATCACAGACCGCCGCGACAAACGCCTCCATCTGGTGTTGGTATGTCGTCAGCCCATCGACGGTCTCGAACACCGGGCCGTCGCCGAGGTCGTGTTCGACGCTGTGACCCATGTGTGGGGCAAGCGGATTGACGACACGAAGCCAGCCCCGGGGGCCTGTAACGGTCAACCAGGCCTCGAAGCCGGCGTCCATTCGAGTGTGAACCGAGCCGGTGCAGCCGTCGCCGAAGTCGAGGTCGATGTGTGTCTCGACGTCGACCAGCTCTCTGCCGGCCGCGGTGTCAGGACACATCCGCGCCTCCACCTCGATCGGTTCACGGCCCGCGGCGAAGCGGGCCCACTGGACCGGATAACACCCAAGGTCCATCAGTGCACCACCCGACAACTCCCACGATCGGCGGACCTCGTCGCTCTCGGGAATCGCGGCGTTGAACGTCGCCTCTATCAACTCGGCTCCACCGATGAGGTCGACGAGTTCATCGATCCGAGCTGCCAGGGGGTGATATCTCCAATGGAACGCCTCGACCAGCACGAGACCCGTCCGATCGGCGGCAGCGACCATCTCGACCGCCTGATCTGCGTTCGAGGCAAAGGGCTTCTCGCACAGGACGTGTTTGCCTGCTTCGAGGGCGGCCAACGTCCACGGGTGGTGGAGGCTGATCGCCAGGGGGTTGAACACCGCATCGATGTCGTCGCGGGCGAGGACAGCGGCGTAGTCATCCTCGACATGAGCAATACCGTGCTGCGCGGCGTGAGCCTCGGCCCGGGCGCGATCGCGAGCCGCGATGGCAACCACATCGACCCGGTCGTTCGTCGAGACCGGGTGATAGAGGGCCTTGCCCGAGATGTTCGCCGCTCCGAGAACACCAAGCCGCAGGGGTTCGGTCTTGACCTCCACTATGTCACCCATGACCCCGTCACCCCGTCTTCGAGTGTGCTCGGATGGTTTCCCAAACCCGCTGTGCGGTGACCGGGATGTCGACGTGACGTACGCCGAAGTGCGACAGGGCGTCGACGACAGCGTTCTGCACTGCGGGGCCCGCACCGATGGTGCCGGACTCGCCGATACCCTTGGCGCCGATCGGATTGCGATCGGTCGGCGTCTCCTGGGGAATACGCTCGAAGAACGGCAGCTCGGCGGCCGACCCGAGCGCATAGTCCATGAGGTTCGCCGTCAGCGGATTACCGTCGTCGTCGTAGACGAACTCTTCCATCAGGGCATGCAACACACCCGACGCAACACCACCGTGGACCTGCCCTTCGACGATCATCGGGTTGACGATCGTGCCGGCATCGTCGCAGGCGACATGACGAAGCACAACGACCTGGCCGGTGATCGGATCGACCTCGACGACCGACAGGTGTACGCCAAAGGGGAACGTGGCCGCCGGGGGCTGGAAGTCGGTCTCGGCCTGCAGCGGCGTCCCTTCGGACTGCTCGATATGGCTCGCTACATCGGCCCAGGTGAGCGACACGACAGGGGTACCCGCCACCGAGAAGGCCGCAGTGTCGGTGTCGAGCACGATGTCGGCAGGGTTCGCTTCGAGCAATGAAGCGGCGGCTTCTTTGGCCCTCGCCACGACGGCCTCGGTGGCCTCCCAGACGGCGCTGCCGCCGGCCTGGAGCGATCGCGACCCGCCGGTGCCTCCACCGCGCGACACCTCGTCGGTGTCGCCGTGACGCACCTCGATCTGTTCGAACGAGATGCCGGTCAGCTCGGCGGCGAGCTGGGCGAACGCTGTGTGATGTCCCTGGCCGTGGGCCGATGAACCGGTCAGCACCAGCGCCGATCCGTCGGTGTTGACCTGCATGCTGCCGAACTCGGGAGCACCCATGGGGTTGGCGATCTCGACATAGGCAGACCAGCCGAGGCCCAGCTGTGGGCTCTTGGGGTCCTCTCGTCGGCGGGCCTGTTCTGCCCGAAGCTCGGCGTAGCCGGCGGTGGTGATGACCGAGTCGAGCGCCTTCTCGTAGTCACCAGAGTCCATGGCCGCTCCGGTCGGCGTCGTGAACGGGAAGGCCTCGGCCGGGATGAAGTTCCTGCGTCGAAGCTCGGCGGGATCCATTCCCAACTCGGCGGCGAACACGTCCATCATGCGCTCGATGGTGAGTGCGGCCTCGGGGCGGCCCGCGCCGCGATATGCACCCATCGGAACCGTGTTGGTGAGGACCGACCTTGCCCCAACATCGACCGCCGGAATGTCGTAGAGACCTGTCGCCAAGACGTTGGCAAAGAAGGGAAGGATGGAACCGATCATCGGATAGGCCCCGGCATCGGCCAAGATCCTGACCTTCAGCGCCTGTATATCACCCTCGAGTGTTCCACCGATTGTGGCCTCGACGTCCCAACCACGGCCGTGGGCGAGGCCGGTCATGCTCTCGGAGCGGGTCTCGTTCCACCGGACCGGGCGCCCGACCACGCGGGCGGTCAGCGCCACAACGATGTCTTCGGGATAGGTGCCACTCTTGGCTCCGAAGCCGCCACCGACGTCGGGGGTGATGACGTGGACCTGCTCGTTGTCGACACCCAACGCGGCAGCCAATCCGTCCCTGGTCCCGTGCGGGAACTGGGTGCATGACCACTGGGTCAAGCGTTCGCGTCCGTCTGCCCCACTGGCCCACGCCGCCACCGTCGATCGTGGCTCGATCGGGCAGGGTGCCTGCCGGTGGTTGCGATACGAGAGCGATGCCCTCGCTTCGCATTCGGCGAAGATGTCCTCGTGAACTGCGGAAGGCAACGCGAACGTCGTGTTGGTGCCCGAGCCGGGAAAGAGCAGTGTCTCCTCCGTTGCCGAGTCCTGAACC
>JAAETH010000143.1 GCA_024228575.1 Actinomycetes bacterium
CGATCTCACCACCGACGCCGATGGTCACCCGGTCATGCAGCTCGACAACGCGGCCATTCGGTTCGTCGAAGACACCGACGGCCGGGGCGAGGGCCTGGGCGGCATCGATGTCATCACCGAGAACCGCAATGCGATCCTGGCCGGTGCCGATGCCCGCAATTGTCGCGTGAGCGACGACCAGGTGATGGTGGGTGGACTCCGGGTCAACCTGCGCTGAGGCTCACCCGAGCCAACCCCGATCCAGGTTGTCGAGAGCCGCTAGAAGCCGTGTAGCTGGGCTAGAGGCCGTGTAGCTGGGCCCGGGTTGCCATCTCGATGCCCGCGGCCTCGACGACATCGAGGCCGATCGGCCGACCAACCTCTTCGACGCCGAGGGTCACGACCTCGTCATCGATCCTGAGCACCACATCGATCTCGTGGGTCTCGGGGTTGGGGATGAGCTCCCGCACCAGATCGAGGTCGACCCCCAACCGGCGACCCCCTACGAGGAGGGTGCACACCTGTTGGACTGTTTCGGTCTTCGAGCTCGTGGGTTGTCCGCCCGTATCAAGCATCCGTTCTCCATCCACGCTGGTTCCATCAGTTTCGGCCCGGACCTGAAGACCGTTAGGTCTCGGCG
>JAAETH010000144.1 GCA_024228575.1 Actinomycetes bacterium
CTGATGGCGGTGAAGCCCTCGCCCCAGGAGATCTTGCAGAGGCTGCGGGTGACTCCAGCCGAAGCTTCCAGGGTCGCGTTTCGACCGTCGACGGTCACGACAGCCGACCCGGCCACGACCGCGTTGCCGCCCCGCTCGATGATGGCGTCGCGGCACGCGGCGAACGCAGCCTCGTACTCCTCGGTCGGGACCTCGACGAAGCCGACCGAACGTGTGCCCAGCCAGGCAGCGCCGGCGGTGACGCCGAGCAGGGCGGCGACAGAGAGGGCGATCGCGGCAACGGCACGCGTCCAGAGTCTCCGCGTTGGGCCTGATCGAGCATCCACCCCACCATCCTCGCGCCCCAATCGCTACTGGGTGGAAACACCTCGTGTCCAGGCCTCGTGGAGGCGGGAGTAGGTGCCACCCGCCGCCAGTAGCTCGGTGTGTGGTCCGACCTCGACGAGACGCCCATGATCGAGCACGACCACAACGTCGGCGCGTTCGGCAGTCGACAGCCGGTGGGCGACCGTGACCGTGGTTCGGCCTTCCTGGATTCGTTCGAGGGCGTCGCTCATGGCCCGTTCGGTCGACGGGTCGAGCGAGGACGTCGCCTCGTCGAGGATCAGCAACCCCGGGTCGGCAAGAGCGGCCCGGATGATCGCCACCAGCTGACGTTCACCCACAGAGAGACCCTCACCTCGGGGCCCGATAGTTGTGTCGAGACCCTGCGGAAGCTGGGCCACCCAGTCGACGAGACCGAGGCGATCGACCGCTGCCTCGGCATCTAGGCGATCGGCGCCTGTCCGACCGCGAAGGATGTTGTCTAGAACCGACGTGGCGAAGAGGAACCCATCCTGGGGAACCATACGAACAGAGCGACGGCGGTCGGTTCCCGACGCCGAGCGCAGATCGACACCACCCAGCAGGATTGCCCCTTCGACTGGATCGGCCAGGCGGCACAACAACCGGCTGAGCGTGGTCTTGCCAGACCCCGTGGAACCGACCAACGCCACCGAGGCGCCAGCGTCGACGGAGAGCGACAATTCGTCGATGACGACGTGGTCGCCGTATGCGAATGTGACGTTGTCGACTTCGATGGGCAGAGCGCCGGTGGGAAGCGGAAGAGGATCTGTCGGTTCGGGGATGGCCTGATCGCGTGAAGCCAAGTCGATCGATCGTTTCCACCCGGCGAGGGCGAGCGACGTCTGGTCGATGACCTCGGTCAGCTCGGCGACCGGGGTCATGATCAGCTGGATCAGGAACAACATCGCAACCACAGTGCCCAACCCGGGGCCGTCGACGGCGCCGATCCACACGGTCACGGCGATGACAGCGGCGATGGCAAGGGTGCCGAACACGTCGGCGACTGTGAACAGCACCGATGTGGGCCGGTTGGCGCTGATCTGGGCGTCCAGGACCGCGTCGATGCCCCGGTCGAGGCCGGCGATGGCGTCGTCCTGGCGACCGAACGCCCTTATCGTTTCGGCTCCGGACACGATCTCGGCCGTCTCTCCCAACAATTCGCCCGTTCGGTCTCTCACGTTGCCGAACTCGACCTGCTGCCGTCTCTGGATTGCGCGAAGGATCGGCACCATGAATGCCAGGGTGATTACGGCGACTGTGGCCAATTGCCACGAGTACACGAACATCGTCGCGACCGCGACGATGGCAATCGTGCCGTTGACCAACCACGTATAGGCGCCCCAGTCGAGGAACCTGGTCAGTACGTCGAGGTCGCCGGTGGCCCGCGACACCAGGTCGCCTTGACGTTCGTCGGCATGTTCGGCCATCGACAGGTCGACGGCCCGCCGAACGATCACTGCCCGCAGCCGGGCCATCGCCTTCTCGGCTGTACGGATCATCACCAGACCCGTGACCAGAGA
>JAAETH010000145.1 GCA_024228575.1 Actinomycetes bacterium
ACCGAGCCAGCGACGTCCCAGCCCGGTCATCTTCGTCGGGGTCCTAGCCCTGCTAGTCCTCGCCGTCGGCGGATGGTGGGCCCTCTGGCCCGACAACGAGACAGACACGACCACCATCGGTGCCGATGGTGAGCCCCAATCCTCCGGTGACGACGGTACGGCCGAACCATCGGCAGACACCGAACTGACCTACCTCGTGCTAGATCCCGCCCCGGCCGGCTACCAGCCACTCATTCTCGACGAATCCGAGCTGGGGATGGCAGGAACAGCCGATATCTGGGGCCGAGCCGGAACCGAGAATCCCTTTGTCGAAGGAGACCTGACCGTCATCCGTCTCCCAAGTGAAGGGGGCAGCCAGGCCCTCGACGGTTTCGGCGACGAGCCGACCATAGAAATCGCAGGCCGAACCGTCCAACCGCTTGATGAAGAGGACGGAATCCAAGGGGTGGCCTGGTTGGACGACGATCAAGCGACGGCTGTGATCGTCGTATCCTTCCATTTCGATCGGCAGGTGGTGATCGAAATGGCTAGTGAGCTCCTCACGACGGGGCGGATCGATGCCCGAGGCCTCGATATCTTGGCTGAGGATGCTCCTTGGGCCCCCGGGCCCAGGCTCCTGCCGGGAGGGCCGGGCCAGGCGATCTACGTCCACGACAGCGAGTTCAACGACACACCAAGGCCCGAGGATCGAACTGATGTCTACGTCATCGCCACCTTCGACCCTTCGGATGGATCCGACGTCGTGGCCGCCTGGTTCGAGCTGATCACCGACGAAGAGTCCGTCCTAGAATCGACGACCGAGCCGGTCACCATTGGCGACTTCACCGGCGAGTTGGTGACCTACACCGACGGCTATGACGACTCTCCCCGGCTGGAGCTACGGTTCCAGCTTCTGGACGGGACCCGGGCCAGGATCTCCGCTGAGCGGGTCACCGTTGAGGAACTGGCGGCTCTGGCCGTGACCGCTCGGAGGGCCACCCCAGAGGAGGTCAAGGCGATGAAGGACGAGTACGAAGCCATGGTCGCCGAGGAAGCGCAGATGTCGACCTCGACCTCGACCATGACGGCCCCTCCCCTAGTTCAGACCACCGACCTGTCGTTGGCCCCGGGCCAGACGACCTTCCCCACGACAACCATCACACTCCCGACAACCACGCTGACCACGGTTCTCCCTAAGACCTCGATCACAGGCCCGACGACCGAACCGCCAGCAACCATCGGACCGCCGTCCACAACCGCGGGCTGACGCCCAACCACCCACTCCGACCACCGAAGCGAAGGTGCTGCACAGGCTCTTGATCGAGAACTATCGATCCCTTCGCAGCGTCTCCATCGAGCTCGTACAGCTCACCGTCATCACTGGCCCCAATGGGTCGGGCAAGTCCAACCGGTACCAGGCCCTTGGCCTCCGACAGGCCGCAGCCAATGGCCGCTTCAAACAAGCCTTGTTAGAGGAGGGCGGGATGCCGTCAGCCCTATGGGCGGGGCCCCGACGGAAGGGTCCAGCCAGGATGCGTCTGGCTCTCACTCTCGACGATCTGTCCTATGAGCTGATCGCCGGACTAGCCCCATCCACGAGGACCGGTATGTCCTCGGTGACGATCTGCACGATCGTGTGATCGCTCCCCCATCCATCGAGCTCCACTCGCGGATTGGCAACTTGGATCGCCACCTCCCCGTCTTCCCACGACCAGGCCAAAGCCAGGTGATCCATAGCCAACCCGAACAGGTCCTCCACCCGTCTCGTCTGAAGGTCTGACTCGTCAACGTGGGAGTAGTACTGGCGCAGGCTGGTTTCGATCTCCGGCTGATCAGGCAAGGTGCTCAATGCATGCTCGACCAATCGATCGACCACCGTGCTCACTTCGACATCATCCGCCGTTCTCATGAACCGACAGTAGTTCCAGCTGGGCCCTGATGCCCGACCCAATCATGGAGTCCGGCTGGACTAGCCTCGCTGTTTGTGTCGATGGGATGAGCCGGGACTCAACGACGACAACGGAGTCAAGGCGCAAAGGAGCCCTTCATGGGCCTGCATCAGCATGGACCAAGCCAGCGACGTCCCAGCCCGGTCATCTTCGTCGGGGTCCTAGCCCTGCTAGTCCTCGCCGTCGGCGGATGGTGGGCCCTCTGGCCCGACAACGAGACAGACACGACCACCATCGGTGCCGATGGTGAGCCCCAATCCGCTGGTGACGACGGTATGGCCGAACCATCGGCGGACACCGAACTGACCTACCTCGTGCTGGATCCTGCCCCCGCCGGCTACCAGCCACTCATCTTCGACAGACCCGAGATGGAAATGGGAGCGGCTGACCTATGGGGCCGGGCCGGAGTCGAGGACCCCTTCGTCGACGGTGACCTGGCTGTGCTTCGCTTCTCAGGCGTTGGCGAGGCGCTTACCCTCGACGAATTCGGAGATGCACCAACGCTGGAAATCGCGGGACGAACGGTCCAACCCCTCGATGAGCCTGACGGGGGAGTGGCGTGGTTGGAGGACGATCAGACCACAGCTGTGATGGTCATGTCGCTCCAATTCGATCAGCAGACGGTGATCGAAATGGCTACCGAGCTCCTCACGACCGGACGAGTCGCTACCCAAGGCCTCGATCTCCTGGTCGAGAATGCTACATGGCCCCCTCGGCTCACAGCCGGGCTTAGTGCCTCAGGAGGGGCGAGCCAGGTGATGTACGTCTACGGCGGCGAATTCGACGACACACCGAGGCCCGAGGACCAGCCCGATACCTACTTCGTCGGCACTTTTGACCCCTCGGATGGATCCGACGTCGTAACCGCCTGGCTCAAGTTGTTGAGCGGCGGAGAGTCCCGCCCCGAATCGAGGAGCGAGCCCGTCACCGTTGGCGACTTCACCGGTGAGCTGGTGACCTACGCCGACGACCCCGACGACGACAACCCCTGGCTCGAGCTGCGGTTCCAGCTTCGTGACGGGACCGGAGCCGTGATCTCCGCTGAGCGGGTCACAGTTGAGGAACTGGTGGCCCTGGCCGTGACCGCTCGGAGGGCCACGGCGGAGGAAATCCAGACGATGGAAGACGAGCTCGAGGCCAGGATCGCCGAAATGGAGCAGATGGTGATCCCCACCATGACGGCCCCTCCCATGCCTGACACCACCGACTTGTCGTCGTGGCCGGACCAGACGACCTTCCCAACGACAACTATCACGCTCCCGACAACCACCCTGGCCACACCTCCCCCCGAAACCTCAGCCCCAAGCTCGACGGCCGAACCCCAGACAACCACCGGACCACCGTCCACAGCCGCGGGCTGATGCCCAACCGCGCAGGCCCCTAGTCTCCTCCGGGCCGCGTGGGCTGTGTTGAGGCCAGCAGCCGGCACAGGGCTTCATCACCGAAGGTGTCACCCTGGGGCGATGACGGTGGCTACCTATGGGCAGTGACAATGGATACGCGCTCGATTGAAACCGTCTATGGGGCTCACGCCCAGGAGATGGTTCGATTCGCCACCGGTCTGGTCGGCCCCGACGATGCTCCCGACGTGGCCGTCGATGCCTTCGTCCGCCTCGTCGGGTCGTCGGTCTGGAACGAAGCGAGGGATCGTCGTGCCCTGTGGTACCGAGCGATCACGTTCGAGGCTCGATCGTGGAAGCGTTCAGCGGCCCGACGCCGGATCCGGGAGACGGCCGTGGTCAGCCAGGGCGGTGTCATCTCGGCGGCCCGACCCGATCCCGATGAGCAGGTCATCGACGCCCTCGACCGATTG
>JAAETH010000146.1 GCA_024228575.1 Actinomycetes bacterium
CCGCCAGCCCTAGTACTCTCCGGTTCATGGGCAGGCCTCTGTCTCTTCTGGGTCAAGGCCGCAAAGGGCCAGGACTCGACTCCCCCCACTCATCTCGGAATCGCCGCAGCACGCGCCGCTGATCAGACCTGGTTCGACAGTGAACTGGAAGAACCTGGACGCCTTCGGCTCCGAGGCGACGTCGTAGCTGTCCAGCCGGGCTCGGATGACACCGACGACGTGGAAGTCGGCGGCACCCCCGCTCACGCGGCCTGACGCGAAGACGAAGTCGTAGACGGGCACCAAGAAGTATTCTCCCGATGTGATCAGGCCGTCGAGCTCGGACTCCGCCTCGATCAGCCAGTGGTCGTTGGTCGACCCGTTCAGACAGGCCGCTGGGCCAGGGCAGGTCGAACCATCTGCGGAGCCGAGGCGGATGAGCTCGTCGTAGCCGTCCGTCAACCACTCAAGCCAGTCCGAGTCGTGGCCGTGATAGTACCTGTCGTCGAGGTGGATCTCACCCCAATTCCCTGTCGATGTGGTACCACAATCGTCGGGGTCGTCCTTGAGCCAGTCGATTCGGAGTGGCTGTGGATCGTCCTCGTGATGCTCGAGAAGGTCGTTGAGATCGGGGGCGTCGATACAAAAACCGAGTGGGCGGAACCTTCCGACCGCGGCCGGTGGCCCCCAGGCGGCGACGCTGGACGTCGTGACATCGATGTCGTCGATGCCCAGAATCGAGGCGAGGAAGGTGTCGGCGTTGACGGTGGCGGTGACGGCCACCCGACCGCTGATGGGATCTGGAAATCCGTCGCACCCGACGAGGAGTGCGGTCGGCTCG
>JAAETH010000147.1 GCA_024228575.1 Actinomycetes bacterium
CCGCCAGCCCTAGTACTCTCCGGTTCATGGGCAGGCCTCTGTCTCTTCTGGGTCAAGGCCGCAAAGGGCCAGGACTCGACTCCCCCCACTCATCTCGGAATCGCCGCAGCACGCGCCGCTGATCAGACCTGGTTCGACAGTCAGCTGGAAGAACCTGGCCTCGGCGTCTGAGGTGACGTCATAGTCGTCCACCCGGGCTCGGATGACCCCGACGATGTGGAAGTCGGCGCGGTAGGAGCTGGCCGAGTCTCGGATGGCGAAGTTGTAGACGGGCAACAGGACGTATTCTCCCGATGCGATCAGGGTGTCGAGCTGGGACTCCATCTCCTCGAAGCGGCGTGGGTAGAACGACCCGCGGAAACAACCCGTTGGCTCAGGGCAGGTCGAGGTGTCTTGGTCACCAAGGCGGATGAGCTCGTCGTACCCGTCTTCCAACCACTTTTGCATGTGAAAGTTGGAGTGGTGGTACTCGTCGTCGAGGTGGATCTCACCCCAGTTCCGAAGCTCGGTGTCATCACCACAATCGTCGGGGTCGTCCTTGAGCCAGTCGATTCGGAGTGGCTGTGGATCGTCCTCGTGATGCTCGAGAAGGTCGTTGAGATCGGGGGCGTCGATACAAAGAGCGAGCGGACGAAACCTCCCGACTGCGGCCGGTGGCCCCCAAGCGGCGACACTGGACGTCGTGACATCGATGTCGTCGATGCCCAGAATCGAGGCGAGGAAGGTGTCGGCGTTGACGGTGGCGGTGACGGCCACCCGACCGCTGATGGGATCTGGAAATCCGTCGCACCCGACGAGGAGTGCGGTCGGCTCG
>JAAETH010000148.1 GCA_024228575.1 Actinomycetes bacterium
CACTGTCGGGTTCACCGCCCGGAAATCGTGGACGCATCGTAAACACGCTGTCGAGCGGGTCCTGTCGGATCGTGTGACGGTCGAAGCTGACGGGCCCTCGGGGCAGGGAATCAACGCTGATTTCTTTGTGGAGACGGTGCGGGGTTGGTTGGATCAGGGAGCGACACGGTGGAGAGTCGAGTACGACTTGTCACCGGTCGCTGACCCGGGGGGTGGGGCTGTCGGGTTCGGGGGCGCCACTTCCCACTATTCAACCTTCGACCTCTACTAGCTGGCCCGACTTGTCGCCGGTGAAGAGTGCAGGTGCACGAACTAGCCGGGCTCGGGGCGCGCCTGTCGAGCCTCGGCCTCGGCCGTGGCCAAGCGGACTTCGCGGAGTGTGTCCGCTGACGCCTCGGCCAGAGCCTGCCACCGGTCACGGTCCTCTTTGACCTGGTTGAGTGTGGCCCGTAGTGCTTCGACCTCTGCTGAGCGGACCGATTGGATCGCGTCGACGATCGACATCGACACGGGAACCCCCGCTGGTTCGACCGCGGGGTCAACAAACTCCCACCCGGTTTCGGTGAGTACCCTGGCGTCGTCGGTCTGGTAGGCGTCGGTCGGGTGTGCGTCGAGCTCGACGATGGTCAGTTGAGCGTCGCGGGGATTCATCCAGTTGGGGAGCGTGACCCGTAGGCGGACCCGCCTGTTCGAGTGGGGTGAGACCCCGTCGAGGGCGAGGACCGTTTCGGGGGTGGTCATGGTCACCCGTTTCTGTTGGTGGTGTGATGATCCGACCCTATCACGGTCAGAGGTGGTTGTTGTACGGGGTCGCCCTGGACAGCTCGACCGCTTCGGCTATCCCTTCGACGTTGACCGGATCGGGGGCAAACTCGCCCGTGGCTGTCTTCGCGGGTGCGGGGTGCGGTGTCCGGGCGTCACGACCCACAGCGACGCCACTGGGGCCGCCTGCGCCTGTTCAGACTGGGGAGACCACCACGAACGACGCTGTAACAATCGTGTTGCCGTCCGACACAGATTCGACCCTCACCACCAGATCATCCTTGGCTACCAGTTCGATCACTTCGCCTATCGGCGGCGTTGGTTGACTGTCGGTGATCTCATAATTGAGTTTCACCTGGTAGACGCCACCCACGGACCGTTTCCGTAGAGTCACCTGGGCAGACCCCGCAGCCCCCGACGCTCTAGCCATAGCCACCGACAAGTGGGTCAGTTCCGCTGTTGGGCAGTCGCCGGGCACTGTCCACGCGCACACCTGCGACTGGTTTTTTCCCACCGCGACCGTGGCGTAAAGGTCGTCAGAGACTGTAGACGTGGCAGTGATCAAGCCAGCGTTCGCCCCGCCCGACCCGGCAGTCAACACTTTGATCCGGTTTAACCTGGTCCACGTTTCGGTGGTGATCACATCCGACGCCCCGTCCATCGACACCGTGACGGTTTGAGGTACCCAATTGCCGTCCAGTCCGGACGCTTCCACAGTCCGAGCTCCGGAACCCAACGCTGTGTCGTCGGCTGAACCGCTGGCGAACTTCATCGTTTCCGGCGTGGCGGTGTGGGCGGGTTGGCCGGTGTAGGTCCCTGTCGATTCCCACACGTCTTCGGGTGCGTCGAGCTTGTCGATGTCGTTGTTCCGGCCGAACTTGTAGACCAGTGTTATCGGTGATGGATTGTAAACCCCCATCGGCACACCTTAGACGATCCCCGACCCTGTCGAACAAGGGTCGACGTCATGCCACCTTGACCGACAGGCCACCGATGGACACGTCACACGATTCGGGTTCGTTGCGGGGCCCCCAATCTCTGGCCCCGCCGAACATCATCGACAGGTTGACCCCGTTTACTGTGCGGGGACCCTCGGTCATCAACGGGAGATCGTGAACGCCGAGAACGAGCACGTCGTCGATCCATATCATGATCGTCCCTGATCCTGTGTTGATAGTCCGTTTGATCCTGATCGGGGTGTTGGTCGGTGGGTGCTCCCATTCGGGAAACACCCACGACAGCCGCGACCCGCCCCATTTTCCCTGATCGACGGTGACCAGCTTCGACTGGCGGGGCGGGGTGACGGTCCGTTCTCTGATGTCGGACGCGGTGAGGCCATCACCGCCGCCGAGGTACACGTATTCGCCGAGGACAGGCTGGAGGTCGGGGCGGGTGTCTCGTTCGGTGTAGAACCACACCGTGCGGGCATTGAACCCGCTGGGGTGCCAGTTGTGGCCACCGGCCCAGTAGTCCCACGAGTTCGACGCTCCTGCGTGGGGGTGCCATCCGAACAGGCCGGCCAGTTTACCTGACCGCCCGAAGTCCCATGGGAACTCGGCGGTGTCGTGCAGGATCGCGGTGTATTCGAGTGTGATCTCGTCGTCTGGGCCGTTCCTGGTGGGGGGTAGGTATAGGTGCGCGTCGTGGGTTCCGGTGGCGCCACCGTTGACCGGGTTCCAATCAGCGGACGCGAGGCGGGCCCGGACCCGGGTTTCCCCGTCGAGTTCGACCCATGAGGGGGCGTCCCCGCTCCGCCACGCACAGTCACGACCTCCGGGGGTGGGGAACTCCGCCCCTCTCGGCCACCGCCACTGGTCCTGGTAGCTGGCCGGCGGCGGCCAGATGGGGCCCTCTAGAATCAGGCCGGGGTCGACCCCGGGGGGGTCCGGGTTGCCCTGCTCGAGTGCGGTCACCCGGTCCGCGAGCGTCGCTGCGCCCTCGACCAGCTCAGCGATTACTTGTTCGGTGTGGAGCATCCACGCGGCCAGGTTGCCGAGGGCGGGGTGTTGGGTGGTCATGATGGTTTCCCTATGTGTCGGTTACCGCTTGGGCCGGTCGCGGAGGTGGTAGACAACGACCCCATCGGGTCGGACTCGGGTCTTGACGAACACGACCGGGGCGGCGGTCCTATCCCAGTAGAGGCTGGTCTGTCCGGGCCTGGGGGCCAGCATCGGGAGCGCGAGGTAGGGAGGCGGGTCGCCCTCGACGTCCATTGTGTACCCGTCGAGGTGTTGGACGTCTGGGCCCCCGCCGTAGGTGTTGACCTCAACGTGGGTCACTGTCGCTTGTGCTGTCATCGCTCGTGGCCTCCGCCCCTGCGTCACCCCGGGGTTCGATTCCATTATCGCGTCTGATCTGATGATAGTACGCGAATAGATCGTCCTGGGCTTCGACCAC
>JAAETH010000149.1 GCA_024228575.1 Actinomycetes bacterium
AAGCTCACCGACATCGTCAACGGCGACGCCGAAATGCCAGAACGCGGCGAGCGCGGTGGCCAGCGCGGCGAAGGCCGTGGTCCTGGTGGCCCGGCCGCTGATGGCGAGCCCACCGGAGTTGATGCCTGACGAGACACCTGATCGGGCTTGTGACTCTCAAGCCCCGTGCTTCCGGACCCCACCCGCAGCCGGGAGCACAACCCGGAGCCGACCCACAAGGGGTCGGCTTCGGCGCGTTCTCCCACGAACGCGAGTTGTTGTCCTTGGCGGGGTTTCTCACTGGTGGTGGCGGGGCGGATGAGGGTGATTCCGCCGGCGTTGAGGTCGGCGTGGCTGGGGTGCTGGCGGGCCAGGAACCCGTTGATGTGGGTCAGGGGTTGGCTGCTGGGGCGCCCAGTGGGGGTGGGCGGTCATGGTGTCATCGATCGTCACGTACCTCTGGACGCTCTCGCCCTCCAAGTGATGGACACGAGCGAACCGCGCGAACCCATCACCCCTTTGGAACTGATCATCCAGGGAGTGGGGTGTCGTCCGGTACCTCGATCAGCTTCAGCTTCGCGGTCCGACCCGCCACGATCTCGACCTGTGATTTCCTCAGCCCGAGTGCCTTGGCCAGATCATTGACGACAGCGGCGTTCGCCTTGCCGTCGACGGCACGTGCCGACACGGCGACCTGGAGCACCGGACCCGATGGTCCTTCCCATGTTCCACCGATACGAGGTCGTTTCGAGTTGGGTGTCACCCGGATCCAGAACTTCACTTCAGCATCTTGGCCGATGAGGCCACCTCGCAGAGCGGACCGGTAGCCTCGCTTGTCGTGCTGATCGCCGAATTCGACTACGAGTTGGCTCCCGGAGCGATCGCCCAGACACCGATCGAGCCGCGCGACTCGGCCCGGTTGCTGATCGATCGTGGTCCGGACGCGCCGCCCGAACACGGACGGGTCACCGATCTGGTCGATGAACTTCGCGAGGGCGATGTGTTGGTCGTCAACGACACCAGGGTGCTGGCTGCACGGTTGAGGCTGCGCAAACCAACGGGTGGCGCGGCAGAAGTACTCCTGCTCGAGCCTGTGGGCGATGGGACATGGCAGGCGCTCGTGCGGCCTGGTCGCCGGTTGGCGCCGGGGACCGTGTTGAGCAGCGAGGATGGGTCGGTCGAGGTAGTCGTAGGCGAACGGATAGACGGTGGACGGTGCCTCGTCTCGATCGGGATGGGTGGCTTCGCGATCGATGACGTCTTCTCTGCGGTGGCTCTCGACGGTGTGGGCGACACCCCGCTTCCGCCCTACATCACCACCCATCTCGACGACCCGGGTCGGTATCAGACGGTATTCGCCGATCGACCTGGATCGGTCGCCGCGCCAACAGCCGGACTACACCTCACAGACGAGTTGTTGGACGTGCTTCGCGCCAAGGGTGTCGAGGTTCACCGTGTCGAGTTGGTCGTCGGACTCGACACCTTCCGGCCGGTCATGGTCGACGATCTCGACGATCATGTGATGCACACCGAGGCCTACCACGTTCGGGCCGAGACCCTCGAAGCGTGTCGTGTTGCCACACGTGTGGTGGCTGTTGGGACGACGACTGTCAGGGCTCTCGAATCGGCGGCGACGAGGGCGAGCCCGACCGGCCGAACAGACCTGTTCATCCAGCGTGGATACGAGTGGAAGGTTGTAGACGTCTTGCTGACAAACTTCCACATGCCGAAGTCAACCCTGCTGGTGATGATCGACGCCTTCGTGGGCAAACGTTGGCGCGATCTCTACACAACGGCGCTCGACGAGGGCTACCGGTTCCTGAGTTTTGGCGACGCGATGTTGCTGACCAGGCAGAGCTGAGAGGGCCATTCGATGCCGACTGACGAGCCGCCGGCCAACAGACCGCCGACCAACAAACCACTGACGTACGAACTGCTCTCCAGCGATGGAGCGGCCCGCAGGGGACGGGTTCACACAACCCGTGGCAGCTACGAGACTCCTGTCTTCATGCCGGTTGGTACAAGGGGTGCTGTTGTCCATCTCGATGCCCGCGACTACGAATCGTTGGGTGCCGAGGTCGTGCTGGGGAACACCTATCACCTCATGTTGCGGCCGGGAGCGGACGTGATCGAGGGGTTCGGCGGTCTACACGGGTTCACCTCCTGGGACGGTCACATGCTGACCGACAGCGGCGGTTTCCAGGTCATGAGCCTGAGCCCCGAGATCGACGACGATGGGGTTACTTTCACCTCGGTCTACGACGGTTCGAAGGCGCGTTTGACGCCCGAGTCGGCGACCCACGTGCAGGAGCAGCTCGGTGCCGACATCGCTATGGTGCTCGACATCTGCCCAGCGTTGCCGGCGACTCCTCGCGAGGTGAGGCAGGCGATGGAGACAACACACCGCTGGGCCGAACGGGCCCACGCGGCGCACACCCGCTCCGACCAGGCCCAGTTCGGAATCGTCCAGGGTGGAGTCGATCCGGAGATGCGGATCGAGTCGGCCAGGGTGTTGGCGGATATCGGTTTCCCCGGATATGGCATCGGCGGCCTCAGCGTTGGCGAGCCGCGGGGCCAGATGTTGCCCGCTCTCGAAGCGGCCCTGTCCGAGCTGCCCTCCGACGTGCCCCGATACCTGATGGGGGTCGGAGATCCGGTCTCTATCGTCGAGGCCATCGCTCTCGGCGTCGACATGTTCGATTGTGTCTTGCCCACCCGCCTGGCCCGCCACGGCACGGTTCTCACGTCAAGAGGAAGGGTCAACCTTCGCAACGCCAAGTTCGAGCGTGTTGGCGACCCGCTCGACGAGAGGAATCCGTTCTCGAACAACTTCGCGGCCGGGTATCTGCGCCATCTCCTGAAGGTGAAAGAGCCCACCGCCGGCAGGATCTTGACCCAGCACAACATCTGGTACCTGTTCGATCTCGTCGCCCGCACGAGGCGGGCGATCGACGCGGGAACCCTTCAACAGGTTCGCGACGAGGTCGCCGAGTGTTGGGACTGAGAGGCCACAACAACCAATACGGCCGAGCGGGCGTGGCAGCCCGATAACATCAGGCGTTCATGGAACTTCTGATTTTTGTCGTACCGATGGTGCTGGTGTGGATGCTCTTCATCCGTCCGCAACAGCGCAAGATGCGCGACCAACAAGATCTCGTCCACCGGGCCGGCGTCGGCGACATCGTCGTGACCGCGGGTGGATTTGTCGTCACCATCATGGACGACCACGACCCTGACGACGACAGCAACGATCTGGCCGCGGACGAGGTTCTTGTGGCCCTGTCCGAGGGCGTCGAGGTCGTGATGATGCGTCGGTCGATCGCCCAGATTCGTGAACGTTGGGACGGTCAGTACGCCGACGGCACGTATGCCGACGATGTCATCGCCGACGAGGTCATCATCGTCGATGAGGTCGATGCGTCCGACGAGACCCCCGACACAGCTGATCCTCCGGCCGATGCTGCCGACGAGTGATTGACACCAAACGTTCGTTTCGGTACGCCGTCTTGACGTACCGGATTGTCCCCATTCCCTCCCGATAGTCAACCCGGAGCCACTTTCGTGCGCCGTTCCTACATCGTCAGCCTCGTTGCAACAGTTGTCCTGACCGCGACCGCGGTCATCAGTGCAGCTGCCGCCGGCTGGGCACCCCTTCTCGGACTTGACCTCCAGGGTGGTGTCGCAGTTACCTACGAGGCCACAGAAGTCGCCGACGACGAAACCCTCGATCAGGCGGTCGAGATCATTCGTCAGCGTGTTGATGCACTCGGCGTCGCCGAGCCCGATATCACAAGGCAGGGGACGACCATCGTGGTCGAGCTACCCGGCGTAGACGACGCCAAACGCGCCCTGGACCTCGTCGGCCAGACCGCCGAGCTTCGATTCCGTCCCGTGCTTCAGGCGGCCTCCGCATCCGATCCCCAGTCGCGGTTCCAGATGCAGGAGTTCGCCAACCTTCTCAACGAGAGCCTCGCCAACCCCCAAACCGCAGACGAGGCCGCCACCGAGGACACCGCCACCGAGGACAACACAGACGAGGACAACACAGGCGAGACCGGCACAGACGAGACCGGCACAGACGAGTCGGCCGAAACGACGACGACCACCGAGGACACCGCCACCGAGGACAACACAGACGAGGCCGGCACAGACGAGACCGGCACGGACGAGTCGGCCGAAACGACGACGACCACCGAGGACACCGCCACCGAGGACAACACAGACGAGGCCGACACAGACGAGACCGGCACAGGCGAGTCGGCCGAAACGACGACGACCACTCCCGAGACCACGACAACAACCGAGTTCGATCCAACGACCGCGCCGACGATCGAGGACCTGATCACGGCACCGGATCAAGACGACGCCGATGCCTACGTCGTGTTGCCATCGTCGGACGGCCTCGTCCTCTACCTGCTCCAGCCGGCGCTGCTGACCGGCGAGATCGTCGACGATGCCAACGCCTCGTTCAACAACGCCAGCTGGCTGGTGCTCGTCGATTTCACTTCCGAGGGCAGCGATGCGTGGGATCAGATGGCAGCTCTGATGTTCGAACAGCAGATCGCCATCGCCCTCGACGGCGTCGTCGAGTCTGCTCCGACCATCAATGCACGCGAGTTTGGCGGCAGGGCCACCATCACGGGAACATTCACCGAGCAGGAGGCAGAGGATCTCGCCCTCGTACTTCGCTTCGGTGCCCTGCCCGTCGAGCTCGAGCCGCAAACCGTGCAGACGGTATCGGCCACCCTTGGCGACGACGCCTTGCGAGCGGGTGTGGTCGCCGGTCTCATCGGTCTGGCGCTCGTGGCGCTGTACATGCTCTTCTACTACCGGCTGCTCGGGCTGGTGGCCATCTCGAGTCTCGCGGTCTCTACGGGAATTCTCTGGTTCCTCATCGCGTGGTTGGGTGAGACGAGAGGCCTTGCCCTGTCGCTTTCCGGTGCGGTCGGCATCATCTTGTCGATCGGTGTAGCCGTCGATTCGAACATCGTCTACTACGAGCGGATAAAGGAAGAAGTGCACCGGGGCAGATCGATCAGGTCCGCAGCCGACGGCAGCTTCGCCGGGGCGTTCTCCACCATCGTGAAGGCCGACATGGCCTCGCTGATCGGTGCGTTCATCCTGTTCGTGTTGACCGTCGGAGCCGTACGCGGTTTCGCCCTGTACCTCGGCGTCGCAACCGTTATCGACATGGTGGTGTCGTATGTGTTCATGCGGCCCCTCGTCGTTCTGCTCGCCCGCAAGTTCGCGGCCGACAAGCCGGGGAGGCTCGGCATCACAACCGTCGACTCGGCCGCCGTGGAGGTGACCTCGTGAGTATCTTCATGGACCTCTACCAGGGCGAGAGTCACATCGATTTTGTCGCCCTCGCGAAGAAGACACTCATGGTCTCGGGTGCACTCATCGCCATCGGGCTCATCGCCTTGTTGACGAGGGGTCTCGACCTCGGCATCGAGTTCGAGGGTGGTGTCGTCTGGGAGGTGCCTGCGAACGAGCAGATCTCCGAGGACGAGATCCGTTCGGTTCTGGGAGACTTCGGTCAGGATCCTCGAGTTCAGCTCGTCACCGGCGGGTCCGACATCTGGCGGGTCAGGGCCGAGTCGTCCGACTTCGATCAGCTGGAGCAGATTTCGGTCGCGCTGGCCGAGGCTGCATCGGTCTCGGTGAACGAACTGAGTCGCACCGAGGTTGGCCCGTCGTGGGGTGACAGGGTCACGAACGAAGCCCGCAAGGCACTCATCTGGTTCTTTGTCATCATCGCGCTCTACATCTCGCTCCGGTTCAACGCCAAGATGGCCCTTGCCGCTCTGGCCGCCGTCGCTCACGACATCGTGTTGAGTACGGGCTTCTACGCCGTGTTCCAGATCGAGGTCACCCCAGCCACGGTCATAGCGTTCCTCACGATCATGGGCTACTCGCTCTACGACACCCTGGTCGTCTTCGATCGGGTGAAGGAGAACACGCTCGTTGCCGAGAAGGGTCGCACCACCTACGACGGCATGTTGAACGTGTCGCTCAACCAGGTGGTCATGAGGTCGATCAACACATCGATCACGTCGACCTTGCCGGTCATCACCATGCTGGTGGTCGGTGCGTGGATCATGGGTGCATCTGCGCTTCAGGAGTTCTCGATTGCCCTGTTGGTCGGCATCGTGGTCGGCACCTACAGCTCGCTGTTCGTGGCCGCTCCGATCCTGGGCCAGATCCGCAACCGCGAGCCCGACTGGCAGCGTCGGGTCGAACTCGCCGAGCGTGGCGAAGCCACCGGCTCGGTCGCTGAAGCAAGGGCTTCGCTGATGGCTTCTCGTTACACGCGGGGCACGGCCCCACGGCCCCGCAAGATGGGCAAGAAGCGCTGAACGGCGCTACCGTCGAACCAACGAGACCAGGGGAGACGGAAATGAGTCCAATCGAAACTCTCGAGGCCGGCCTGGGGCAGTTCCGCGCTGCGATAACGAACGTCGACGACGTGGGCTGGGACACTCCGACCAACTGCGAACCATGGTCTGCTCGTCAGCTGGCGAGTCATGCACTGAACTCTCAACTGTTGTGGGTCGGTGTGCTGACCGGTCGAGAGTTGGTGTCGATCGGCGCCGTCATGAAGGCCGAACCCTTCGAGGGAGACTTGATGGTCAAGGCCGACGAGGTCATTGCCATCGCACGCGAGGCCTGGCACGCCGATGGTGTCCTCGAAGCCATCCACCAGACACCTTTCGGTGAGCTGCCAGGTTCTGTCGCCATCAACTTCCCGACCATCGATTCCTTCGCTCACTCGTGGGACCTCTCCAGCTCTGTCGGAGAAGGACTCGACTTCGCGGACGAGGTCCTGCCCGCGCTCGAGGCGATCATCGCGATGGCCAGCAACGAGGCGACCCGGTCGATGGGTCTGTTCGCCGAGCCAACCGATCCGCCCCTGGATGCAAATGCAACGGAACGTTTGATGGCCTCGGCCGGCAGGACGATCAGGCGGGCATGACTTCGGCTCGGGTCCTGCCCTGGCGGCGCGATGACGCTCCGATAGAGCAGGTAGTGCCTCTGCTGGACGTGTTCCAGTCGCGCTGGCCGGGCGCCGACACGGACATGATCCGTCGGGCGTGGGCCACGGCGTCTGCGGCTCATGGAGAACAGCGTCGCAAGTCGGGCGAGCCGTACATCCTTCACCCGCTGAGTGTGGCCAAGGTCGTCGCAGACATGGGGCTCGACGATGTTTCGATCGCCGCCGCCCTCCTGCACGACGCGGTCGAGGATACCGGCCTCGAGATCGACGATGTCAAGGGTGTGTTCGGCGATGAGGTAGCCCGTCTGGTCGATGGTGTCACCAAGCTCGATCACATCAGCTTCGACACCAAGGTGCACGCCCAAGCCGCAACGATGCGCAAGATGCTGGTGGCCATGGCCAACGATCTGCGGGTGCTCATAATCAAGCTGGCCGATCGCCTGCACAACATGTCGACCATCGCCGCGCTCAAGCCCGAGAAGCAGGCTCAGAAAGCGCGAGAGACCCTCGACATCTACGCCCCGCTCGCTCACCGGCTTGGGATGCAGGACATGCGACAGCGTCTCGAAGATCTCGCATTCGCGGCGCTCTACCCGAAGCGTTATGCCGAGATCGATCGCCTTGTCGCCGAACGTACGCCCAGCCAGGATCGCTACGTCGACGATGTCCTCGACCATGTCAGGGAACAGCTCGAGTCCTACGAGATCGAGGCCAGTGTCTACGGTCGCCACAAACACCTGTGGTCGATCTACGAGAAGATGGACTCGCGGCTCGGCGGGTTCAACGAGATCTTCGATCTCATCGGCATCCGCATCATCGTCGACTCGAGCCGCGACTGTTATGCGGCTCTGGGTGCGATTCATGGCATGTGGAAGCCGGTGCATGGCCGGTTCAAGGACTACATCGCGATGCCCAAGTTCAACCTCTACCAGTCGTTGCACACAACGGTTGTGGGACTGGAAGGGGCGGTCATCGAGGTCCAGATCCGTACCGAAGAGCATCACCAGCTCGCCGAGTACGGTGTTGCTGCCCATTGGCGATACAAACACGACGATGCCGCCGAAATGCCCTGGCTCGACCGAATGGTCGACTGGGAGTCAGAAACCGCCGATCCCGACGAGTTCATGGAGAGCCTTCGTGGCGACCTCGAACACGACGAGGTGTTTGTGTTCACGCCAAAGGGTGACGTCGTGACCCTGCCGATCGGGGCCACGGCGATCGACTTCGCCTACTCGATTCACACCGATGTCGGGCACACAACAATTGGCGCCAAGGTCAACGGCCGCCTCGTGCCACTCGATCGTCCGCTCGAGTCGGGCGACACCATCGAGATGTTCACGTCGAAGCTCGACGCCGCTGGGCCATCGCTCGACTGGGTATCGATGGCGATCACCCCGCGTGCGCGAAACAAGATCAGGCAGTGGTTTGCGCGCGAGCGCCGAGGTGATGCAATCGAGGCAGGGCGAGAGGCACTTCTCGAGGTCCTGCAGAGCGAGAACCTCCCGACGCACGCGACTTTGGGCAGCCCTGCGCTGTTGTCGATCGGTGAGCAGCTCGGCTATTTCGACCTTGATTCGATCCTCATCGCAGTGGGCGAGAATCATCTCTCGCCGAAGTCCGTGGCCCAGCGATTGTCGCGCGAGCTCCGCATTCCCGGCACCGAAGAGCAGCTGTCGGCACCGTCGTTGCAGAACCGCCCCACCCGCAAACGTCGCGAGTCCGGTGTTCATGTCGATGGGTTCGAGGACCAGCTGGTCCGGATTGCGCGCTGCTGCAATCCGGTCCCCGGCGACGAGATCATTGGTTTTGTCACGCGTGGTCGCGGCGTGTCGGTCCATCGCAGCGACTGCACGAACGCTGTCGAGTTGGCAGCGGCACAGGGTGGTCGACTGGTCGATGTCGAATGGGATCAAGCCTTCGGTGGCAGCTACGTCATGTCCATCAATGTTAAGGCTCTCGACCGGCCCGGACTGCTGGCCGAGGTGACAGCAGCCCTTGCGGATTCTCACGTCAACATCCTCGGTGCCAAGACGCTGACCGGTGGCGATCAGGTATCCGCCATGCACTTCGACTTCGAACTGTTCGACCCTGCACACCTCGAGATGTTGCTGAGAAGGGTCCGCAGTATCGACGCGGTGTACGAGGCGACCCGGGCCGGTCCCGAAAGCGCCGGAAACTAGACCAGGGCACCGGGTGTTGGCCCGGTAGCATTGCTGGGTCATGGCGAAGGCGACCGGTTTCAAGACGCCCAAAGGCACCCGCGATGTCGGGCCACCCGATTCGGCTCGGTGGCAGGCTCTCATCTCCGCGTTCGAACGCGAAGCACAGCTCGCCAACTACGGCCTGCTTCACACACCTATCTTCGAAGATATTGGTGTGTTCCAGCGCATCGGTGAGGGAACCGATGTCGTCCAGAAGCAGATGTGGGACTTCCTCGACAAGGGCGACAGACGTATGGTGCTGCGCCCCGAGAACACTGCATCGGTGTGCCGGTCGTTCGTGCAGCAGAGGCCGATCGTGCCTTGGAAGATCTGGTATCAGGGGCCGTTCTTCCGCTACGAGGAACCTCAGGCAGGACGCCAGAGGCAATTCAACCAGCTGGGCATCGAGGTCCTCGGATCGTCTGACGCCGACATCGACGTCGAGGCCATCGCTCTCGGTTCGCGGTTTCTCGAACGTATCGGACTCAAACGAGTGCTGCTGTTGATCAACTCGATGGGCGACGTCGAGACACGCCTCAAATACGCCCAGGCCGTACAGGACTACCTGCGTGCGAACCTCGGCGACATCGACAGGGAAGACCACGAGAAGATCGAGGCCCATCCGCTACGGGTGCTCGACTCGAAGCGGCCGAACACTCGCAAGGTCACCGCCGAGGCACCGCGCGTCGAGCAGTTCCTGTCGGTCGAAGCGGGGGCTCATTTCGACCGCGTTCAGGCGGGCCTCGGTTCTCTGGGAATCTCGTTCGCCATCGAGCCTCGCCTCGTTCGTGGCCTCGACTACTACACCCACACTCTTTTTGAGTACCAGTCGTCGGCCCTCGACACCGCTCAGAATGCGCTCGGTGGTGGTGGTCGATACAACGGGTTGGTCGAGGAACTGGGTGGCCCCGACACGCCCGGAATCGGATTTGCCATGGGCGTCGAACGGATCTTGCTGGCGTGTGATGCCGAGCAGGCGTTTGTACCGCCCGACACGGCACCGGTCGTGTGGATCATCGACGTCACAGATGGCAGCTCGGCCCGTGACCTCACCCACGAACTACGGTCGACCGGTGTGTCTGCCGACAGGTCCTTCGATCACCGGTCGATGAGGTCGCAGATGAAGGCCGCCGATCGCTCCGGCGCAGCGTGGGCCATCATCGTCGGCGACCAGGAGGTCGCTTCGGGTGTGGTGACCCTGCGAAACCTGCGCGAAAGCGACGATCAGAAGACGATCGAACGCTCCCAGGTAGTGGCATACCTCGTCGAGGTGTTGTCGCAGCGGTGATTCACCACCGATCTCGACCTTTCTTCGCTTGTCAACTCTCTTCTCCAACACAGGATCCCAATGACCAACCGAACTGACTACTGCGGCACCCTCACCACCGCAGACGTGGGACGCTCCGTGACCGTCTGTGGCTGGGTGTCGAAGCGCCGCGAACACGGCGAACACCTCGCGTTTGTGGACCTTCGCGACCACACGGGCATCGTTCAGTGTGTTGTCGACAAGGCCCGCGACCTCCGATCCGAGTATGTGCTGGCCATCACGGGAATTGTTCGTGAACGCCCAGACGACACCATCAACGCGGCCCTCGCCACAGGTGCCATCGAGATCGGTGATGCCACGGTCGAGGTTCTTTCCGTGGCGGAGCCACCTCCATTCCAGATCGACAGCAGGGTCGATGTCGATGAGACCATTCGCATCCGTCATCGCTACCTCGACCTGCGCAACAAGCGGATGCAGTCGAACCTGCGCACGAGGGCGAAGGTCAACTCCGCCATTCGCAACGGCATGGAGAGCGAGGGTTTTGTCGAGGTCGAGACGCCGATGCTCATCGCCTCGACACCCGAGGGTGCCCGCGACTTCGTGGTCCCGAGTCGTCTCAAGCCGGGCTCGTTCTACGCCCTGCCCCAGAGCCCTCAGCTGTTCAAGCAGTTGTGCATGGTCGGTGGGATCGACCGCTACTTCCAGATCGCTCGCTGTATGCGCGACGAGGACCTGAGGGCCGATCGCCAATTCGAGTTCAGCCAGCTCGACATGGAGATGAGCTTCGCCGATGGCGACGACGTGCGCGCAGCGGTGTCCGAGGCTGTTGCCCTCGCGACCGAAGCTGTCACCGGTTCACGCCCCACCGAGTTTCCGGAGATGAGCTGGCACGATGCCATGAACCGGTTCGGCTCCGACAAGCCCGACGTGCGGTTCGCCATGGAGCTGGCCGAGCTGACCGATCTATTCTCAGATACCGGGTTCAAGGCGTTCCAGGCCCCTTGTATCAAGGGCATCTGCATGAAGGGTGCCGCCGACGAGCTGGGTCGAAACAAGCTCGACAACCTCACCGACGCGGCCAAACGTTGGGGTGCCAAGGGCCTCGTTTGGTTGAAGGTCGGTGAGGATGGCGAGGTCACCTCGCCTGTCGCCAAATTCATGAGCGAGTCCGAGATCGCAGGTGTGCTCGAGCGTCTTGGCGCCGAGACCGGCGATGTGTGTTTCCTCGTGGCCGATGGGTGGCGCAAGACCGTCCACATCCTCGGCCTGTTGCGCATCGAACTGGGGCGTCCAGCCGTGACCGAGGGTGGGCTGAACTTCCTCTGGGTTGTCGATTTCCCACTGTTCGAAGACGTCGACGAAGCAGGAAACCCGGTGCCGGCGCACCACCCGTTCACCATGCCCCACGCCGACGATGTCGAGCTACTCGCCGCTGCGGGCTCGGACCCTCAGCGGCTACTCGACGTTCGGTCGCAGGCCTACGACCTCGTGCTCAACGGTTGGGAGCTCGGTTCCGGTTCTGTGCGTATCCATCGCGGCGATATCCAGCAACAGATCTTCGATCTGCTGGGCATCTCCGAAGAAGAAGCTCAGCGCAAGTTCGGTTTCCTGCTCGACGCATTCCGCTTTGGCGCTCCGCCCCACGCCGGGTTCGCCTTTGGTATCGACCGACTGGTTGCCCTGCTGTGCGGCGAAGAGAACATTCGCGAGGTCATAGCGTTCCCGAAGACCCAGTCGGGCGGCGATCCGCTGACGAATGCACCGACCCCGATCGACGACGCCCAGCTCGACGAGCTCGGACTGCGGGTGTTGCCTCAACCCGAATAGGCCAGGCGGGCCTGATCACTTCCTCCGACGGCCGTTCGGGACACGACGTGTGCCACCGAACCGCCGCACTCGGGGGTTCACTCAGGTGAGGGTGATGACTACGCCAGCGTCGCTGGTCTTGTCCTTGCCGAAGAGACCAGCGACCTTGCCAACGACTCGCATCATCGTCACCTGCCAGCCGTACTTGTCCTTGACGGCGGCCATGACACGATCGAGATCGGCCGCTTCGGCGGTAGCGGTTCCCTCGACCGCTTCGGAACCATCGACGGGAACCCCCTTGGCGTTCGACGGCTGGAGCTTGACGCGTGGATCGTTGGCCAGGCGCCGCGCCTTCCACGATGAGCTGGACGTGGTGAAGCCGACCGTGTCGTCACCGAGGTCGGCGATCCAGACCGGTGTTGTTTTGGCCTCACCGTTCTTTCGGTAGGTCGTGAATGCAACGTACTTGTTGTCGGCGATGCTCATGACTGGAGCATAACGAGACCTGGTGCGCGGACAACCCCGCCGGATCGATCCGACGGGGTTGCTGTTGGGAACCAATCTCGGGACTTGGCGGGTGTCTCGCCGGTGGCGAGAAGTGTCCGCGCCCGAAGGGTTCTCCTACTCGGCGGCAGGCAGCAGTTCCTTGACGTCGAGTTCTGAACGCTGGAAGATCCCCAGGGCTCCCTTCAGGCCAACGGTCATGACGATGTTGACGAGGAAGGCCACGAGGGCCGCTATCAGCAATGCTCCGCTGAGTGCGGCGAGGATCATGTACTCGCTGAAAGTTCCTTCGACATCGATGGTGCGTCGCAGCATTCCCTGCAGACCCGCCATCCCCATGAAGGCGCCCATACCAATTCCACCGATGAGGTGGGCCCAGAAGTGGAAGGTTGCCAGCTTCTGGCTGTACAGCTTCGCTCCATTTGTGAGGATTGGCAGGAGGAGGTAGATCGCCGAGTACAGGGTCATCGAAAGGCCGATGAGGATCGCGACGTGGACGTGGGGTCCGACGATCCACTGGGTGTTGTGAAGCACCCGGTTGAGTCCGACGTCTGCCTGGAGGATCCCTGCGGGGACGGCCAGAGCGAACCCGAGCAATCCGCCGAGCAGGAACTTCAGCTCGTTGGTCATCTTCAACGGACGCGCAGACCACAGGCACGCCAGGGTGATGAAGAACGCCAACCCCTGCGTCAGTAGCTCGAAGGCCGTGACCATCTCACCCGATGCAACCTTGAGCATTGCGGGCTGTGACTGATCCGACAACAGGTGGTGTGACCAGACGGTCCACGACACGACCAGCTCAACACCCAACGCGAGGCGGGCGAGGTTGGCCATCGGGACTTCCTTGCCCGTGATGAGGCTCGCCAGCAGGTACCACGTACCGGCGACGAAGATCAGCACCAGGCCGTCGGCGACGAGGTCGAGTCCCCACCAGAACCAGTTCTTGTACAGCAAGGAATCGACAGCGGTCGTCTCCAGGCTGCTGCCGAAGAGTTCCCACACCATGTACACGAGGATCAACACACCGGTGCCGGTGATGATGATGACGTTCAGGGCCATGTCGACCGAGCCGCGAGCGATTGCTGCGACCGGCAGTGAGACGGCGTGTTCCTCTTTCTCCTCTGTCTTCTTCCGGCGCTTGAACACTCGGGTCCAGGCGGTCAACCCAAGAGCCGAGGCCAGCAGCTTGCCCGCGGGTTGGGGATCCCACCCCTCGGGTGTGTAGGTGATCGTCTTGAAGATGTTGATCACGAACAACCCGGTGCCGACCATCACCATCGCAATTCCGACGATGAAGATCGCACCGCTGAGCGGGTGGAACTGATCGAAGTCTGCGGGCAATGGCCAATAGAGGGTGTACAGCGGCGCGTAGTGGCTGATGAACCCGTCGAACCAGAACACAAACGTGCCGACGGTTGCCAGCCAGAACGTGTACAGGGCCATCTTGTAGCTCCAGAGCGGCTTGCCCATCAGGAACGGCACAAGGAACAGGAAGGCTCCGAACACGATCATGTAGGTCGATCCGAATATCCCGACGAGGGGGTGGGCCGTGAGAATTCCGAAGTATTGCTCCTCGCTGATCACGCCCACCTGCTCGACCTGGTAGATCCGCATGATCATGCCCTCGATGGCAGCGAAGGCGTAGTACACGAGGCCGATGATCACGAAGCGGAGGCTCAGCTTCTGCATCGGGGTCAGGCTCTTGGGTTTGAAGGCGTTCTCGTTTCCGTTGAGGAAGGTTTCGGTGATGGTCATGACACGCTCCCGTCGCACGTCACGTGGACGACGTCAGGAATCGTCATGTTGGTGCCGGCCGGTCCTGAGTATTCGGTCGACTTGATGGTGAGGTCGCCCTCCTCCTCGAACTCCCAGATGATGTCGTTCGCCGAACCGGGGTTGACCTGCATCTGCATGATCATCGAATGATCAGGCCGGAACAGCCCGAATCCGTAGGTGAGATCGTTTGAGGTGACCGAGAACATCACGGTTTCACCGCAGGTGATGTTCATCGGCTCGCTCGGCAGGGCGAACTCGTGGTCCTCGACCGTGATCACGAAGGTCTGGGTGGGTTCGAAGCGGCCCCGATGCAACTCGGTCTCCGACCAGGGAATCGTGTTGTAGGTAACGATGTGCAGCGACACGCCGACCACAGCGAGGAACCCTACGAATGAGTAGAACACCCAGGAAGGCACAGGTCGCGCCTCACTTCCCTTGGTCACACCGATGGCGAACCATCCGATGAGAAGTGTGATGACCAAGACGTAGGCGGTGTAGATGAGGGTTTGTCCCCACAAGACCGTGTTCGTCTCGACTGCTAGCAGCGATGCAGAGCCGACCATGGTTTCCTCCCTGGGTCGGTTGATTGGTTCACTACCAAACTGAACAAAGCACTGCTGTAGCTGGAAGTGCCGAAGGTCCCTGTGTTCAGGATTTGATAGCCGGGAGAGATGCCAGAACCTGAACCATCGCTACCAGTGATGCCTGCCACGCGGTGTGTAGTGCACATTCGTCGACACCACACGGCCCGCCGGCGAGGACACATGTGTCGCTGTCGATGGGCCCCTCGACAGCTTCGACGACCTCGAGTACCGAGACCGCCCAGGCGCGTGTACCCAGGCCGTAGCCGCCGCTCCGACCAGATCGCGACTGGACGACCTCGATCTCGATCAGTGGTGCGAGGGCCTGGGCGAGGAAGGTCGGCGATGTGGCCGTCAACTCCGCCAGATCCTTGCCGGACCACATGCCATCGGAGGAAGCGAGGATGCGCAGCGCCTCGAGTGCGATGTCGGTTCGCCTGCTCATCTCGAGGCGCATGTCTTCACCGTGGGGTCGTGGCAAAGAAGGCTTGAACGGCGTGCGGCTCGTGGTCCGCAGCGCGCTGATGTCGGCACAGACCCGGAGGTCTGCCGGCACCGCTCGGACCGATCATCTAGTGATCTTCCAGAAGACTCCGAATGCTCCTATGGCTGCCATCACGAGGGCTCCGGCTGCGACCACCCACACGAGGGTTGAGAGATCGACCGGCTTGATCGTCTCGTAGTTCTCGAGATTCTGGTCGAACACATCGATCAGCGTCGTGAACGAGGCCATCGACTCGTCGAGCGTCGACAACACCTGGGCTGTGTTCGGGTAGGCACTCAGAAGATCCATCATCTCCTCGGTGCTGATCCCGAGACCCTCGGCGAGGCCGGGAATGGTCTTGGTCGTCATCTCTTCACCCATCGCTGCGAGCACCTCGAGGCCAGCCTGTGCACCGGTGACCGTTTCGGAGGTGTATGCGGGTTTCAGAGCCGAGTTCATGTCGTCGGCGTCGGTCGCCTTGCTCAATAAGTTGACGGACAGGAGGGTGATCAGAGCGAGCACGCCAACGATCAGCGAGAACATCGACACGAGCCTCACCTTCCCCCGCAGGGCGACGGCGCCGAGCACGAGTGCGATGATCCCGAGGATGAACAGGCTCCACGGAACCGTCTGGGCAGGCAGGTCACCCGTCGGGATCGAGTCGGCAGACTCGAAGTTCGCTTGCTGGCTCTGGAGAAGCCCGATGATGCCGTTGAACTCGGCGCTCAACTGTGGAATCGCTGCCATCCCCTGAGCGGTGGCCGGATACTGTTGTTCGAGGAGCCCGCCGACCTGCTCTGGGCTCATGCCCATGCCGATCGCGAGTGCCGGAACGACCTGGTTGCTCAACTCGTCGCCGGCCGCAGCGATACCGTTCACGCCCTCCTGATATGCATCGAGGGTTTCGGTGTTCATCACCGGCCGAAAGCCGTCGGTCATCTCCTCGAAATCGGTGCCGACCCTGAAGAGGTTCTGTGCCAGAACCAAGATGATGAAGATGGCTCCCACAAGAACCAGCGTCCCGCCGACGATGAAACGTCGCATTACCTTCCTCCAGATAGGAGGAGCGATCCCTGCGCCGGTCCGGCGGCTTGGTCCGCCCCCAATTGCTGTGTCTAGGCTCCGCCGCGTGCAATCGGCGCGCTAGGGCACAATTCCCCATCGTCTGATGTCACCATCAATGGGTTCGAATTGTCGTATGTGCACCGTGGTCGCCACCGACGATAGGTTCACCCGTGGATGAGTGACCTGTTTGCCAGCGCCGCAGCCGATGCTCTCGAGCGCAGAGCCCCGCTCGCTGCGCGGCTGCGCCCGAGAAACCTCGACGACGTGGTTGGACAGGGTCACCTGTTGGGCGATGGTCGACCATTGCGAGCCCTTATCGAGGCCGACCGCCTCACCTCGATAATCCTGTGGGGTCCTCCTGGATGTGGCAAGACAACACTTTCGAGGCTGATCGCCAATCACACGGCGAAACAATTCGAGACCCTGTCTGCGGTTTCGGCGTCTGTGAAGGATGTCAGGGCGATCATCGCGGCTGCGCGATCAAGATTGGGCCAGCGCGGAGTCGGAACCATCTTGTTTCTCGACGAGGTTCACCGTTTCAACAAGGGCCAACAAGATGCCCTCTTGCCCTCGGTCGAGGATGGTCTGTTGGTGCTCATCGGGGCTACGACCGAGAACCCCTACTTCGAGGTCAACGCGCCGCTTCTGAGCCGGTCGAACCTGTTCCGGTTGCGCCAGCTCGACACGGGCGACGTGGTCGCCGTGCTCCGCAAGGGGCTGGTCGTCGAGTCGATGGTGGCTGTCGAGGACGCGTTGGTTCACATAGCCGAACGTGCTGACGGCGATGCCAGACGTGCGCTGACCGCACTCGAGGTCGCGGCGGTTCTCGCACGCCGGAGCGGCGGTGCAAAGGTCGATCTGGAACACGCCGAGCTGGCTCTTGATAGTCGGGCCCTGCGTTATGGCAACGACGAACACTACGACGTGGTGTCGGCGTTCATCAAGAGCATCAGGGGAAGTGATCCCGATGCGGGCCTCTATTGGCTTGCCCGCATGGTCGAGGCGGGGGAGGACGCCAGGTTCATCGCCAGGCGGCTGGTGATCCTCGCAAGTGAAGACATCGGAATGGCCGACCCGATGGCCCTTGTCATCGCCAATGCAGCCGCCCATGCGGTCGAGTTCGTCGGGCTTCCCGAGGCCGGTCACAATCTGGCGCAAGCGGTTGTTCATCTGGCGTCTGCACCGAAGAGCAACCGGTCGGCAAAGGGTTGGTGGGCGGCGATGGCCGACGTGAAGGCGGGCAGGGGTCGCGAGGTTCCCATCCACCTGCGCGATGCCCACTACAAGGGTGCCAAGTCGCTCGGTCACGGCGATGGGTACAGCTATCCCCACGATCATCTCGACGGGTTCGTCGATCAGCAGTACCGGCCCGACGACGTCGCTGGCACCGTGTACTACGAGCCGTCCGAGCACGGGTTCGAGGCCGAGGTCGGTCGGCGTCTCAGAGATCTCGAGGGTCGTGGGCAGGGCTGATGTCTTCGGGCGATAGCGTCTATGGCGATGAGCGCAACCGACCTCGCAGCCGTCATCGTCACGATCGCTGCCATCGCATCGGTGACGGCCCTGCTGATGGTCTTGGTCAGCCTTCAGCGGACTCTGACCGACTTGCGCGAGGCGGCGCGGGCACTGGTGGACGAGGCGGTTCCCGCGGTGATCGATCTGCGGTCGACCCTAGATCGAGCCGACGACGATCTCGATCGGCTCGACTCGGTACTCAATACGGCTGAAACCTTGTCGAGCACGGTCGAGTCGGCCAGCCGTGTCGCCCAGGCGACGGTCACCAACCCGGCGATCAAGGTGAGGGCTGCGGCTTCTGGCGCCAAGGGAGTGGTCAGGGGACTGCTCGGGCGGGGGATGAGAACGTGATCAAGCGGATGATCTGGATGGGGTTCGGTGCGATCCTGGGTGCGTCGAGCTGGGCCTATGCCAACAAACGTGTCCGCAGGGTCGTCGACCGATACGCGCCGGCCGAGGTTCGTGACCGGCTTGCAGGCAGGGCCAGGGGTGTCGGCGGCACGGTGAAGTCGGCGTTGGTCGAAGGTCGAGATGCGATGGCTGCAAAAGAACGCGAGTTGCGAGGCAGCTAGTCGGAAGCCGACCTGGGCGCCCATCTGGCTGCTACGGCAGCCGATATTGGAGACAGGGCGAGATGGGCGGGCCGGTAGGATCGTCGGTTATGAACAGTCACGAACTGCGCACTGCGTTCACCGAGTTCTGGGCCGAGCGCGGCCACCAGATTCGGCCGTCGGCCAGCCTGATTCCTCACGAGCCGTCGTTGCTGTTCACGGTCGCGGGCATGGTTCCGTTCATGCCCTACTTCCTGGGCGAGGAGGTACCTCCGGCGCCTCGCGTCACCACTATCCAGAAGTGTGTTCGCGCCGGCGGTAAACACAACGATCTCGACGACATCGGTCGCACCAACCGCCACTGGACCTTCTTCGAGATGATGGGCAACTTCAGCTTCGGCGACTACTTCAAGCCAGAAGCCATCCCGTGGGCCTGGGAGTTCGTCACCGAGGTCCTGGGACTGGAAGCCGACAAGCTGTGGATCACCGTCCACGTGTCGGACGATGACGCCGAGGAGATCTGGAAGACCAGCGTCGGCGTCGCGGCCGATCGCATCCAGCGCCTCGACAAGGACAACTGGTGGGCCGCCGGCGATACCGGACCCTGCGGTCCGTGCAGTGAGATCTTCTACGACCTCGGTCCAGCACACGGCGACGACGGCGGGCCCGCCCATGGTGGTGAGGAGCGATTCGTCGAGATCTGGAACCTCGTGTTCATGCAGTACAACCGCGACGACGCGGGCGAACTGCACGATCTCCCAGCGACCGGCATCGACACGGGTGCGGGTCTCGAGCGCATCCTCACCGTCCTCCAGGGTGTCGAGACCGGGTGGGACATCGACACCTTCCAGTCTCTGCTCGCCGAGGCCCAGCGCATCACCGGTGTCGCCTACGGAGAAGACACCGAACGCGACGTGTCGTTGCGTATCTTCTGCGACCACGCCAGGGCCACCACCTTTCTCATCTCCGACGGTGTATTCCCGTCGAACGAAGACCGCGGCTACGTTCTTCGGCGCATCATCCGCAGGGCTATCCGTCACGCCTGGGTGTTGGGTGTCGAGACCTCGGTCATGCCAGAGCTGGTTGGCGCCGTCGTCGACGTCATGGGCGAGGACTATCCCGACATCGTCGCAAACCAGGGCTTCATCACCGATGTTGTCCGTCGCGAGGAAGAACGTTTCCGTCGAACCCTCGCCACGGGAAGCGAGATCCTCGACCGAGAACTGGCCGACCTTTCCGAAGGAGGCGCGCTGGACGGTTCCGTCGCTTTCCAGCTCCATGACACCTACGGCTTCCCGGTCGAGGTCACCGAAGAGATTCTCGGCGAGCGCGGCTTCATGCTCGACCGCGAAGGTTTCGACATCGAGATGGATGCCCAGCGCGACCGGGCCAGAGCTGCCAGGGCAAAGGGCGGTGGTGCCGATACCGAGGTCTACCGCGACCTGGTCGAGCAGTTCGGTCCGACAGAGTTCGAGCGTTCCGGCCCGTCGACGACCGGGCGCGTGCTCTCAGTTGTCGATACCGACGACGGCGTCGAGGTCTTCCTCGATCGCACCACCTTCTACGCCGAGGGTGGAGGCCAGGTCGGCGACACCGGGATCATCACGACCGACTCTGGCATTGCCAGGGTCACCGACACCAACTCCGCTGTTGCCGGATTGACCAGGCACGTGGCCAACATCGAGTCCGGCTCGATCGGCGCCGGCCAGACCGCGACGACCGATGTCGACTGGGGACGCCGCGCCGCCATCCGGCGAAATCACACCGGCACTCACATCCTGCACTGGGCGCTTCGTGAGGTGCTCGGCGATCACGTGAAGCAGGCCGGCTCGCACGTCGACTCCGAGCGGCTGCGTTTCGACTTCAGCCACTTCGAGGCCCTCACCCCAGACCAGATGGCCAGGATCGAAGACATGACCAACGAGGAGATTCTCGCCAACGGATCGTGCCGCCATTACGAGACGTCGATGGAACATGCTCAGGCAGCCGGGGCCGTCGCCTTCTTTGGCGACAAATACGGCGATACGGTCCGCGTCCTCGAGGCCGGCACTCACAGCATCGAGTTGTGCGGTGGAACCCATGTGGGTGCCCTCGGCGATATCGGCCACCTGCGCATTGTCTCGGAGTCGAGCATCGGCTCGAACCTGCGCCGAGTCGAAGCCATTACCGGTACCGCCACCGTCGAGCGTCTGCGTGCAGACGAGGAGCTCATCGGCGAGCTCTCCCAGATGTTGGCGGCCTCACCGGAGGAGCTGATCGATGCTCTGCAACGCCGCAACGACGAGATCAAGACACTGCAGAAACAGCTGAAGGCCTTGCAGCAAGCCGCCGCCGCCAAGGCAGCAGGCAACCTGACCGAATCGGTCGTCGACGGGGTGGTCATCGCTCGCCTGGACGGTATCGACCGTGACACCATGCGCGACATGGCCGCGGCGGCTCGCGAAACGGACGGTATCGACGCCGTCATCCTCGCCGGGGCCGGCGAGAAGGGTGGTGTCACACTGGTGGCAGCGGTCAAGGAGAACGGACGGTTCAGCGCGGTCGATCTGATCGACGACGCGGCCAAGGCGATTCAGGGCGGGTTCGGCCGCAAGGGCAATCCTTCGCTCATTGTCGCCGGCGGCAAAAACGTCGACGGAATCGACCAGGCTCTCGAGTCGGCGCGGGCCGCAGCGGGGGTCTGATGGTACGAGCGATCGGCATCGACCTCGGTTCGAAGCGGATCGGTGTTTCGCTGTCGAACACCGAAGGCACGCTTGCCACCCCGTTCGACACGGTGGTTCGCACCGGCGACATGGGTCGCGACCACCGCGCCATCAAGGTGTTGGTCGACGAGGCCGAGGCAGAGGTCGTCGTGGTCGGTCTGCCACTGTCGCTCGACGGGACGGACGGACCCCAGGCGATCAAGTACCGCAAGGAAGCGATCAGGATGGCCAAGGTGGTGGGTGTGCCGGTCGAGGTACACGACGAACGATTCACCACGGTCACCGCCGACTCGTACCTGATGGAGGCAGACCTCGACTCGCGCCAACGCCGCAAGGTCATCGACAAGGTCGCCGCCACCGTCATGTTGCAAGATTGGCTCGACGCCGCTCGAGCTCGACGGACCTGACACCGCGGGGACGACTATGTGGGAGACAATGGGACAGTGACGTCGCCGCTACCACCTCAGCCTGTTGTGCCGCGCCCGCCGGGAAGACCCGACAAGGAACACTGGGAATACGAGGAGGTGTACGTGCGGGGTGACAAGGGCTCGTTCCTGGCGCTGGCCGTCATCGCTGGTGTGGTGTTGTTGTTCGTCATGTTCGCCCTCGGCGCCAAGAACTGGATCGACCATCGCATCGACCCTCCCGGCGAGCCCGGAGATTCGGTGACCGTCACTCTCGAACGTGGCGATTCGTCGGCCTCGATCGGCTCGCTGCTCGAGGACAACAGCGTCATTGCGAGCGCGACCGTCTACGGGTGGTACATCCGCCTGAAGGGTGGTGTCGAGTTTCAGGCCGGAGAGTTCGACTTCCAGGAGAACATGTCGATCAGCGAGGTGCTGGCCGTGCTCGAAGACGGGCCGGTGCGAGTGGCACTTGCGCCAACGCTCAGCGTCACCCTGCCAGAAGGTCTGACCGTCGAACAGATCGCAGATCGCATCGACGACGCCGAAAGCCTGAACTTCGACGGTAACGACTTCCTCACCCAGCTGCGGCGCGGTCGGTATCGCTCCGACTACGGCCCGCCCCTCGGCGAGCTCGAGCCGACGATGGAGGAGTGGGAGGGGTTGCTGTTCCCCGACACCTATTCACTGCTCACGGCTTCGACGGCCGACGACCTCATCACGTTGATGGTCGACAACATGAACGCGGTTGGCGACCGACTCGGCCTCTACCGCTCGGACGATCGCGTCGGCCTTTCCGCCTATGAAACCCTGATCGTGGCGAGCCTCATCGAGAAGGAGGCCAAGGTCGACGAGGATCGTGCCAAGATCGCCCGTGTCATCTACAACAGGCTCGAGCAGGGCTGGGCCCTCGGAATTGACGCCTCGCTTGTGTACTTCACCGGCGACAGCATTCTGTTGGCTTCCGAGCTCGAGATGGAGTCGCCCTACAACACCCGCCTCAACAGGGGACTGCCGCCCACCCCGATTGCGGCTCCTGGCGAGAAGTCGATAGAGGCCGCGCTCAATCCCGAGGATGGCGACTGGATGTGGTACGTGCTCACAAGCACTGACGGGACCCACAGCTTCAGTGTCACCGAGGAGGAGTTCGAGGAGAACAAGGCGATCTGTGTGGCCCTCGACCTGGGTTGTGGCTGATGTTGCGTCGGGCTCCCAACGGGGCGACCCGTGTGGCGGCCGTCATCGGCAACCCGGTGCGACACTCGCTGTCACCGGCCCTGCACAACGCGGCATTCGAAGCCGCGGGCCTCGATTGGACCTACGTCGCCCTCGAGTGCGCTGACGGCCGCCGGGCTGTCGAGGCCATGCGCACCCTCGGCATCGGGGGAATGTCGGTGACCATGCCCCACAAGCAGGCGGTTGCTGCCAGCGTCGATCGCCGCTCGGCAGCGGTCGAGGCTCTGGGCGCCGCGAACTGTGTGCGTTGGGACGGCGACCAGCTGGTGGGCGAGAACACCGATGGTGACGGATTTGTCCGTTCGCTCGTCGAGATTGGACTCGATATGGAGAACCGCCGGTGTGTCATCGTTGGCGCCGGCGGAGCGGCCAGGTCGATCCTGCAAGCACTCGAAACCGTGGGGGCCGCCGACATCGCTGTGGTGAACCGCACCGAGTCGAGGGCGATCGAGGCGGCGGCCATCGCACCCCTGTGTGCGCGGGTCGGGTCGTTCGACGACATCGCGAGTGCCGACCTAGTGATCAACTCGACCCCGATCGGCATGGGTGATGACGCCGGCCTGTCGGTGCCGGTCGATCTGATCGGACCAGACCATGTCGTGGCAGACCTGATCTATCACCCCGCCCTCACGCCACTATTGGCCGGGGCGGCAAGTCGTGGAGCGAGGACGCTCAACGGCCTCGCCATGTTGGTGCACCAGGCAGCGATCCAGTTCGAACACTGGACGGGCCAACCCGCTTCGGTGGAGGCAATGTGTGCCGCCGTCGGCCTGACCGACTGATCGGCACTCGCTCGTGGAGGGGCCAGCCGGACGCGCTGCAGTGTGCTTCCAGGTCTTGTTGGCCCTGCTCTCCTCGCCGACGATCCTGGCGGTCGATCCTGGCGGATGGTGGCCGTACGGACCGGCAAAACAAGGCGTCGTGATCGCCGGATTCCTTGCGATGTTCGCCATGACCTCTCGCCACGGGATCGGCCCCGCGTCGGTATTGGCGCGACGTTCGGCAGCCCGCCTCGGTGCCACCATTGTTCGTCGCTCGCTTGTGGTTGCCGGCGTTCTGCTCGCCGCAACGTGTGTCTACACGTCCGCTGCTGGGGGCCGTTAACCCCTCCGCAGCACGGCCGACAGTCCGGACATGCTCCAGACTTCATCGCGCCGCCTTGGCGAGCTATTGATCGAGCGAAAGGTCCTGTCTCGAGACGTCCTCGAGGTCGTCCTGGATCGAGAGGCCCGTGAGGGCACGTCGATCTCCCGCCTGCTCGTGCAGGAAGGCATCGTCGGCGAGAAGGACATGATCGCTGCAATCGCCCAGCAGGTGGCGTTGCCCTTCATCGACCTCACGAAACATGCCGTGCGCCCCGACCTGGACAAGCGGCTTCCAGAAGAGATCGCGGTCGAGCACAACGCAGTCGTCGTCGACAAGGACCACAACGGTTTCATCGTCGCGATGGAGAACCCCACCGACGATGACGCCATGTCGGCGGTGACCAAAGCCCTCGGAGGCGAGCCCTTCGTGGCCTGTCTTGCGGTCAAGTCGGAGCTCGTCGAGCTGTTGGAAGCGATGTATGGCGGCGGAGGCGAGGTCAGCGGTGGTGACCATGTCACAGACACTCACCTGAACGAGATGCTCGAACGCGTCCTCGATCTCGATGGTTCCGACCTCCACCTCTCCTCGGGTGTACACCCGGGCGTGCGCGTCAACGGCGAGATCAAGCAGCTGACCGAGTTCCCGGTGATGAACCCGTCGGAGATTCGACGGATGGTTTACGACGTTCTCACACAGAGGCAGCGCGAGAAGTTCGAATCCGAGATGGAGCTCGACACCAGCCACTCGATTCCGGGACGGGGCAGGTTCCGTGTGAATGTCATGTTCCAACGCAACTCGGTCGGCGCGGTCATGCGTACGATCCCCGACACCATCGTCCCGCTCGAGACGCTCGGACTGCCCGAGGCAATCGATCAGTTCACCCAGTTGCATCGGGGTCTCGTGCTGGTCACCGGGCCGACGGGATCGGGCAAGTCGACGACGCTCGCCTCGATGGTCGACGTCATCAACTCGGGTCGCGCCGGTCACATCATGACCGTCGAGGATCCGATCGAGTTCATCCACCGTCACAAGAAGTCGATCGTCAACCAGCGTGAAATCGGCGAGGACACCCACTCGTTCGGCCAGGCCCTCAAACATGTTCTGCGTCAGGACCCCGATGTCATTCTCGTGGGCGAGATGCGCGATCTTGAGACGATCCACACGGCCCTTACGGCTGCAGAGACCGGCCACCTCGTGTTCGGAACCCTGCACACCCAAGATGCACCCCAGGCTGTGGACCGTGTCATCGATGTGTTCCCCGCCCACCAGCAGTCGCAGGTCAGGGTGCAACTCTCGTCTGCGTTGATGGGTGTGGTCACCCAACAGCTCGTGCCAAAGCTCGAGGGTGGACGAGCGGTCGCGTGCGAGATCATGGTCGTCACCCCGGCCATCCGAAACCTGATCCGTGAGGGCAAGACCCACCAGATCTACTCGGCACTGCAATCGGGTGGTTCGTTCGGAATGCAGACGATGGACCAGTCGCTGGCACGGCTGGTGAGACGAAACGTCGTGTCGATGCAGGATGCAGTCGACCGCTGTGTCGACGAGAAGGACCTCAAGCGCATGATCGCTCAGGGCTGATCCGAGAGCCGATCTGAAGGACCCGTTAGATGGCAACATACGCATACAAGGTCAGGGACAAGCAGGGCCAACTCGTCGAAGGCACGATCGAGGCCGACAACGAGACCCTGGTCGCCGGCCGCCTTCGCGAGATGGGTTTTGCTCTCATCGCAATCGATGAGCAGGCCGAATCGGCGCTCAAGAGAGACATCAAGATCCCGGGTTTTGGCGACAAGGTCAAGCTCAAGGACCTCTCGATCTTCAGCCGCCAGTTCGCCACGATGATCAACTCTGGTCTGTCTCTGATGAGGGCGTTGCACATCCTCGGCGATCAGACCGAGAACCCTGCTCTCAGGAACGTCATCAGCCAGATCGGCATCGACGTCGAGCGTGGCTTGTCCCTGTCCGACGCGATCGCCAAACACCCAAAGGTGTTCGACCGTCTCTACATCGCAATGGTGCGCGCAGGCGAGACCGGTGGTGTGCTCGATCAGGTCCTCATGCAGTTGGCCGACACGATCGAGAAGCAGGTTGCGCTGCGGGCCAAGATCAAGTCCGCCATGACCTATCCGGTCGCAGTGCTGGTACTCGTCGTCTGCATCCTCGCGGGCATGCTGATCTTCGTCGTCCCGATGTTCGAATCGATGTATTCAGAACTCGGAGGAACGTTGCCTCTGCCCACCAGGATCCTGCTCGGCGCCTCGGGGTTTGTCACGAGCTACGTCCTCTTCATCGCGATCGGCGCCGGCATCGGTATCTTCGCCTTCAAGAAGTGGAAGGCCACCGAGGCCGGGCTGGCCCAGTGGGACAAGATCAGCCTCAAGGCACCGGTCTTCGGCGGTCTTCTCCACAAGACGGCCATCACCAGGTTCGCCCGTACCATGGAAGCCCTACTCAGAGCCGGTGTGCCGATTCTCGAGTCGCTCGAGATCACGTCTGAGACGGTGGGCAACCATGTCATGGAAGTCGCCGTCGTCGACATCCAGAACAGGGTCAAGCAGGGCGAATCTCTCGCCGCGCCGATGGTAGACCACGAGATCTTTCCCCCCATGGTCACCCAGATGCTCGCCGTCGGCGAGGAGACCGGTGCCGTGGACACCATGCTCGATCGGGTCGGAGCGTTCTACGAGGCCGAGGTCGAGGCGACGGTCGACGCTCTCACCTCCTTGTTGGAACCGCTCCTGATCGTTGTGCTCGGCGGCACGGTGGGCGGAATGGTCGTCGCGCTCTACATGCCGATGTTCAATATCGTCAATCTCATCGAGTGAAGTCGCGTTCAGGTTTGTCTCATGAAGGTTCTTGTTTCTTCCGATGGAGGGTTGTGGCCGATCGGTCACATTCATTGACATATCAGGAGAGAAACAATGCTCAAGCAGCTCAAGGAGCGGCGTGAGGATCAGGACGGCTTCACGCTCATCGAGCTAATGGTCGTCGTTCTCATCATCGCCATCCTCATCGCTATTGCGGTGCCCACCTTCCTCGGTGCTCGGGAACGAGCCCAGGACCGCGCTGTTCAGTCGAACCTGCGCAACTCGCTCACCGCCGGCAAGGTCATCTATGCCGACGATGGCGACTACTCGGGTGCCACTGTTGCCGAGCTTGGTGATACCGAGCCGGCCCTGACCTTCCAGGCAGCCATTTCGGCTGACGCCAACGACATCAGCTTTGCTGTTGCGGTCGACAACCAGTCGATCGTCTACGCCGCACTGTCTGACTCGGGCGACTGCTGGTACCTGCAGGACGCAGTTGGCAACACCGCCGCCACCTCTGGCACCACCTTCGGTGCTCGTGCCCAGGGTGCTGCCGGTGGCGACTGTCAAGGCAGCAACACGACCGGCGTCACCTTCGGTAGCGAATGGTAGACGTCCGCTGACTCGGGGCTAGACCCCGATCGGTGATTCAAGAGGAGCCCAGTCCCTTCGGGGGCTGGGCTCCTTGTGTTATCTCCACCAGCCCGCTGCCGACGAGTTGGACGTGATCGTCCCAGTTGTCTCAGGGTTCTACGGGCTGCTCATCGGTTCATTCCTGAACGTCGTGATTCACCGGGTTCCTCGCGAGGAGTCGATCAACCACCCGCGCAGCCACTGCCCGGCATGTGGAACTGCGATCGCGTGGTTCGACAACGTGCCCTTCATCTCATGGCTGGTGCTGAGGGGAAGATGTCGTGGCTGTTCGGCGCCCATCTCACCTCGTTATCCAATAGTCGAAGCTCTCAGCGCAGCGACGTTTGTGGTGGTTGCCATGGCCGTTGGAGCTGCCTGGATCCTTCCCGCCTTCCTGGTATTCGCGGCGGTTCTCATCGCTCTCAGCGGTATCGATATCGACACCAGGAAGATCCCGAACCGCCTCCTGTATCCGGCAGTTGCCGCAGCCATCGTGTTGTTGGGTGGTGGTGCCCTACTCGATTCCGCTGCAGACCGGCTTCTCTGGGCGGCCGCAGGCGCGGCGCTCGGCTTCACGATCCTCTTCGCGATCTGGTTCATTGCGCCAGGCGGTATGGGCTACGGCGATGTCCGGCTATCTGGCTATATCGGGCTACACCTCGGTTACTTCGGCCTGGGTCACGTCGCTCTCGGCCTCTTCGTCGGGTTTCTACTCGGCGCTGTTGTCGGGGTCGTCTTGATGGCGGTCGGCGGTCGGTCGCGAAAGTCAGCCATCCCCTTTGGGCCATTCCTGGCCGCGGGTGCGGTGTTCGCCCTGGCGGTCGGCGATCCCATTCTCGACGCGTACCTGGGGGCGTGATGGATCGGTCTTGTCCAATGGGCTCCGCTGGCCGGGTTCACCCGTCGCCGAGCTTCTTATGTCGCCCATTCACTGGCCGACTCGAATTGATGTCGGTCACAGCGCGAGCTGTCGACCGAAGGCCACACCGGCCGTGAGGGAGACAATGGTGAATCACCAACCCGACAACACAAATAGAAGCACTGACGAGGGACCCGATCCCTACGGTTGTCTTGGGTGCTGCCCGGAGGTCGAATCGTGACGCAGCGGGTAATCGGTCTCGATGTCGGTACTCATGCCATCACCGCTTCCGAGCTGAAGCTCGGCCGTGGTGGGCAGGTGACCATCACGCGGTTCGGGCAGGTCGCAATCAAGCCCGGAGCGGTCGTCGGAGGTGAGGTCGTCGATCAGCCCGAGGTCTCCGCAGCGATCAAACGTCTCTGGCGCGAGGCAGGGTTCTCGTCCAAGCGGGTTGTGGTCGGCGTGGGCAACCAGCGTGTTGTTGTTCGCCCGACGGAGATGCCTGCGATGAACGAGCAGGATCTGCGGTCTGCCGTTGAATTCCAGGCCCAGGAACTCATCCCAATTCCGCTCGATGAGGCTGTTCTCGACTACCAGCTCCTGGAACGTTTCACGAGCGAGGACGGCGACGAGATGTTGCGAGTCCTCATAGTTGCCGCTCAGCGCGAAATGGTACAGGGACTGATCGGGGCCGTGTCCCAAGCCGGTCTCGACGTCACGATGGTCGACCTCGTCCCCTTCGCTTTGCTGAGGTCGCTGGTCGATCTCTCAGGCTTCGAGGAGCTCGACGTCACCGATGCCACGGGTGAGGCGATCATCTCGGTCGGCGCTGGCGTGACGACCATCCTCGTCCACGAGTTCGGTATCCCCCGTTTCATTCGTATCGTCGGAATCGGCAGCAGCGAACTCACCCAGGCGATCGCCGACGAGCTCGATATCTCGGTCGAGGAAGCCGAAGGCCTGAAGCGTCAGGTCACACTCGGGATGATCAACGATCCAAGAGCGGAAACTGCTGCGGCAGTTATCGAGCGCCGGGTCTCCGCCTTCGTCGAGGAGATCAAGGGTTCGCTCGAGTTCCACACCTCTCAGGCCAATGCCGCTCCGCTCGGTCGTGTCATCATCACTGGCGGCGGACGAAGGGTTCCCGGGCTTGCCGACAAGCTCGGCCAGAGGGTCCAGGCCGCTGTTGTGGTCGGATCGCCGCTGAGCCGGGTCGAATTGGGCAAGACCAACCTGACTCCAGAACAGCTCCGCGACGCCGAAGATGTCGCGGCCGTTTCCCTTGGACTGGCTCTCGCTGGCCGCCCGGTCGAACGAGGTGCCCGCCGTCTCACCCTGCTGCCGCCCGAGATCAACGAAGCAAGGGAGCAGAGGCGCAAGGCAGTCCTCGTCGGCGCAGGTGTATGTGTTGTTGCAGCCGGGCTCCTCTGGCTGGGTCAGAGCAAGCGCGGCCAGGCCGAGGAGGCCGAGCAACGGGCCAGAGCCGAGGAATTTCGAGTGGCAGAACTCGAATCCCGAGTGGCCGAGTTGCAGCCTGTGGCCCAGTTCGAGCAGGTTGTCGGAACTCGTCAGGCACTGGTCGAGAATGCCCTTGCCGGCGATATCGCCTGGACAAAACTGGTCCAAGAGGTTGCCACCGTCATGCCAGACGACACCTGGATCACGGCTTTCATCGGCAAGGCTCCCACCAGCAACGAGCCAGGCACCATCCAGATCTCGGGCAATGGGTTCGATCACACCTCGTCGGCTCGTTGGCTGATGAGGCTCGAATCGCTCGAATCGATGTCTGGGCTCTGGTTGCCAGCTTCGGTCCGTAGGCCTGGTGGCGACGAAGGTGATCTGTCCCAGGTTGCGTTTTCGTCGAGTGCCGTTCTCACCGAACGTGCACAAACCGCTCGCCTCGAGCGTTATCTCATCGACGGATCTGACGACGTGACCATCGACGTCGAAGAGGTGAGTGTCCTGAACAACGGGGCTATCGCCGAAGATCAACCGGCGGTCGAGGAGGGCTGATGAACCGCAACGTGATACTGGGAGCAATTGGCGTCACATTTGCCATGCTGCTCGCCTGGTGGTTCTTGATGTGGAGTCCGGCGGGTGCCGACATCGAGGCTGCTGACAGTCGCTACGACCTCGCCCAGACGACGTCGGCTTCGTTGACCGTCCAGGTTGCTCGTCTCGAGGCAGCACAAGACCGTCTGCCCGAGTTGCAGAGTCGACTCCAGACCCTGTCGGCCGCTGTTCCCGATGTCCCCGACATGTCCGAGTTCATCCTCGCTGCCAACAGTGCCGGCCAGGACTCCGCCCTCGAGTTCTTGACCATCACCGCTGAGGAGCCAAAGCTCGGCGCGTCCGGCCTGACCGAGATCGGCGTCCAGATCACGGGTGCGGGTGGCTACTTTCAGATGCTCGACTTCATCAACCGGCTCCAGGCAATGCAGCGCATCTTCGTCATAGACAACATGACCGCGTCGGGTGCGCCGGTCGAAGGATCAGACGAGATCGTGGGTCCCCCGGATCTGAACGTCACCTTGTCCGGTCGACTGTTTGTTGCCGTGACGGCTGCTACCGGCACCGAGGGAGCCTGACATGCGACCGGATCCCATGATTCCTGAAGACCGCCATCACCGGCTTCGTACCGGGCTGCGTTTGGCCGCCGGTCTTTCGCTGCTGGCGTTTCTCGCACTCGCCGTGGCCCCGGCGTTGATGGGTGCGCCGACCTCGGCCGTATCCGTCGAGTCGGTGTCGACCGAGACCCCTTCGGTCGTGGTCGCCAATGCTTCGTCGAACCGAACCGTTTCACCCGTCGCAGCCGCCGCTTCCCAGGTCATCGAAACCTTCGAGGTGTTCGGTGGCAAGAACCCATTCGAGCAGCCGGCCGTGTTCCCGAGTGGGTCGGGTCGTGCCAGCACCACGACGACCACGACCGACCCGAGTTCTGGCGGCACGACCACCACGACGGTGGCCGATGGTCAGAGTGGAACCACGACCACGACCACTCCGATCGAGACCGACCCCGTGCGAGACCAGTCGGTCGCCCTGATCGAGGTGTTCGATGACAGCGGCACCGTCACCGCGACGGTGAGGGTCGGTTCGACGGTCTATCGGGTTCAGGAAGGTCAGACCTTCGAGGGTGCCTATCAAGTACTGTCGCTCGACCTCAGCGAAGGTTGTGGCAGCTTCATGTACGGCGACTCGCGATTCAACCTCTGCGAAGGCCAAGAGATCCTCAAGTAGACGCTTCGAGTTCGCGACCTTCCGCGCGAGAACTGACCCAACTCCTAGAGTGTTCGGGTGGATCTGATCACCATCGAAGTTCCTCTTGGCGACCGTTCCTATCGTGTCGTAGTCGGTGATGGGGCCATCGGTGCACTACCCGAGTTGATACCTGCCAGGGCCAAGAGGGCTGCGGTTCTGACCCAGGAATCCATTGGCTTCGATGTGGATCCGGGTATCGAGTACGAGGTCTTCCCCATCGGTCAAGGCGAACGGGAAAAGACCCTCGATACGATCGGCTCCCTGTGTAGCTCGTTCGCCCGGTGGGGCCTGACCCGCAGCGACGTGGTCGTCGGAGTGGGCGGTGGGATGGTCACCGACATTGCGGGGTTCGCCGCGTCGGCCTATCACCGTGGTGTCCCTGTCGTCCACGTTTCGACGACCCTGTTGGGGCAGATCGACGCGGCCGTCGGTGGCAAGACCGGGGTCAATCTGCCCGAGGGCAAGAACCTCGTAGGCGCCTACTGGCAGCCATCCGGAGTCATCTGCGATACCACCAGTCTGCTCACACTTCCGCCGCGGGAGATGGCATCGGGCCTGGGAGAGATGGCCAAGTATCACTTCCTCGGCGGCAACGACCTCGACGACATGACTCTGGCTCAGCGGGTTGCGAGGTGTGTCGAGATCAAGGCCGAGGTTGTTGCATCCGACGAACGAGAGGGTGGCCGGAGGGCAATCTTGAACTACGGCCACACGTTTGGCCATGCCCTCGAGATCGCTGGTTCCTTTGACCTGCGCCATGGTGAGGCGGTAGCCGTCGGGCTGATCTACGCGGCTGAACTCGGGCTGCTTCTCGGCCGCATCGATCAGGACCGCGTTGCCGAGCACCGTCGGGTCGTCGCCGACTATGGCCTGGCGACCACGATCGAGGAAGGGTACGACGCAGACGAGCTCATCACCCTGATGGGGCGAGACAAGAAGGCCCTCGATGGGTTGACCTTCGTGCTTGACGGAGACGACGGCGTCGAACCGGTGGCCGGTATCGATCGCGACCTACTCGTGGCTGCTCTCGAGGCGGTGTCGTCGTGAGATTCCAGTCCAGGCGAGCAGCGTGTGTCGAGGCCGTCGAGCGGTCTGGTGCGGACGCACTGCTCGTCACGAACCTCACCAATGTCCGGTATCTCACCGGCCTGGTGTCCTCGGCGGCGATGTTGGTCGTCGGGCGGTCGGGCGAGTTCGTGCTTCTGACCGATGGTCGCTATCGAGAGCAGGCTCACAACTGCTCGGGAACCGATATCGAGGTGGTCGTAGGCGACAAGGATCAGCAGGGAGCAGCGATCGCCAAAATGTCATCCTCGTGGTCCGAGCTGGGCCTCGAGGCTGGCCACGTTTCGTGGGCGACACAGAGGAAATACGACAACACGACCGCATCGCGATGTTCCTTGAAGCCCACCCTCGATGTTGTCGAGGGGCTTCGACTGGTGAAGGACGATTTGGAGATAGCCACCATCGAACGAGCGGGAGCGATAGCCGATCGCGCGCTCCTCGGTGTTGTACCGATGCTGGGTGAGGGGCCGACCGAACGCGAGTTCAAGATTGCCCTCGACAGAGCGATCATCGACTGCGGTGCCGACGACCTCTCCTTCGACACCATCGTCGCTTCAGGCCCCAACTCCGCCAGAGGTCACCACTCCGTCAGCGACAGGGTCATCGGCCCCGGCGATCTGATCGTCTTGGATTGTGGAGCGCTCGTCGATGGATACCACTCGGACATGACCCGTTCGTTCCATGTCGGAGCGCCATCGGCGGAGGTCGAGGAGATCCTCGGCCTTGCGCAGGCTGCATACGACGTCGGTGTCGGCGCCGTACGCCCAGGCGTATCGGGCGACGACGTCGACAAGGCCGCCCGATCGGTCGTCGAGGAAGTCGGCCGTGGCGACGAGTTCATCCACGGTGTCGGTCACGGGGTGGGCCTCGACATCCACGAGAACCCGTTCATGCGCGGCTCGGGTGAACCACTGGTTGTCGGGCAGGTCGTCACCGTGGAACCCGGCGTGTACCGTTCTGGGGTCGGCGGCGCACGTGTCGAGGACACCGTGGTCGTCACCGAACACGGGTGCCGTCGTCTCACCACATTTTCGAAGGACCCAATCGTGGGCTAACGCCCTGGGCGCCAACGACGAGGAGCATCATGGCCCAGATCTCGACATCTGATTTCAAGACCGGCATGACGGTCGATCTGCCTGAAGGGCTGTTCCAGATCTCTGACTTCCAGCACGTCAAGCCGGGCAAGGGTGGTGCCTTCGTGCGAACCACCCTGAAGAATGTGCGCACGGGTGCTGTTCTCGACCGGACCTTTCGTGCCGGCGAGAAGATGGAGCGTGCCGTCATCGACAAGCGCGACATGCAGTACCTCTACAACGACGGCCACAACTATGTGTTCATGAACACCGACACCTACGAGCAGCTCGAGGTGGCACCCGACACGCTCGGCGACACCATCAACTTCTTGATCGAGTCGAACAACGTCAACCTCTTGATGTACGGCGACGAGATCATCGGTGTCGATCTGCCGGCGTCGGTCGTGATGGAGATCACCGAAACCGAGCCCGGAATCCAGGGTGATCGCGTTTCGGGTGCTCGAAAGCCGGCAACCGTCCAGACCGGCCTCGTCGTGCAGGTGCCACTGTTCGTCGAGCAGGGCGAGAAGATCAAGGTCGACACCAGGTCGGGCGACTACCTCGAGCGGGCCAATTGAAGGATCGAGCCGACGAAGCTGCCGATCCGTTCGGCCCCGAAGACGTCCCCACCCAGCGGCGCGATGCCAGGGAGCGCACAATCGAGGTGTTCTACGAAGCCGAGATGAAGGGCATCACGGCCGCCGAGGTGGTAGAGGAGATGACACTCGAGCCAGATCCTCTCGTCGTCGAGTTGATCGCAGGCATCGAAACCCACCAAACCGAACTCGACGAACACATCTCGGTGTCGCTGGACCCATCGTGGAGCCTGGCTCGGGTGTCGGTGCTCGACCGTCTGGTCATGCGTCTCGGCACCTACGAACTGATCCACCGCCCGAAGGTGCCGACCGCAGCGGCTCTGAACGAGGCCGTCGAGCTGGCGAAACTGTGGAGTGGTCCCGAGGCAGGGCGTTTCGTCAATGGTGTGCTCTCTTCGGTCGCCAAGTCGGTCCGCGAGTCGTAGATCGACAACACGTTCCACCGGGAGATGAGCCCCGGGTCGCAACACCCTTGGCTCGGATTACCCGCGGTGCGAGGGGTGTTGGTGTCGGCGTGTCCCCGTGCGACGGGCGGTTCGCGAAAAGATTCCCTTCATCCATTCCGGTTTGAGGCGCGCGCCACTCTTTCGCTCGGCTAGGGTGCACGCCTGACCGTGAAGTGGGTCCGAGAGGCCCGAACGGACAGAAAGGACATCGCGTGGCAGAACGCGAACGGAAGATCGCACGCCCCTACGGGGGCGTTTTTGTTGCCCGGACTCAGGTACTCGATTCGAGCCAAGTCGGCCGGGCAATGACCCGGATCGCCCACGAGGTGGTCGAACGCAACCACGGCATCGAAGACGTGATCCTGATCGGATTGCAGACGGGCGGGGTTGCGCTGGCCGATCGCATCGCCGAGGAACTCAAGCGCATCGAGAACGCAGACGTGGCCGTCGGATCGCTCGATGTGGCGTTGTACCGCGACGACATCGGGCTGCGCCCGGTGCTGCCAGAGGCGGTGACAAACATCCCCGGCGATATCACCGACAAGATCGTGGTGCTCGTCGACGATGTGCTCTACACGGGCCGAACCATCAGGGCCGCCCTCGACGCACTCAACGACTTCGGCCGCCCTCGAGCCGTTCAGTTGGCTGTGATGGTTGATCGAGGTCACCGGGAGCTACCGATCAGGCCTGACTATGTGGGCAAGAATCTGCCCACCCGCCGCGACGAGTTGGTGAACGTCACCGTCGACGGAGTCGAGCTCGGCGAGATGTTCAAGGACCATCTCGATGAAGGAGCTGACCAATGAGCGCCGACTTTGGTCGACATCTGCTGGCGCTGAACGAGATCGGTGTCGACGGCATCAAGGAGATCCTGTCGATGACCGACCGTTTCGTCGAGATCAACGAACGACCGATACCCAAGGTGCCGGCGTTGCGTGGCAAGACGGTCTGCACGATGTTTTTTGAGGACTCGACCCGAACCAAGCTCAGCTTCGAGGCTGCGGCGAAAAGGTTGTCGGCCGACACGATGTCGATGTCGGTCAGCTCCTCCTCGGTCAAGAAGGGCGAGTCGGTCAGGGACACCATCGAGACCATCCAGGCCATGGGTATCGATGCCTTCGTCGTTCGCCACAAGAGCTCGGGTGTGCCATGGCAGATCGCCAACTGGGTCGACGACCATGTGTCGATTCTGAATGGTGGTGATGGCTGGCACTCGCACCCGACTCAGGGCCTGCTCGACTCGTACACCCTGTGCCAGGCACGCGACGGCGAGGCGGGCGAAAACCCCTCGCTCGATGGAGTACATGTCGGCCTCATCGGCGACATCAAACATTCTCGTGTCGCCCGCAGCGACGTCGAGGCCTTCACTGCGCTCGGCGCAAAGGTGACGCTCATCGGCCCGCCCACCCTGATGCCTCCGAGTGTTGTGGGTTGGTCGATGGACGGCTCGACGGTCGACATCAGCCACGACCTCGACTCGCTCCTTCCAGAACTCGATGTGGTCGCCTTGTTGCGAATTCAACGCGAACGTATGGGTCAGGCCCTCATTCCGTCGATCGGCGAGTACGTGGAGACGTTCGGTCTCAATCGCAACCGAATGTCGCTTGTCAGGCCCGACGCAATCATCACCCACCCGGGACCGATGAATCGTGGTGTTGAAGTCTCGGTCGATGTGCTCGACGGTCATCCGGGGACGGTTGTGCTTCGACAGGTCACGAATGGAGTGGCGGTGCGTATGGCCGTGCTCTTCCTACTTCTCGGATCGGGGGTCGTCTCATGAGCCGCACCGAGGAGGCCACAGGGATCGACAGGTTGGCGAACCCTGGGGACTCGCGCGTTCTGATCGTGAACGGCGACATAGTCGATCCGAACGACCGGCGCCGGGCCGACATCGCAGTCTCCGGAGGCCTCGTTGTCGAGGTCGGAGAGAACCTCGATACCGAAGGTGCGGAACACGTCATCGATGCAGCGGGCTGTGTTGTCTCGACGGGCTTCGTCGATCTGCGCACCTGCGTTGGCGAACCCGGAGACGAACAGATCGAGACGGTCGAGTCGGCCGGGAGGGGAGCTGTGCTCGGTGGGTTCACGACCGTGCTGGCGATGCCATCGACTACTCCGACCATCGACAACGCCAGCAGTGTCCGCGACATGTTGCGTCTCGCCGAGCGCTCGTTGTGCCGGATCCGACCGGTCGGCGCGGTGACCAAGGGACGAAACGGCAATGAGCTAGCCGAGATGGCCGAGATGGCCGGCTTGGGCGTGACGATGTTCTGCGACGACGAGGTGACCATCGCCGACAGCGGTGTGCTCCGCCGCGCGATGGAGTACGCCGGAGGCATCGGGGCGACGTTGGCCCAGCACTGTGTCGACCCGTCGCTCGCCGCTGGTGCGATCATGCACGAGGGTGAATGGTCATCGCGGCTCGGCATGCAGGGTTCGCCGGCAGCGGCCGAGGAGATCGCGATCGTGCGCGATCTCACCCTCGCCCGCTTGACCGGAACGTCCTTGCACATCCAACACGTATCCACCGCCGGCGGAGTCGAGGCGATCCGTCGGGCGAAGGCCGACGGCCTCGAAGTGACCTGCCATGTGGCGCCGTATCACTTCACCTCGACCGATGCCGATTGTGCGTCGTTCGACCCGTCGTTCAGGGTCGAACCACCCCTGCGCTCGGCCGCGGATGTGGCAGCGGTCAAGGCTGGACTCGCGGACGGGACGATCGATGCGATTGCCTCTGACCATACGCCGCGAGCTCCCGAGGACAAGGAGGCTCCATTCGATCAGGCACCTCCCGGAATGCTCGGTTTGGAGACGACGTTGGCGCTGGCGGTCACTGAACTGGACATGTCGATCGAACAGATCGTCGAGAAGCTCAGCTGGCGGCCTGCGCAGATCGCACGACTCGGAGATGTTCACAGTGGAGTTGTCGCGGCGGGCCGGGTGGCGGACCTGGTGGTCATCGACGTCGATCACGAGTGGACGATCAGTGGAGCGGCGATGGCCTCGAACAGCAGGAATTGCCCGTACGACGGACGTACGGTCAAGGGTCGAGTCCGTCACACCCTCGTGGGCGGCAAGCTCGTCGTGGCCGACCAGCAGGTCGTCGGATGAGCACACCAGACTCCAAAGGGAGTTACCTGCACGACCTCATCGAATCTCGATTGGTGCTGGCAGATGGTTCGGTCTTCGAGGGCGATGCCCTCGGTGCGCCAGCCGTTGCCGCATCTGGTGAGGTGGTGTTCAACACCGTCCTGTCGGGGTACCAGGAGGTGATCACCGACCCGTCCTATGCGGGCCAGATGATCACCTTCACCTACCCACACATCGGCAACTACGGCACGGCGGCTATCGACGACGAGGCGCAAGAGCCGTTCTGTCGAGGTGTCATCATCCGCGAAATGGCCAGGCGTCGATCGAGTTGGCGCAGCGAGGATCACCTCGACACGTTCCTGCGCCGTCATGGGGTGCCCGCAATCGCGGGAATCGATACCCGTCGCCTCACCCGCCACATCCGCGACCGGGGAGCGATGCCCGGCGCTTTCGGCACCGCCGACTTCGACACCCTTCTCTCCGCCGCCAACAACGAGAAAGGAACTGCGGGTGTCGACCTGGTCAGCGTCGTCACGACCGACGAGATCTACACGGTTGGCTCGGGTCCTCGCACCGTCGTCTGCTACGACCTCGGGGTCAAGGCGACAATGCTTCGCTCCCTCGGCGAGATCGCCACGGTCACGGTCGTGCCAGCGGACACTCCTGCCGAGGACATCATGGTGATGGACCCCGACGGTGTGTTCTTGTCGAATGGACCCGGCGACCCAGAACAAGCCGGTGCCATCGTAGGGGAACTGCCTAAGCTCATCGGGATGGTGCCGATCTTTGGTATCTGCCTGGGGCATCAGGTGTTGTCTCTGGCCCTCGGAGGTCGGACCTACAAGATGAAGTTCGGACATCACGGTGGAAATGTGCCCGTCCGAGATGCCCGAACCGGCAAGGTCGAGATCACCAGCCAGAATCACAACTTTGCAGTCGAATCCGGTTCGGTGCCCGGTGTGACCGAAACCCACGTGTGTCTGAACGACGGTGCCCTCGAGGGTCTCGTCGTGAACGATGCTCCTGCGTTCAGTGTTCAGTATCACCCCGAGGCTGGTCCCGGCCCACACGACAGTCGCTATCTGTTCGACGAGTTTGCCGAACTGATGGATTCCAACAAATCCCTCGACCGAAATGGAGCGAGCTGATGCCCCGCCGCGACGACATCGAGTCGATCCTGATCATCGGTTCGGGTCCGATCGTCATCGGCCAGGCATGCGAGTTCGACTATTCGGGCACGCAGGCGTGCAGGGTTCTCAGGGAGGAGGGTTACCGAATCGTTCTCGCCAACTCGAACCCGGCGACGATCATGACCGACCCCGGCTTTGCCGACGCCACATATGTCGAGCCACTCGACGCCGAGGTCATCACCCGCATCATCGAGAAAGAACGGCCAGATGCCGTCCTGGCGACGTTGGGCGGCCAGACGGCCTTGAACCTGGCGATGGAACTCGAGGCCGCGGGTGTATTCGAGCGCTACGGCGTCGAGATGATCGGTGCGTCGAAGGAGGCCATCGAGACCGCAGAAGATCGCGAGAACTTCAAGGCCGCGATGACCGAGATCGGCCTGAACTCGGCCCGATCTGCCATCGCTCACGACATGGAGCAGGCGCGCGAAGCCATGACAGAGATCGGCTTGCCGATCATCATCCGACCCGCGTACATCTTGGGTGGCAAGGGCACCGGCTTCGCCTCGACCCCTGACGAGTTCGAAGAGGTTGCTGCTCGAGGTCTCGAGGCCAGTCCGATCAGCGAGATCCTGATCGAGCAGTCGATCAAGGGCTGGAAGGAATTCGAGCTCGAGGTCATGCGCGACCACGCTGACAACTGTGTGATCATCTGCTCGATCGAGAACCTGGACCCGATGGGTGTTCACACCGGCGACTCGATCACCGTCGCCCCGGCTCAGACCCTCTCCGATGTCGAGTATCAGGAGATGCGCGACGCAGCCTTCGCGTGCATCCGCCGGGTCGGCGTCGAGACGGGTGGATCGAACGTCCAGTTTGCTGTGAACCCTGAGACCGGCGAACAGATCGTCATCGAGATGAACCCCCGAGTGTCACGGAGCTCGGCACTCGCCTCGAAGGCAACGGGTTTTCCGATCGCAAAGATCGCGGCCCGGCTGGCCGTCGGCTACACACTCGACGAGATCACAAACGACATCACCGAGAAGACCCCGGCCAGCTTCGAGCCGAGCATCGACTATGTGGTGACGAAGATCCCGCGCTGGGCATTCGAGAAGCTGCCGGGAGCATCGGGTGTGCTCGGACCCCAGATGCAGTCGGTCGGTGAGGCGATGTCGATCGGCAGGACCTTCCCCGAGAGCCTTCAGAAGGGCATCCGGTCCCTCGAACAGGGGCGGTTCGGGCTCAACGGTGATCCCGGCGAGGACAACTACGCAGAGCTGAGCGATGAGGAGTTGTTGACCCGAGCGTGTATTCCGACACCCGATCGCATCTTCGAGCTCGAGGTCCTGTTGCGGCGTGGGACCTCGATCGACGACGTCTATGCGGCGACCGGAGTCGATCCATGGTTCCTCGACCAGATGCTGATGATCGCCGAGGAGCGCGCTGCCATCGTCGAGGCCGGTTTCGACGGCATGAATCGTCGGGCCTGGCGCAGGGCGAAACGGTTGGGTTTCTCCGATGTGCAGCTGGGGTACCTGCTCGGTGTCTCTGAGTCCGAGGTCAGAGATGCCCGGCTCGCCGCAGGTGTGAAGGCGACCTTCAAGACCGTCGATACCTGCGCTGCAGAGTTCGACGCCCTGACGCCATATCACTACTCGACCTACGAGGACGAGGACGAGGTGCGCCCGGGGTCCAAGCCTCGCGTACTGATCCTGGGTTCGGGCCCGAACCGTATCGGGCAGGGAATCGAGTTCGATTACTGCTGCGTGCACGCCAGCTTCACCCTGGCTGAAGCCGGGTACGAGACCGTCATGGTCAACTGCAACCCAGAGACCGTCTCGACCGACTACGACACCAGCGATCGCCTGTACTTCGAGCCGCTCACCCATGAGGACGTTCTCAACATCATCGATGCCGAAGACCCGGTGGGCATCGTCGTGTCGCTGGGTGGTCAGACGCCGCTGAAGCTGGCGAACGTTCTTCCGAAGGACCTGATCCTGGGAACGTCGCCGGAGTCGATCGACTTGGCCGAGGATCGTGAACGATGGAACTCACTTTGTGCCCACCTCGAGATACCCCAACCTCCGGGCGGCACCGCGGTGACGGTCGAGGAGGCACTCGCGATCTGTGATCGTGTTGGGTATCCGGCGTTGGTCAGGCCGAGTTATGTCCTCGGCGGAAGGGCGATGAGTATCGTCTACGACGACGACAAGTTGTGCGGTGCCATGGAGCAGCTGGCGGGGTTTGGTGCATTGGGTCGTGAGGGTGGGTTGTCGGCCGACAGGCCGGTGCTGATCGACCGGTTCCTCGAAGATGCCACCGAGGTCGACGTCGACTCGATTCGCGACCACACCGGTGACTGGGTGCTCGGTGGCATCATGGAGCACGTCGAGGAGGCCGGCATTCACAGCGGCGACTCAGCCTGTGCGATACCGCCCCAAACCCTGACCGAGCAGACCATCGAGGTCATCGAGGACTATGCACACAAGCTCGCAGAACGGCTCGGGGTCGTCGGTCTCCTGAACGTCCAATTTGCTGTCAAGCAGGGTCAGGTGTTCGTCATCGAGGCCAATCCGCGGGCTAGCCGAACCGTTCCTTTTGTGGCCAAGGCCACCGGAGTCCAGCTGGCAAAGGTAGCGGCGCGGGTCATGGCGGGCGCAACCCTGGCCGAGTTGCGTGAAGAGGGAGTATTGACGGCCGCGGCAGGTGAGGGTCACGTCGCGGTCAAGGAGGCTGTGCTTCCCTTCACCCGCTTCCCCGATGTCGACACTGTGCTTGGACCTGAGATGCGTTCGACCGGCGAGGTCATGGGAATCGATGCCAGCTTCGGACTCGCGTTTTCGAAAGCGCAACTGGCGGCCGGCGATGCATTGCCGACAAAGGGCACGGTGTTCTTCTCGCTGGCCGACCGCGACAAGGAGACCGGCCTGGCGGCCGCTCATCTGCTGGTCGATCTCGGCTTCGCCATCGTCGCAACCGCCGGCACGACCGAGTTCCTCGTTCACAATGGGGTCGAGGTCTCGGACACGGTCGCGAAGATCACAGCCGAGGGCGTTACGACCGAGGGCATCGATGCCGTCGATCTGATCGAGCAAGGAAAGGTCCAGCTGGTGGTCAACACCCCGCGGGGCCGGGGCACCAGAGCCGATGGTTATCGAATCCGCACGGCGGCGACCGTTGCCGGTGTGCCATGTCTCACCACGGTCTCGGCTGCGAAGGCTGCCGCGCTCGGCATGCACGAGCGTCGCAACAGCGAGCTGACCGTCACGAGCCTTCAGGAGTTCCATGTCAAGGCGTGAGGCCTTCGGCCGAGGACACCCTTCGCCCTCGGCGAAACGTTCGCGTCGACGCGGGAGTGGCACTGGCTCCGGTGTCGACATGTCGACTTCGGTCGGCAGCGTCGAGTTGAAGGCCCCGATCATGACCGCCTCTGGCGCCGCCGGTCATGGGGCCGAGCTGGCCGCGTTTCAGGACCTGGCACAACTCGGTGCCGTTGTCGTCAAGTCGTTGTCGGCCGAGCCGTGGGCGGGGAATCCCGCACCGCGGGTCCATGAGACCGTGGCCGGGATGATCAACAGCGTTGGCTTGCAGAACCCTGGCGTCGCCGCTTGGCGTGAGGACGAGCTCCCCGAGCTGGTCGCGACCGGGGCCGATGTGGTCGTCAGCATCTGGGGACGAACCATCGACGAATACCACAGGGCCGCCGAGCTGGTTGCCGGAGCTGAAGGTGTCGTGGCGGTCGAGGTGAATGTCAGCTGTCCCAACCTCGAGGACCGGCGCAAGATGTTCGCTCACTCGTGTGACACTGCGGCGGCCGTGATCGAGGCCACCGAGATTGCGGATCTGCCCCGATGGGCGAAGCTGAGCCCGAACGTCACCGACGTGACCGAAATTGCCGCTGCAGTCCACGAGGCGGGGGCCGAGGTGGTGACCTTGGCGAACACGGTGATGGGTCTCGTGATCGATCCCGAAACCCGTCGACCAGTGCTGGGCGCCGGTGGGGGAGGACTGTCGGGTCCGGGCATACGCCCGGTAGCCGTTCGAGCGGTCTACGAAACGCGCAGGGTGTGCCCCGACCTGCCGATCATCGGAGTCGGCGGGGTGGCCAAGGCCGAACATGCCGTCGAGTATCTGCTGGCTGGCGCGTCGGCGGTTCAGATCGGCACCGCATCGTTCGCCGATCCGGCCGCCTGCTCCGATGTCTTGGCTGGTCTGGATGGGTGGTGCGTCGCCCACGGGGTCGGCAGGGTCGCCGACCTCATCAACGGTGCTCATGTGTCCGGTTGACCGCCGTCAACACGGACACCGGTGTTTGGACATCGCCAAACGACACTGGAACACCGGTGTTCAGTTTGGGCCGCGGCGGCACGCCATCAGTCCGCTCGACCCAAATGTGCGATACCTATTAGATCCCGCGCCCGCCAGTCGACGGACCTGAAGAGACACCACCCGGGGAGCAACACATGACAGAAGTAACCGCAACCGCAGTCGATGTACGAGATCGGCTCGCACTCGCCCTCGATGTTGACGACATCGTGGCCGCTGCGAGGATCGCTCGCCAGATGCAGCCATATTTCGGCGTGGCCAAGGTCGGCCTCGAGCTGTTCAGCGCGAATGGGCCCGACGCAGTCGGGGCTCTGGCCGACATGGGCTACGACGTGTTCCTCGACGTGAAGTTGCACGATATTCCGAACACCGTCGAGAAGGCCTCGCGCGTTCTTGGCGCACTCGGGGTGCGCTACCTGACACTCCATGCCTTCGGCGGAGCCGACATGCTTCGTGCCGGGGTGGAAGGGCTTGCTTCGGGTGCCGAGCGTGCCGGGCTTCCCTCACCCACCGCCCTCGCGGTCACCATCCTCACCAGCGACGATGGAGCACCACCACACATCCTTCCCAAGCGTGTTCAGGTCGCGCTCGAGGGAGGTTGTGGTGGCATTGTTTGTGCCGCATCCGATGTCAAGGAAGCCCGCCAGTACGCACCGCGCCTCGACATGGTCGTCCCCGGCATCCGCATGGCAGGGACCTCGGCCCACGATCAGGCCCGCGTCGCCACCCCGGCAGACGCAATCTCGTCCGGTGCCGACCTGTTGGTCATCGGCCGTGCAGTGACAGCAGCCGACGATCCCGTCGCAGCCGCCGAAGCGATCAACGAAGAGGTCCGAGCCGCGATCTAGTCGAGCCCGCTCGGCCTTCGGTCGGGGGCGCCTTTCGCCTGCGGCGAGACGTTCGCCAGGGCTGGATACCGACCCGCGCTCCCGGGCGAGCACGGCGGGGTCCGGTTCGCTCTTGGGACAGCTGCCGACTGCGGCTGAAGGCCGGGGGCATTCCAGCTAGGCTGTCCTCATGACAAAACCCCCGCCCCTCAGCCCTGAGCAGCGCAAGGCAGCGCTTCAGAAGGCGGCCGAAGCGCGCCGGGTCAGAGCCGAGGTCAAGTCCAAGCTGAAGATGCAGATACTCACCCTCGACGAGATACTCGTGCAGGCCGACGAGGACGACATCATCGCCAAGTTGAAGGTGCTCGCCGTCATCGAGTCACTTCCTGGAGTCGGTAAGGTCAAGGCCCGTCGGGCGATGGACAACATCGGCATCTCCGAGAATCGACGACTCAGGGGGTTGGGTTCCGAGCAGCGACGAGTGCTTATCGAGCAGTTCGGTGCCCGAGACTGAATCGCCACGATCGTTGACGGTCGTTGTATGCGGAGCCGGTGGAGCCGGCAAGGGCTCGATCGTTTCGGCGCTGATCGAACGCGACGACCGGCTCTGGCTCAGCCGATCCTGGACCACTCGTCCCCGCAGAGACGCCGAACCCCCAGATGCCTACGCATTCGTGAGTCGCGGCGAGTTCGAATCGCGGATCGAGCAAGGCAGGTTTCTCGAATGGGCCCGGTTCTTCGAGCATCTCTACGGGACCCCTCTGCCAGAGGCTCCCGACGGTTGCGACGTCGTGCTCGAAATCGACGTCCAAGGTGCCTTGCAGGTCCGCGAGGTGGACCCAGGGGCCGTTGTTGTGCTCGTGCTTCCCCCCAGCCGCGACGAGCAGCGCCGGAGGATGCAGCATCGTGGTGATGACGACGACCATGTTGCGAAGCGACTCGCCAAGTCCGACGCCGAGGAGGAGATCGGCCGCGGCCTCGCTGACCTGATCTTGGTGAACGACGATCTTGACCGAGCCGTCGATGAAATCGAAGACCTCATCTCCCAGCACCGCCGAGGGTCTTCCAACTTGTAGACTCACCCCTCGCGCCCAAGTCTGCGTACGAGCGACCGCCGGTCGCCGAACTGGCAGCGACGATGAGGTTCAAGATGGCATACGACGACGACACGATGATCAGCCCGAACGTCGAGACCCTTCTCGAAAAGGTCGACTCGAAGTTCACCCTGGTCACGTTGGCCTCGCGCCGGGCTCGCCAGATCAACGCCTACTTCGGGCAGCTTGGCGACGGCATGGGTGCAGCGGTTCCACCGCAGATCACGAGCACTGCGCGCAAGCCGCTGTCGATCGCCTTCCAGGAGATCGGTGCGGACAAGATCAGCTACGAAGCGGTCGATCCCTCCGAACTCGACGCCACCGATTGGGGCGCAAACGTCGACCCGGTTCTCGCCTTGCTCGAAGGCGGCGGCGACCTCGAAGCCGGCGACGCCGATACCACGGGCGAAGAGGACTGACCCCACCATGTTCGAAGGGCGCCACGTCGTCCTCGGTGTATCCGGCGGGATAGCCGCATACAAGTCGATCGAGGTCTGTCGCCGTCTGGTCGACGGTGGGGCTCGCGTCACACCTGTCTTGACCGAATCGGCCTTGAAGTTCGTCGGTCCGGTCACGTTCGAAGCACTTGCCACGGAACCTCTCGTCACCTCGGTATTCGGCAATGCAGACCCGATCCCTCACACCACGCTTGGCCAGACGGCCGACCTCATCATCGTCGCGCCGGCTACGGCTCGGGCGATAGCGTCCTATGCCGCAGGCATCTCCGACGATGCTCTCGTGGCCACGCTCATCGCGACGCGGGCACCGGTTCTGATCTGTCCCGCCATGCACACCGAGATGTGGGAACATCCCTCGGTTCAGGAGAACCTCGCCACCCTGCGTCGCCGCGGCGTCAACGTGCTCGATCCCGAGAGTGGGCGTCTTGCAGGAGGTGATGTCGGAGAAGGCCGACTGGCCGATCCGGCACACATCATCGCCGAAGCGTCGCGTCTCCTCACCACACCCGACATGAGCGGTGTGTCGGTGCTGGTCACCGCCGGCGGAACGCGTGAACCGATCGATCCCGTGCGTTTCATCGGCAACCATTCGTCTGGCAAGCAGGGCTACGCCGTCGCCGCAGAGGCGGCTTCGAGAGGGGCTTCGGTGACCCTCGTCAGCACCGTAAATCTGGCCACCCCGCACGGCGTCGAGGTCATCGCGGTCGAGACCGCGCAGCAGATGCACGATGTGGTGATGGCTCGCAGCGACACCGATGTGGTTGTCATGTCGGCCGCCGTCGCTGACTACCGGCCATCGTCGGTCTCCGATTCGAAGATCAAGAAGAACCAGGGCGACCTCGAGGTTCAGTTCGAACGTACGGTCGACATCTTGGCCGCCCTCGGTCGGGTCAAGACCGACCACCAGACCGTCGTCGGATTTGCGGCCGAGACCGAAAACGTCATCGACAATGCCAGAAGCAAGCTCGAACTCAAGGGTGCCGACCTCGTCGTGGCCAACGATGTTTCGGCTCCTCAGGTAGGGTTCGCACACGACACCAACGAGGTCACTATCGTGTCAGCCGCGGGATCTGTCGAGGTGCCTCTCAGATCCAAGCGCGAAATCGCCAAGGCGGTCCTCGACGCGGTGGTGGCACTCCGCGACGCTTGATCCTCATCCGCCGGTCGCAGCGGCCGACAGGCAACAAGTCCATTTCACCGCCAATCCAGGAGCAGGCGTGAGCAATCGATATACCTTCACTTCGGAGTCGGTCACCGAAGGTCACCCAGACAAGATGGCCGACCAGATCTCGGACTCGATCCTCGATGCACTGCTCGAGCAGGACACGGCCAGTCGTGTCGCCTGCGAGACGCTCATCACGACGGGTTTGGTCGTGGTCGCCGGCGAGATCACCACCGAGGCCTATGTCGACATCCCGCGTGTTGTACGTGGCACGATCAACAGCATCGGCTACGACCGGGGTTCGCTCGGGTTCGACGGCAATGCCTGTGGTGTGATGGTGACTCTCGACGAGCAGTCGCCCGATATCGCCCAGGGTGTCGACGATTCCGAAGAGGTTCGTTCAGGCACCTCGAGTGAGGACGACGACCTCGACAAGCAGGGTGCCGGCGACCAGGGCATGATGTTTGGGTACGCGTGCAACGAGACCGACGAGCTGATGCCGTTGCCGATCCATGTGGCCCACCGCATGGCCGAGCGTCTGACCGAGGTTCGCAAATCGGGACGTGTCCCCTACCTGCGCCCGGACGGCAAGACCCAGGTCACGTTCACCTACGAGAATGGCGTTCCGGTCAAGCTCGACACGGTTGTGGTCTCGACCCAGCACGATCACGGCATCAACCGCGACTCGATGATCCGTCCTGACCTCATCGAGCAGGTCATCATTCCCTCGGTTCCAGAGCAGTACCGAGACGGCGACTTCGAGGTCTACGTCAACCCGACGGGCAATTTTGTCATCGGCGGACCGGTCGGCGATGCCGGCTTGACCGGCCGCAAGATCATCGTCGATACCTACGGTGGTATGGCCCGCCATGGTGGTGGGGCGTTCTCGGGGAAAGACCCGTCGAAGGTCGACCGTTCGGCCGCCTACGCCACCCGTTGGGTTGCCAAGAATGTTGTTGCCGCTGGCGCGGCCGATCGCTGCGAGATCCAGGTTGCCTATGCCATCGGTGTTGCCCATCCGATGTCGATCCTGGTCGAGACATTTGGCACCGAAAAGGTCGATGCCGACTCCATCGAGAGGGCCGTGCGCGACATCTTCGACCTGCGTCCTGCAGCGATTCTTCGCGATCTCGACTTGCGTCGGCCGATCTACAAGCCGACAGCGGCCTACGGTCACTTCGGTCGCCCGACGGATGGAGATCTCTTCCCGTGGGAGAACCTCGACAAGGTCGACGATCTGAAGAGTGCGTTGGGCTGCTAGTCGCAGCTGGTGGGCGACACCTCGGGTGTCGCCAAAGCGCTGACCGATCTGCGCCGTGGGCCGCGGTGAGTTCCTCGCTGCATTTGGCGGGGCGTCGTGTAGACATTCTCTCGTGCAAGAGCGGCTGTTTGACTTCGAGCCAGAAGACGAACCAGACAATCAGACACAGCCCCGTCTGCCCGACGGGGCTGTGGTCGTTCGGGTCCTCATCGACGAGCCGGCAATCGACCGTGAGTTCGACTATTGGGTCGATGGAAACACTGCCGAATCGGTGCGCGTTGGGTCGATAGTCAGGGTCGATCTGCGTGGTCGCCGCGTTCGCGGCTGGGTTGTCGAACGCGACATCGAGGTGTCGTCGGCGTTCGATGTGAGGAAGATCTCGAAGCTCTCGAGTCTCGGCCCACCGCCGGCCATCATCGATCTGTGCCGGTGGGCGGCCCGCCGATGGGTCGGCTCGACCGCTCGATTCATGCGTACTGCCTCACCCCCGACCAACGTCGATTTGTTGCCGCGCAGACGTCGGTCTGCAGCACCACCAAACATCACGGACGAGCTTGCGATCAAGGCCTTCGACCACCCCGTCGCGATCGTGCGGATCAGCCCGACCGACGACGACACCTCGTTTGCTCTCGCCGCCGCTGTGAGGGGCCGAGCCCTGATCCTCACCCCGTCGATCGGAGCGGCCCAGCACCTCGCCCTGCGCTTGCGCCGTGCAGGCGTCGAAGCCGCCTTGTGGGACCGTGATTGGGCAGCGTCAGCTGCTGGTGCCGTCACCGTCGGAACGCGAGCTGCGGCCTTTGCCCCCATCGGGCCTCTCGATTCCGTCGTGGTGCTCGACGAACACGACGAGCGTTATCAAGAGGAGTCGTCACCCACATGGCATGCGCGAACCGTGGCGTTGGAACGAGCCCGGCGAGACGACGCCTCGTGTGTCCTCGTCTCTCCCGTACCGTCTCTCGAGGCCCTCTCGGCAGGAAACCTCGTCGAGGCGAATCGCCGTCGAGAGCGAGATGGTTGGCCTGCGGTCGAGATCGTCGATAGGCGTGGCGACGATCCGGCGTTGGGCGAGTGGTGCTCACCGGCCCTGACCCGGCTGGTCACGGCCGACAGATCGGTCGCCTGTGTGATCAACCGAAAGGGGAGAGCTCGACTGTGTGTGTGCAGCCAGTGCGGCGAGGTCGCTCGAACCGTCGGTGGTCGGGCACTCATACTCGACGGTGATGCCCTGGTCGATCCCGGGTCCGGTGAGTCTCGACCGGTGGTGTGCTCCGAGTGTGGCTCGACCCGAATGAGGCGGCTGCGACTCGGTGTCGGGGGAGTGGCCGAGGAGTTGGCGGCCCTCACCAGGCGCAGCGTCACCGAGGTCAGTGCAGCCCCAGGTGAAACGAATCAGCCACAGTCGCTTGGCCAGCCCGAGAACGACGACCTGTTCGTGGGGACAGAAGCCCTGCTGTATCGGGTCGAGTCTGTCGACGTCGTCGTGTTCCTCGACATCGACCAGGAGCTGCTGGCTCCCCGATTCAGGGCCGGCGAGCAAGCGCTCGCGCTGATCGCCCGAGCGGCTCGGTTGGTAGGGCCCAAGGCGCTCGGCGGACGCATCGTCGTCCAGACGAGGATGCCCGAACACCCGGCACTGAGGGCCGCGGCGCTCGGCGATCCGACGATCTTCACCGATCTCGAGATGTCGGCTCGTGCCGAAGCCGGCTTGCCACCCCACAAGGCCCTGGCCGTGGTCTCGGGTGCCGCAGCCGAGGCTTTCATGGCCGAATTTGAGCCTCTTGGTGATGTTGAGGTCGTCGGATCAGACGATGGTTCGTGGCTGTTGCGCTCCGGCGACCACAACAGCCTCACCGGAGCATTGAGAGCTACACAGCGTCCGCCTGGCCGATTGCGCATCGAGGTCGACCCCGCGAGAGCCTGAGTCGCTGGAGACTTCGGTGCCGTTGGTACCGGAGCAACGATCAACGCGAAACGCTCGCTCGACACGCTGCGGGATATCCTCGTCGAGATGTCGTATGAGATTCGGGTGTTTGGTGATCCGGTGTTGCGCACCGTCGCCGCGCACATCGACGAGATCGACGGTCGGATCGCTCAGATTGCGACCAACATGGTGGTGCCCATGTACGAGGCTGAGGGCCTCGGGCTCGCCGCGCCTCAGGTGGGTATTCAAAAGCGTCTGTTCGTCTACGACATGGGCGAAGGGCCGAAGACCCTGGTCAATCCCGAGATCGACGAGTCGGACGGCGAGTGGATGTGGAACGAGGGTTGTCTGTCGGTCCCGTGGCTGTCGTTCGACATCGTCCGGCCAAAGACCGTGCATCTCATCGGCAGGGATCTCGATGGCAACGAGGTATCGATCGAAGCCGACGAGCTGCTGGCGCGCCTGTTTCAGCACGAACTCGATCATCTCGATGGTGTGCTCCTGCTCGACCATCTCGACAAGAAGACGCGCAAGGGTGCCCTGAGGATCTTGCGCGAGCAGGCCGAAGCCTCCGAAGACGAGGCTTCACTGCCTGGCGGCCTCTTCCTTCCGTGAACGAGCTGGCCACGCCCCCGCGGCATCCCGAGCGCATCGTCTTCCTGGGTACACCCGAAGCAGCGGTGCCCAGCCTGCGCGCACTCGTCGATGCCGGCTTCGATGTTCCCCTCGTCATAAGCCGTGCCGATCGGCGCCGCGGTCGACGGGCTGCGCCCACACCTTCACCTGTAAAAGCGGCCGCACTCGATCTGGGCATCGAGGTGAGCACGTGTGTGGACGATGTTCTGTCGGTTGGTGCCGACCTTGGTGTTGTCGTCGCGTTTGGTCGCATCATCTCGACTTCGGTGTTGCAGAGCTTGCCCTTCCTCAACGTGCACTTTTCCTTGTTGCCTCGCTGGCGGGGCGCAGCTCCCGTCGAGCGGGCAATCCTCGCGGGCGACGATGAAACAGGCGTGTGCATCATGGGTCTCGAACCGAGCCTCGATACCGGGCCGGTGTACTCGAGACGACGAATGCCGATAGGCACCCTGACCGCCGCCGAACTGCGTTCGCAGCTGGGGACCATCGGCGCCGATCTGTTGGTCTCGACGCTTGCTGTCGGACTTGGCCAACCCGAGCCTCAACACGGTGAAGCCACGTTTGCGGCCAAGATCGACGCCACTACTCGCGAGATCGACTGGCAACTCTCGGCCTCTGAGATCGAACGCATCGTTCGTGTCGGGGGTGCCTGGACCAGCTGGCGTGGCAAGCGGCTTCTCGTGCATGTGGTCAACATCGTCGACGAGACAGACGCCAGCACCTCCGAACCGGGCGTGCTCGACGCCGAACGGGTGGCCACGGCGAACGGATGGCTCGAGCTGGTCGAGGTACAACCGGAGGGCAAGGGGCGCGTGAGTGCCGGCGCGTGGCTCAACGGCGCCCGTCCGGGACCCGAAGATCGTCTCGGCCGATGAACGACAGTCACGAGAACCCGAGGCAGGTGGCGTTGCGTGCCCTCCTGCGAATCGACGGTGGAGAGCGGTCGGGTCCGGTGCTGGCCGACGAGCTCGGAACCGCCTCACTCGATCAGCGGGATCGTGCGTTCGTCACCAATCTCGTCCAGGGCACCACACGGATGCAACGTGCGTGTGACTACCTCCTCGAGCCACACCTGAAGAGGCGTCCCGATGACACCGTCAGGCAGCTGTTGCGCGTAGGTGTCTTCCAAATGGTGTGGCTGAACACCCCACCTCACGCGGCGGTCAGCGCCACGGTCGAGGCCGGTCCGCGCCGGGCGAGCGGTTTTGTCAACGCGGTTCTCCGAAAGGTGGCAGCCGGTCTTCCTTATGGCCACTCGACTTGGCCATCGCCCGCGGTCGAGCTGTCATACCCCGACTGGATCGTCCAACGGTTGACGAACGACCTCGGATCCGACGCGATCGCCGCACTGCGGTCGATGAACGATGCCGAACGTCCCGGTCCGCGCGCCGATGGCTTCGTGCAGGGGCTCGCCTCTCGTTGGGTCGTCGACGAGGTCGATGTTTCGTCGGGCGATCTCGTCGCCGATGTGTGCGCTGCCCCAGGTGGCAAGTCAACCGGATTGGCCGCCGCCGGTGCCACCGTTGTGGCTGGCGAGATCGCCGATGCGAGGATCGACGTTCTGGCGTCGACCCTCGCTCAGTATGGCCAGAACAAGGTGATGGCAGTCCGGACCGACGCCGGGAAGCCACCATTTCGGCCAGCGGCATTCGACCGCGTGTTGATCGATGCACCCTGCAGTGGCCTGGGGGCCCTCGGCCGACGATCGGACGCCCGCTGGCGGGCGCGTTCCAGAGATGTTGCCCGACTCGCCGCGGTGCAACGACGTTTGCTCGCAGCGTCGGCCGAGCTCGTCAAGCCCGGTGGCGTACTCGTGTTTGCGGTCTGCACGGTCACATCCGATGAGACGGCGGGGGTCATCGACAACTTCAGCGATGCGAGGTTCGAGCCGGTGCCACTCGTCTATGCGGACAGGTGGCGCCCTCTCGGCGAGCGCTCGAACGCCGGCCTGTTGTTGCCCCAAGACCGGGGAACGGACGGCATGGCGGTCGTTCGCTGGCAGCGGACCAGTTGATCTTCGTGCCCTTGCCGCCGTGACCGACCGAGTTCCGCACCTGAACACCCGCCTACAGGGATTTGGCACGACGATCTTCGCCCAGATGTCTGCTCTCGCTGCTGAGACCGAGTCGGTCAACCTCGGCCAAGGGTTTCCCGACACCGATGGACCCGCGAGTGTCATCGAGGCAGCGATCGCTGCCATGAGGGCTGGACACAACCAATACCCACCCGTGCCTGGTGTCGCCGCGTTGCGTCAGGCCATCGCTCGCCACCAGAAGCGGTTCTACGACCTCGCCTACTGCGCGGAAACCGAGATCCTTGTGACGACGGGCGCAACCGAGGCAATCGCGGCGACGATGCTGGCGCTGCTCGAGGTCGGTGACGAGGTTGTCACGTTCGAACCCTGGTACGACAGCTACGGCGCGTCGATTGCGATGGCGGGAGGTTTCAAGCGTGTTGTCACACTGCGGCCCCCGCAATACAACTTCGATCCCGTCGAACTCGAACGGGCGATCAACGCGAAGACCAGGATCATCCTGTTGAATACCCCGCACAATCCGACCGGAAAGGTGTTCAGCAGGAGAGAACTCGAGATGGTTGCCGAGCTGTGTGTGCGACACGATCTGATCGCCGTGACCGACGAGGTCTACGAACACCTGGTGTTCGACGGTGAACACATTCCCCTGGCCTCGTTGCCAGGGATGCGCGACCGAACCGTGACCATCAGCTCTGGCGGCAAGACCTTCAGCTTCACGGGCTGGAAGATCGGCTGGGTGTGTGCGCCGGCCCCTCTCGTGGCCGCCGTGCGCACCTCGAAGCAGTTTCTCACCTTCGTCAGTGGCCCTCCGTTTCAACATGCCATTGCCACCGCCCTCGATCTCGACGACGACTACTACGCCGGACTTCTCGCCGACATGCGCCACAAGCGCGATCTCTTGTCCGACGGGCTCGAGCGGGTCGGATTCGAGGTGTTCCGACCGCAGGGGACATATTTCGTCAATACCGATATCACTCCGCTCGGAGGCACAGACGGCGTCGAGTTCTGCCTCGAACTTCCTGGGCGGGCCCAGGTCGTGGCCATCCCGACGCAGGTGTTCTACGACAACGTCGATGAGGGTCGTTCACTCGTTCGTTTTGCCTTCTGCAAGCGCAACGAGGTGATAACCGAGGCAGTGGAGAGGTTGGCTCGCGTCGAGTGGGAACCAAGACCCCGAACGGCGTGAGGAACGAAGGCCCGGGTGGCCAACGGTGGCTGCACCCGGGCGCTGTCGTGCCCGTGATCCGCTGACGTCCACCGGTCCTGTGCTCCGGCGTCAGCGGTATGTGCGCAAACAACGCGCGAGGAGATTCTTGCTGAAGCCTCTCTCAGAAATCTCTCACCATCGCGGCCCGTGTGGCCGCCGTCCGTCACGATCGTCTGACGAGTGTGATGTCGCGGCGGGCGGTCGATTCGCTCACACCCAGAAGCGGAGCCAGCTGTGAGGCCGTCAGCTCGACTCCGAGTGTCGAGGCACTCCTGAGAGCGTCGGCTACGGCAAGCCTCCTCGCCGCTATGTCGGTGTGTGGTCCTGTCGAGACCTCGACGCGGTGCTCTCGACCTTTCTGGTCAACGACCTTGAGCCGCGGCTTGGCGCGGCGACGATCGGTCACCCGCCTCACGATCTCGGCGGTTGTTGCGCTCGGGGCAACACAGTCGATGAGCGGGTTGAATGGTTCGAAGGTGCGTATCACCGAACTCCATGCCCTGTCGAGGGCTGCCTCCGCATCGCCTTGTCGTCCCTGGGCCTCGGCAAGGCGCAGGCTGGCCAGTTCGAGTTCGGGATACGAACCGAACGCCGGTCGCAGCATCAGGCCGAGGATCATTTGGCTGGCCGCCTCCTCGCGGCCGAGCCTGACGAGCAGGTCGGCCCGCATTGCGCCCGCCCTTCTCCTGTCGCCCAGCTGTGATCGGGGCAGTCGATCGAGCACCGAAAGAGCCTGCTCGAATTCGCCCATGGCGGTGAGTAGGCGAGCGTGCCACAGGACAGGTTCGGGCCGGCGATGGTCGGAATGGTGACGCCGCAGCGCCCTGTCGTACTCGGACAGCAGGCGATCGGCCTTGTCGAGGTCGCCGTTGTTCATCGCGATGAGGGCTCGGGGACCGGCTTCGGTCCCCGGTGCGATGTCGGGGGCCGTACCGTTCCTCAGGATCGGCATCGATTCCGCGACAAGTGCCTCGACCCGCTCGGCATCGCCGGTCAGTTCTGCGAGCTGGGAGGCCAGAATGCGCCGGGATTCGGCGACGTTCAGGTCGAGAATCGGTTCGGACTCCGAACGGGCGATGGTCTGCTCGAAGCCGGTGATCGCTGCGCCTCGCAGTCCGACGGTTGCGAGGGCCTCACAATGTGAGTTCGCAGCGTCGACCACCGACCCGAACATCGAGTTGGCGCCGGCCTCGGTGACGATTGCCGCCAACATCTCGGTTCCACGTTCGGGTTCTTCGGACAGGAGGCTCGCTGCCGCCATGGCCCTGAATCTGAACGCCGACTCGTAGCGCCCAGCCTCTGTCGCAATGAGCGCACCTTCTTCAGCGGCCACGTGAATTCGTGGGTTCCCGATGTCGAATGTCAGCAGCTGTGCCGCTTCGGCGTCGAGCAAGACCATCCTGGTATCGGGTTCGGTAGGAGTCTCGGCCCATGCATCGCGCAGGGTTGCCGCGGCCGCAGCCACGCTGCCGCCGAGCATATGGGTCCGTGCTGCAGCGGCGAGGACACGAGCGCGGATCTCGGAGTCGTCGGTCGATTCGAGAGCGGCCAGGACGGTCAGCTTCGCATCGTCTACCTTGCCCGACCTGGCCAGATGGGCGATTCGTCTGTCGGCCAACTCAAGTGTGGCAGCTGGTCCGAAGCGAGCGTCGAGAAGGGTGAGGAGTCGTTCGCTGAGCGGCAGGTCTCGGCGGACCTCGGCGCACCGCTGGAGCTCCATCAAGAGCTGATCGAGGCGATCGTCGTCGGAGTCGCTGGCACACTCAAGAGCCCGATCAACCGCATCTACCGCCTCGTGTAGGACCCCTTGGCGGCGAGCCGACTCGGCGGCTGTGACCCACCAGCCGAAAGCGGCAGCGGGCTGAGCCGACGACGTCAGGTGAACGGCGACGCGCGATGCTGCTTCGCCGCGGTCGATGAGAGTGGCAGCGATCTTGCGGTGCATCTGGCTACGGTGGTCGTTCGACATCGCGTCGTAGACGGTCGCAGCGAGCACTCGATGCACCAAAGCGGCAGCGTTCGACGGGGACCGCTCGGTGAGAACCCGTCCGAGCTGGTTCGTCTCGAGCTCGTCGAGGGCGTCGAGTATCTCGCCGCCGCCCAAACCGACGATGTCTTCGATGGCATCGATGGCGAGTGCGTCGCCCGAAACTGCCAACAGCTCGAAGACCAGTCGTGAGTTGGGAGTCAGATCTTCGATCCGTCTGTCGAGGTGATCTCGGAACCTCTCCCAGATGCCCGCGTCGATTGTGTCGGGAATCCGGTCCTGACCAAGATCGCGGAGCAGCCCGAGGGTCTGGGTGGCGAGATAGGGATTGCCCCCGGTCGCTTCCTCCAGCTCCGAGGCGAGCTTCGCCTGACGTGTCGTAGGCAGGGTGGCAGCGACGAGCTGTTCGAGATCGTTCGTTGTGAGTGGCCCAAGACTGAGTCGCCTCGATGAGTCGAGGGCGTCGAGGGAACGAACCGCTGACCATGTCGCCGGTCGCTGATGGATCTCCTTGTGCCGGTAGGCCAACACGATCGCCAGGCGTTTGGTGTCGATCGACCTGGCCAACTCGAATACGAGGTCGATCGAAGGATCGTCGATGGCGCCGGCCTCGTCGAGGATGATGGCCAGCGGCTGCGACTCCGACAAGACCGCGATCGTTTGTATCAGAGCGGCCCGGTCGGCATCGCTGCCGGTCGCAGGGTTTTGGCTTCCGAGGTGTTTCGGATCTGCGACAAGATCCTCCATGTCCGCGAGCTCTGGGAAGAGCCCGATGAGTGACTCCTGTAGGCGTTCCGACACACGTGTCCGCAGGCGGCGGGCGTCGATGGGCGACAACACCGAACGGATCGCAGCGACGAGTGTTGCCAGATCACCCTCGACGGCGAGGGCGCGCGCGATCCTGATGCCTCTCCATTCGGCATCGTTGGCAAACTCGTCGAGGAGTCTCGTCTTCCCGGTCCCGGCATCGCCCTCCACCAACACGAATCGCCCGGTACCCACCGTCAGGTCGTCGGCTACCGCGATCAGCGACGCACGTTCGCTGGCCCGACCGACCATCGTTGCCGAGGCGGCTCTGTGGTGCAGCGGGTCTGAGCCGCCCTGTCTCGAGCTGACGATCTCGTCGCGTAGAGCGAGGGTCTCGAGATCGGGTTCGATGTTCAGTTCTTGATCGAGAATCTCGCAGCACGCGTCCCAGGCGGCGAGTGCTGCGTTCGGACGCCCATTCAACATCTCGAGTCGCATCAGCCGACGATGGGACTCCTCGGAGAGCGGATCGAGCGCTACCAGACGATGGGCCATCGGTCTGGCTTCGTCGTAGGCGCCGCGAGCGGTTCGCAGCTCGACCAGCCGGTCGAACACGCCCAGGGCCATGTCCTTGTAGTTGCGTCTCGGAGCCATGAGCCAGTCGTCGAACACACCATCGAGAAGATCGCCGCCATACAGGCTTGCAGCGAGCTCGAGTGCGTCGTGCTCGGCCGCGGAGCCACGCCGGGCGGCGCCTGCTGCTGCCACCATTTCGGTGAACAGCTCGACATCGGTCTCGAGTTGACATGTGCCGTTCTCGCTCGCCCGTCTGAGTCCCAGCAACTGGTTTGAGAACTCGATCAGATCGTCGGCCCCGACCTTTTCGAGGGTGTTTCTCAGCCGCCAGAGTTCCTGGCTGAGCTGCTTTCGTCCCCTGGCCTCTTCCGGGAGGTCGGGCCACAGGGTGTGGATCAGCGTCGATCGGCTCGACGGGCCTGGATTCAGAAGGAGGATGGCGAGCAGGTCCTGCGCTCGTCGCGATGCCGGCGCGGCGACCCGTTGGCCGTCGAGCTCGAGCACCATTGCTCCGAGCAGTCGCACCGTCAGCATTGCCATCCGCCAAAACTACGACATGTTCGGGCTGCCGCACACCCCTGAGGTCGGCGATAACCTGCGCCGTGTGGCACACCATCACGACGAACCCGGCTCCAGAGCGCACAACTCGACGCACGCCGACCTGCTCGATGCCAAGGTGTTGACGGTCTCGGACGGTGTTGTTTACGGGGTACGCGAGGACAGGAGCGGCGAGGCGTTGGCAGCGGCGGTCGAGCGCGCCGGGTTCAGGGTGGTCGAGCGTGGTGTCACCTCGGACGGAACCGATGAGGTCGCGGCTGCGCTTGGGTCGATGGTCGATGGGTTCGCCGGCATCGTCGTCACCACCGGGGGAACCGGTTTCACATCGCGCGATCTGACACCGGAGGGAACGCGCAAGGTCATCGACCGCGAGGCTCCGGGCCTGGCCGAGGCCATGCGTCTGGTCAACCCACTCGGGCGGCTCAGCCGGGCGATAGCGGGAACGGCGGGAAACGCGATAGTCCTGAACACGCCGGGCAGCACGAAGGGGTGTGTCGAGTGTTTCGAGGCCGTCGCCGACGTCTTGCCCCATGCCGTGCGACTACTCAACGGCGATCCGACCGATCACTGACATGAACCGCGACAGCGACCTCCGGTACATGTTGCAGGCCGTCGATGCTGCCGATGCGGTCAGAGGCAGCACGGCTCCGAACCCGTGGGTTGGTTGTGTCATCGTCACAGACGACGGCACAACGTTCGAAGGGGCGACCGAACCACCTCCGGGACCCCACGCAGAGGTGATTGCCCTGCGGGCGGCGGCAGGGTCGGCAATCGGTGCAACTCTGTACACGACACTCGAACCTTGTAGCCATCATGGGCGAACCGGGCCGTGCGCCCAGGCGGTCATCGATGCAGGTGTTGCCAGGGTCGTCGTGGCCGTCGGTGATCCAGACCCCAAGGTCAGCGGAGGTGGTGTTGCTGCGCTGCGCTCGGCCGGCATCGAGGTCGAAGTCGGAGTTGGCGCGGACGTCGTGGCCGACCAACTCGGACCTTACATTCACCATCGGCGCACGGGACGGCCCTTTGTCACGCTGAAGATGGCCACATCCCTCGACGGCCGCACCGCCGCGCCCGACAAGTCATCGCAATGGATCACCGGTCCCGAAGCAAGGACCGACGTACACCGGCTGAGGGCCAGATGCGACGGAGTTCTGGTTGGCGCGGGGACCATCAGGGATGATGATCCCTCGCTCGACGTCCGCCATGTTGCTGGAGTCGACCCTCGAAGGATCGTGTTGGGTACGGCGCCGATCTCGGCCAAGGTTCATCCGTGTATCGAGGTGGGCGGCCCTCTCGGCGACGTGCTCGACGAGCTCGGTGATGCCGGCATCGTCGATCTACTCGTCGAAGGAGGGGCCTCGGTGGCGCGATCGTTCCACGAGGCCGGGCTGGTCGATTGTTACGTGGTCTACATGGCACCAGTTCTGTTCGGTGGCGACGACGGCCGTCCCTTGTTCGCGGGACCCGGAGCGGCAACGATCGACGACGTTTGGCGCGGAAGACTCGTCGATGTCGCTCGACTCGGTGGCGATGTGCGTCTCACCGTCGAACCGAGGTGACGCGGTACCTTGGCGACATGGATATCGGCATCAACGGTTCTGGACTGCTCGCGTCACCAAATCTCGACGAGATCGTCGACGACATCGTCGCATCCGAAGACGCGGGGTTCTCGAGCTACTGGTTGGCTCAAACAGGCCTGCTCGACGCACTCGGGACCCTCTCGCTCGCGGGCCGCGACACATCGTTGATCGAACTGGGCACGGCCGTGGTCCCGACCTGGCCTCGACATCCCCAGGCCCTTGCCGCCCAGGCCCTCACGACCCAGGCGGCAACCGGAGGGCGCACCATTCTGGGGATAGGCCTCGCCCATCAGCCGAGTGTCGAAGATCGCTGGAAGATGGCATGGGAGAGGCCGATCCGACACATCCTGGACTATCTGAACGTCCTCGATCCCCTTCTCTGCGAGGGATCGTCGGACTATGACGGCGACATCTGGTCCTTCGAAGGCGGTGCCGTGCGGCCGACCGAGGATCCTCCCAAGGTCATGCTGGCCGCCCTCGGCGATCAGATGTTGCGGATCGCCGGCAGGCGTACGGACGGCACGATCTTGTGGTGCGTGGGCCCCAAGGCTCTCGCCCAGCAGATCGTGCCCAAGATCAACGATGCAGCGGCTTCGGTCGACCGCCCGGCTCCGCGGGTGGTGTGCAGCCTTCCCGTCGCCGTCACCGACGATCCGGCAGCGATGCGCGGTCTGGTCGGAGTGGTCCTGAAGGACTATGCCACTCTGCCCTCGTATCGAGCGATGCTCGACATCGAGGGTGTTCAAGGGGTCGAGGAGATCAGCCTCATCGGTTCAGAGGACGAGGTCCGCGAGGGATTGGCGACAATCGCCGAGAGCGGGGCGACCGACTTCACAGCCGTTGTGGTCGCATCAGATCCCGACGAGCGCGCACGCACCCTCGCGGTGCTCGGCGAGGCTCAAGCCAGCCGCTGACCGTCTGTATCTGACCTGGGTGAGCGTCTCGACGGATGCCGAAGGTGGGTGAGCCCGAATGGCTCACGGCAGACCCAATGGTTTGACGGGAGCCGCAGGCACCAGGGGAGCGACGTTGACGCTCATCAGAGCGGTCCACGGATCTCGAATAGCGGCCAAGCGCCGAAGGGCCACGATGGCCGCCACGGCGAGCAGCAGGAGCGAGACGGTCCGCCAGCCGGTCGACCCGGGGACTCCTTGGGCGTCGAATGGTAGGTCGGAGAACGCTTCGAAGAGCCCGTGAAGGGCGACGGCGGGCCAGATACTGCGGCAATCGAGCGTCATCATCGTGAACACGATCGAGAGCAGGGTGCCCCACAACAACATCGACCATCCACCGCCGACGATGCCGTAGATGAGAGCTGTCACCACCGTCGACCACAACACACCGTAATGGTGACGGCGCAGAGCGTTGGCGATGAATACGAAGACAAGACCGCGGAACAACACCTCGACGAAGAAGGAATCCGCGAGATGGTCGATCGTCACCCATCCGACCCGCCACGGCGTCTCCCAGGACGAGTCGAGGATCGTGACCAGGGGAAGTACGCAGGCGACGATCACGAGGCCGGACGGAATCAGTCCTTGTCTGACCCAGGTGCCGCTCACGCCCGCCAGGTGACGCCATCCCGCCGAAGTGAGCAAGGCGATGACCGCGAGACCCGAGAGACCCGAGGCGATCGTCGACGAGTGCAGCTCGAAAAATTCGGTGTCGAGCTCTGACTCGGCTCTGCCCGTGATGACCGTCCGCAACCAGGTGAATCCGATTGCCAGCAGCACACCGCCACCGATCGCCATCCAACCCCGCACACCTAGATCGCGCAACTCGAGGATCGGCGCCGGGAGCGACATCGACGAAGGGTCGGACTCGGCGTTGCCATCCTGGGTGGCGTCACCAATCTCGCCGGCGTCTGGCGATTCCTCGGCAGTGCTCGGTTCGGCGAATGCCTCGACGGCGCGTTGTTCTGGATCGACGGTCACCGACTGATTGTTGTACAGATTGTGTGCCGGGTCACGCCACCGGAGCCGGTAGCGTTGATCACCGTGCCCGAAACCGCCGAATCAGCCACCGAATCAGTCGTGGAAACCCCCAAGATCGATACCGGTGTAGACGCCGAGCGACTGCCGATCAAGATGTTGGGCGACCGGCTTCTGGTTCTCATTCCAGGCGACTCTGGCGAGCGCCGATCGAGCGGCGGAATCCTCATCCCCGCCACCGCCCAGATGAGCAAGCGGCTCATCTGGGGTGAGGTCGTCGGGATGGGACCCAACGTTCGCGGTGCCAAGACGGGCGACCGGGTCCTCTTCAGCCCAGAGGACCGCTACGAGGTCGAGGTGCAGGGCGAGGACTACATCATCTTGCGAGAACGCGACCTCCACGCCATCGCTGCGACACGGATCGAGGACAACTCGACCGGGTTGTACCTCTGAACCGGCGCTGTTCACAATGGCCGTGCCGTCCACCTCGTTGGCGTTGAACCGGTTTCGCACCGCCGGTGGTGTCATCGTCGATGTAGAGGTCAGCGATGTGGATCACATCTCGGCCATCGACGAACTCGTCGACCGGCTCGATTCGGAACGTGGGCTGCTCCTGTCGTCGAGTTACGAGTATCCAGGCCGCTATACCCGGTGGGACATGGGCTTCGTCCAGCCGCCCCTCGTCATCACGAGCACGGCCGGCAACGTCCGTGTCGAGGCGCTGAACGGCCGCGGTGCCGTCCTGCTCGATCCGATCGCCGAGATGGTCGGTGCAGCCGAGGGAGTCGTCGACGTCGAGGTGTCCGATGGCATGTTCTCATGCCGGATAGAGCGGCCTCGGCGGCGTTTCGACGAGAGTGAGCGCAGTCGTCAGCCGTCGTCGTTCTCGGTGGTCAGGGCGATCATGGATCTGTTCGCTTCGGACGAACCTCACCTCGGTCTTTATGGTGCATTCGGCTACGACCTGGCATTCCAGTTCGAACCGATCGATCTCGTGCTGCCGCGACCAGAGGATCAGCGCGATCTGGTCCTCTACCTACCCGACGACATCGTCGTGGTCGATCACCAGCACGGCATGGCTCAGCGCCTCCGATACGACTTCACGGTCGGTGGCCGGTCGACGGTCGGCCTCGAGCGGCGCGGATCCCTATCGGGTTTCGAACCGGACCTCAAACTCGAGGCGTACCGCGATCACGAGGAGGGTGGCTACGCCGAGGGAGTGAAGGTCGCCCGCGAGTACTTCGCCCGCGGTGATCTGTTCGAGGTGGTCACCAGCCAGACGTTTGTCGAGACCTGCCCCGAACCGCCGTCCGAGCTGTTCGGCCGTCTCAAGGAACAGAACCCGTCACCGTACGGATTCCTGATCAACCTCGGTGCCGACGAGTGGCTGGTGGGTGCATCACCGGAGATGTATGTGCGCGTCGAGGGTGATCGCGTCGAGACGTGCCCGATCTCGGGGACGATCGCCCGCGGGCGCGACCCACTCGATGACGCTTCACAGATCCTCGCCCTCTTGAACAGCGAGAAGGACGAATCCGAGTTGACCATGTGTACCGATGTCGACCGCAACGACAAGAGTCGCATCTGCACCCCCGGATCGGTCAAGGTCATCGGGCGTCGTCAGATCGAGCTCTATTCGCGCTTGATCCACACCGTCGATCACGTCGAGGGACGACTGGCCGAGGGCTTCGACGCGCTCGATGCGTTCCTGACCCACACCTGGGCGGTCACCGTTACGGGTGCGCCGAAGGCCAAGGCGATGATGTTCCTCGAGAACCACGAGCGCACACCTCGTGCCTGGTATGGCGGAGCCATTGGAAAGATCGGATTTGATGGCGGCTTGAACACCGGTCTGACCCTGCGCACCATTCGCATCAAGGACGGTCACGCCGAGGTGAGGGTCGGGGCAACCCTGCTGTGGGATTCCGATCCGGTGGCCGAGGAAGCGGAAACCGAGTTGAAGGCATCGGCATTTCTGGACGCCCTGCGAATCCCGCGGTCAGCGGAGTCGGCCCCAGATATCAGGGTTGGTACCAAATCGAGGCGCGTCCTCCTGGTCGACCATCTCGACTCGTTCGTTCACACACTGGCCAACTATCTGGGCCAGGTCGGTGCCGAGGTAGTCACCCGCAGAGCCGGTTTCGATCTGTCCGAGATGTCTCGCGACGAACCCGACCTGGTCGTGCTGAGCCCCGGGCCGGGTCGTCCTGGCGATTTTGGGGTAGCCGAGTCGGTCCAGGCCGCGATCGATCTGGGTCTTCCGGTCTTCGGTGTGTGTCTGGGTCTCCAGGGCATTGTCGAACATCAGGGGGGCACACTCGAGCAGCTCGAGACTCCGATGCATGGGAAACCCTCCGATGTCGAGGTTGTCGGGGGGACCCTCTTCGAAGGGCTCCCGACCAGCTTCAAGGTCGGCCGCTATCACTCGTTGTTTGCAGCACCCGACGACCTCCCCGACTCGCTCGAGGTGACCGCCCGATCCGACGACGGCATCATCATGGCCATCGAACATCGAGAGCTGCCGATCGCCGCGGTGCAGTTCCATCCCGAGTCGATCATGTCGCTCGACGACGGGGTGGGTCTGAGCCTGGTGCGCAATGTCATCGATCGTCTCGGGGTCGGCTCGTGAGCCTCCCCGAGTCGGGCTGTGCTGTCACCGACCGCGACCTTGTCATCGTGTCGGGTCCAGAAGCCCTGTGGTATGTGCACAGCCAGGTGTCCCAAGACATCGACGACATGGAGGTCGGTGAGTCCCGCTGGTCGTTCGTTCTTCAGCCGCAAGGGAAGCTCGACGCCTTGTTTCGTGTCGTGCGTACCGGCGACGATGAGCTGAGATTCGACGTCGATGGTGGATCGGGCGAGATGTTGGCCGCTTCTGTCGGCCGCTTCGTTCTGCGCACGAAGGTCGATCTTGAGGTCGTCGCGTCACGGATGTTGACGTGTTTCGGGCCAACCCAGGTCGCTGCTGCCCGCGACCGGTTCGGTGACCGCGCAGTCGTGTCGCCGTGGGATCGAGCCGAAGCCGTCGACGTGCTGGGCCCCGACGATGTTGAGTTTCCCGCCGAGCTGCTCGACCCAGTGGTATTCAGCGCCGTGCGAGCTGCCAGAGGTCTGCCCGCGATGGGCACCGACCTCAGCACCGACACGATTCCGAACGAGACCGGACTGATCGATTTCTGTGTCTCGTTCACCAAGGGTTGTTATCGAGGTCAGGAACTGGTCGAACGTATCCATGCACGCAGAGCGCGGCGTCGCGTGCTTTGCCGCTTGTTCGCGACGGGACCGATCCGGGCTGGTGATCTCGTCGCAACCACCGCCGGCACCGATGTGGGGTTTGTCACCTCGGCTTTTGAACATGATGGCGGCTGGTACGGCCTTGGATACCTCACCTCCGCCTCCGCCGAGTCCGGCACCGGCCTCGCTGTTGGTGAGGTTTCCGTGAGGTGTAGTGCCCTGTTCGAGGGCGATGGCTGACCGGCCAAAGGCTGGACCGCTCCTCTAGACTTCGCGCCGATGGCCACCTACCTGGATCGGATTCTCGCTGAACATCGTGAACAGGCTGCTGGTGATAGGCGTTCGACTGCCGAGCTTCTCGAAGCGGCCGCGGCGGCACCCCCTGTGCGCGGGTTCGCGGCCGCGCTGAGACGCCCCGGGCTGTCGGTCATCAGCGAGGTGAAGCGCCGGTCACCCTCGAAGGGCGACCTCTTTGCCGACCTGGATCCCGCGAAACTTGCGATGGCGTACCAGAGCGGAGGGGCGTCGTGTCTCTCCGTCCTGACCGATATGGACAACTTCGGAGGATCGAGAGACGACCTTTCCGCTGCTCGCGATGCGGTTCGCCTCCCTGTCATTCGCAAGGATTTCACCGTCCAGGCCCACGATGTGCTCGATGCTCGCATCATGGGTGCCGATGCAGTTCTGCTCATCGCTGCGGCACTCGACGATGCCGAGCTGGCCGACTTCCACGCCATTGCGATAGAGGTCGGGCTCGACGCTCTCGTCGAAACCCACGACGAGGCCGAGGTGGAAAGGGCGCTCTGTGTCGGGGCGACCCTCATCGGTGTCAATCAGAGAGACCTCGTCACGTTCCAGGTCGATCATGAACGTGCGTGCCGGGTCGCAGCCTCGATCCCCGAAACTGCCGTCGCTGTGGCCGAGAGCGGGGTTCGTGGCCCTGCCGATGCTGCGAGCCTGGCCGAGGCCGGGTATCACGCAGTCCTGGTCGGTGAGTCACTGGTCGTGTCCGGCGACCCTGCGGCTGCGGTGGCAGCTCTCATAGCCGCAGGCAGTTGACGCCAGCGCTTCGAGGCCCTCAAAGGCTCACAGCGGCAAGGACCTCATCTGCCAGATCGGCCGGGATCCTCCTGTTGCCGTTCGAATCGAGCGGGTCGATCACCTTCCAGGCGCCGCCCCAACCGACCTTTGCCAGATTGAAGTACCAGTCGAGGGCCCGTCGCTGGAGGCCTCCGTCGGCTTCGAAGGCGTCACCATCGTCTCCGTCGCGGCCGGCTCGCTGTTCTCCGGCCAGGCTCGAGCCGGTCGCCAACAAGACCGATAGCGCAGGGCGCGGCAGCGCACAATGGCCGAACTCGAGGTCCTCGATCCAGTCGGCGAAACCGTCCGAGTCTTCCCCCAGGCGGGCCGAGCCATAGGCAGCGTTCGAGGCACACCACCGGTCGGCGATCGTGATGGTTGCTGCCGTGTGGCCCATCCCTACCCGATCGACGTGCCAGTAGTGCCAGCGGTCGGCGGCGAATGCGAACGCCAGGGCCTCGACGGACGATAGGAGCCTGTCGTCGCGTTGCTCGAGGGCGGCCCCGACCGATCTGCCAAAGGGTTCGGAGTTGTAGCGTGGAAAACCCATGCGCGCGACCGCTCGCCCTTTCGCAACAATGGCAGAGTCGAGAGCGTCGGCGAGTGTCTGCTTGCCGGCTCCGTCGATACCTTCGACACCAATCAACACGGGCACAAACGTAGCGGGTGGGACCCGTGCCGAGGGTACGCTTTGATCGTGCCCTTGACCGAACGTGACGCTGGCTTCATCAAGATCTGTGGCATCACGTGCGAAGACGACGCCCTGCTCGCTGTGGCGATGGGTGCCGATGCCGTCGGGTTCATCTTCGCTCCTTCCACCAGCCAGATCACGCCGTCGCGAGCGAGAGAAATCGCCAGGAGGCTGCCGCCTCACATCCTCACCGTCGGCGTGTTCCGCAACGAAGCCCCTGAGCGTGTCATCGACATCATCTCGACCGCCGGATTGGGAGCCGCTCAGCTCCACGGTCAGGAGAGCTCGCACGAGTCGATGGCGATCGCTCGTTCCGTGCCCGCGGTCGTCAAGGCTTTCGGAGCAGGCGATCCCGACATCGACCGGGCAGCGGCCTTCGGGGCGGCCGCAGTGCTCGTCGACAATGTGACTCCGGGCAGCGGAGAGGTGTTCGACTGGCGCCTTCTCGATTCGGGGTCCGCGCGAACGAAGATGATCTTGGCCGGCGGATTGGGACCCGAAAATGTTGCCGATGCCATCGCTCAGGTCCACCCGTGGGGTGTCGATTCGAAGTCTGGCGTCGAGGCGTCGCCGGGCCGCAAGGACCCGATGAAGGTCCGGCAGTTCGTTCTGAACGCCCGGACCGCGTTCAGCGCGATGGACGCCGAGGACGTGGCCCGTTCTCCCCAATCACCATCCGTGGACGGTGCCATCTACGACTGGCTCGACGAGTGATTCTCGTCGCACCACACGAGAAGGGGAAATCCACATGACGATGTCGAGACCTACGCCCGAGGGGCGTTTTGGCGACTTTGGGGGACGATTTGTCCCAGAGTCGCTGATCGCTGCTTGCGAGGAGCTCGAAAGAGCCTTCACCGAGGCCTGGTCCGATCCGTCGTTCATCGACGAGTTCCAGCGGGTGTTGTGCGACTACGCCGGGCGCCCCTCGCCCGTGACCGAATGTCACCGATTGTCCCAACGCCTGGGTGTCAGGGTGTTGTTGAAACGCGAGGATCTCAACCACACCGGGTCTCACAAGATCAACAACGTCATCGGGCAGGCCCTGCTCGCCAAACGGATGGGCAAGTCGAAGCTGGTCGCCGAGACCGGCGCCGGGCAACACGGGGTGGCGACCGCCACCGCTGCTGCTCTTCTTGGGATGGAGTGCAAGGTCTACATGGGTGCTGTCGATGTTGAACGACAGGCCCTGAACGTGTTTCGTATGAAGCTCCTCGGCTCCGACGTCGAGGCTGTCATGAGTGGCTCGCGGACCCTGAAGGATGCGGTGAACGAGGCGCTGCGTCACTGGGTCGCTGCCGTTGAGGACACTCACTACTGCCTCGGTTCGGTGATGGGACCCCATCCGTACCCGTGGATGGTGCGCGAGTTCCACCGTGTCATCGGTGAAGAGGCAAGGGCTCAGTGCAGCGAGATTCTCGGTGGCGGTGAACCCGACGTGGTCACAGCCTGTGTCGGTGGCGGCTCGAACGCCATCGGTATCTTCTCCGGCTTCATCGATACCGAGGCCCAGCTGGTCGGGGTGGAACCCGCGGGCGGAGCCGCTGTCGGCGGTGGTGTCCCCGGGGTAGTTCACGGGATGCTCAGCTATCTGAAGCAGGATGAGGACGGTCAGGTTCTCGAAGCCGAGTCGATTTCGGCCGGGCTCGACTATCCGGGCGTAGGTCCCGAGCACTCGTATCTGGCCAGCGTTGGGCGGGCCACATATGTGTCGGTGACCGATGACGAGGTCGTTGCGGCCTTTGAGTTACTGAGCCGCACCGAAGGAATTATTCCGGCGCTCGAATCGGCCCACGCCATCGCGTGGGTCGCACGCGAACCAAGCCTCAAGGGCAAGACGGTGCTCGTGAACCTGTCGGGGCGCGGCGACAAGGACGTTGACCAGATGATGGACATTCTCGGATGACCGTTTCGCTCGAAGCCAGCCTGATGAGCGCCAAGGGAGCGGGTCGAAAGCTGCTCGTGCCATACATCACCGGTGGGATGGATCAATGGCTCGACGCCATTCGCGCCGCAGCCGATGCCGGCGCTGATGCCGTCGAGATCGGTATCCCGTTCAGCGATCCCGTCATGGATGGCCCCGTCATCCAGGAAGCCTCCTGGCAGTCGCTTCAACACGGGTCGACACCCCAATCGGTGGTCGCCGAGGCTGCCGATCTCGATGTCGGCATCCCGCTTGCGGTGATGACCTACTACAACCTCGCCTACCGGGCCGGGCACGAACGATTCGCAGCCAACCTCTACCGTGCTGGTATCAGTGGGTGCATCCTTCCCGATCTTCCCTACGTCGAGTCCGGCCCATGGCGCACTGCGGCCGAAGCAGCCGGCGTCGAACCCGTCCTCTTGGCTGCACCCACAACCCCCGAACATCGACTCCCCGACCTGTGCGCGGCCTCGCGTGGGTTTGTCTATGCAGTTGGTGTCATGGGTGTCACCGGTGTTCGCAGCGAGCTGGCGGCATCCGCTGTCGAGATTGCGGCACGCTGCAAACGTGTGACCGACAAGGCGACCCTTGTTGGTGTTGGGATCTCCAACCCCGAGCAGGCGGCCGAGGTGGTGCAGGTTGCCGATGGTGTGGTGGTCGGGTCGTCGATCGTGCGACGCCTACTCGATGGAGACGGCCCCGAAGGTGTGGCGGCTCTTGTGTCGCAGTACCGCCGAGCCATCGACGGCTGAGACACAAGTGAGCGACCAGAGCGACCGGTGCGAGTTGTGCGAGGCGGCACGGTTCACACACTGGTACTTCGAGGACGACGTCTGTTGGGTCGCAGACTGTGAAGCCTGCTCGACCCCGATGGTCGTGTGGAAGCAGCACGGAACCGAGCCAACAGGCGAACACGTCGAGCACATGATGGCGTGTCTGGAGAGAGCCGGTGATGCTAGGTTCGGTCCCGGCAACCATCGGGTCGATCGTGTCATGCGTCAGGTTCCGGATCACTTCCATGCCCATAGCAGGGACGTCGACTGGTTGACACGTCGGTGGGTGGAACCTCTCTCGTTGTACACCGGGGTCGGGGGAACGCGCACGGTGCGCTGAGAGGTTCGATTGGCTCATTTCGGTGTAGCGGACGCCGATGGAACATCGTGTCCAAGCGCCGTCTACCTTCAGAACAAGCCGCGCCGCCCGAGATCCGCCAGCATCAGGTTCCGACAGGCGAGCGTGTCGGAGATCGACCGCTTCCTGCGGGGGTCCGCCGGCGCGAGAGTGAGCTGGCCGATGAGGTTGCTGGCAGGAGGGGCGAACCAGCCGATGTTTCGTTCAAGCGTCACGAGCTGACTGTCGAAGACATCGAAATGGCAGGTAGCTCAAACGGGGCCTCTACGAGCACACTCGCTGGCGAAGCAGTGCTGAACGTTCCGAGTCCGGCCGAGAAGGTCAGGAACACCGCTCCG
>JAAETH010000150.1 GCA_024228575.1 Actinomycetes bacterium
CCGCCGCCGCAAGCGCCAGGAGGTCGAGCTGGTGTTCACTGACGGCAGCGCCGTACTGGTGGACGCCAAGGGCGGCCGCACCCTCGAGCGCCTGATCAACGCCCTCGGCGGCCGGACCTGACCCGAATAGTCCCAGCCGAAGGGGCCTCGCCAGCGGTAACGTGGGCCGTCTCGGGGCTGTAGCTCAGTTGGCTAGAGCACCTGCTTTGCAAGCAGGGGGTCGTGGGTTCGATTCCCATCAGCTCCACCAAGTTTCCGCAGGTCAGAGGCAGTGCGCCGACAAGCTGATATCGGACAACTTGCCAACGTAGCCAGTTTGGACGTAGCCTTTTGCTCAATGGCTACGTTCACGTAGCCAGCAAGGGATCGTGGTGGCTACGTCGGCGGAGGTGCCCCAATGGCACAACGTCCCACCGTCAGGTGGAACGAGGGCAAGCAGCGGTGGATGGCGTGGGTTCGCTTCCCGGACGGCTCGCGCCGCAAGGTCGAACGGGTCGACAAGGCCGACGCTCAGACCGGCCTCGATGCGCTGCTCACCCTTCGAGCCCAGGCCGAGGATCCGGAGCCCCCTCGGCGCCGCATGGCGACATTCGCCGAGGTGATCGAGGCGTGGTTCGCCGACGGTTGTCCCAACGTGGCGCCTTCTCGGAGTTCCCGACACGCGCGCGTAAAGTCCCCGAACACGATCGCCAACGCCCGGCAGCTGTTGGGTACGTCGGTCATCCCGGTGATCGGTTCGCTGAAGGTCGACCGCACGACAACCCGGCGGCTCGAGGAATTGTTCGAGTCGATGGTGGCCACCCATGCGACGAGCACGATCGACCGGAACTGGAACTACCTGAACCAGGCCCTCCAACACGGCCAGCGGAATCGGACGATCAGCACCGATCCGGCAGCCGATGTGTTGCTGCCGGCGAAGCGTCCGTCCAAGCCGCGCCGGAGCTTCACGCTGGAACAGACGCGGGCGCTCATCACCGAGGCGATCCCCGCCGATCCCCGCCCGGCAATGTGGCTGACCGGGCTGATGTGTGGACTGCGGCCGGGCGAGCTCGCCGGGCTGCGCTGGCCCTATCTCGATATCGACTCCGACAGTCCAGCCATCGAGATCGCTGAGGCCGCCATCGAGGTCGATGATCGTTACGTCGGGCAGGGCTCACCCAAGACCGCTCGGAGCCGCCGCCGAATCGCCTTGCACCCACTCTTGGTGGCTGCCCTGCAACGCCATCGAGACGAGCAGCGGCTGCTCGGGCTGTACGACGACGAGGCGATCGTGTTCTGTACCCGCAACGGGACCCCGATGACGAAGTCGAACATGCGACGGGCGTTCCAGCAGTTGTGCAAGAACGCGGGCCTCGGTGAGGACTGGACCACCTATGAGCTTCGTCACTCGTTTGTGTCCTTGGTGAGCGACCAGCTCGACGACCTGGTCAAAGTCGCCGACCTGGCTGGTCACGTCGACACCCGCACCACCGAGGGCTACCGGCACAACGTCAGACCGAGCCTCCCCCACGCCGTCGAGGCCTGGGACCAGTTTCTGGAGAGCCCCGGGTCAGCGGGCGACCGGCCCGCTCGATCGGACTGATCGAGCCAGTTCACTCGGGGCCGTCGGCAGCTTCGGGGTCAAGGGACCGCCCCACAGGGGTGGAGGCGAGGACACGGAGCGCAGCGGAGTCCCGCAGCCGTGCCCTTGATGCCGCATCGTTCCAGCACAATGGGTCGAGCCCCGCCCGGGCGGGGCTTGGTTGCCTCATCTGCTGATGCCCATGTGGGGGCTCTCGCGTTGAAGCGCTTGTTGGTGTTGTTGGGTGAGCCGCCGGATCGCGGCGCTGACCCGTCCCCTGCTGTGGTTGAACCCTGCCGACTGTTGGGGATCTTGCTGGGCTCCGAGACCCGACGTGATCCCGTGGGCGGTCTGGTGTTGGTCGAGGCGCCCAGCGGCGTGGTCCCAGGCACGGGCGGTCTCGCCACCGACTGGGCGACGGCCGAGCGTGTTGGTGATGCGCTCGGGGGTATTGGGGCGGAGTTGGCGGCCGCGGATGTTGGTGTCGTCATCGAGTCGGCTGGTGATGTCGGCGAGGCGGGTTTGGAGGGCTGGCCGCCGGGTGTTCAGTTTCTCGGCGAGGCCGAGGTCGCGGTCGATGGTTTGGATCCGGGCTTCGAGGCGCCTGATGTCGGCCTGTTGGGTGTGGATCTGGTCGGGTAGTACTTCGAGGGTGTGGTGGGCGTTGGTGATGGCGGTTTCGTGGCCTCGCCGGCGTAGGGGCCGGTCGTGGCGGGCCAGAATGTCGTGGGCTTGTTGGAGCCGGTCGAGGTCTGTGGTGAGGCGTTGGGTGGCTTGTTGGTGTTCGTGGCGGGCCTGGCGGCTGGTGATGGGGAGCCGGTCGAGGTCTGTGGTGAGTTGGGTGAGGGTGTTGGTGAGTTGGGCTTGTTGGTCGAGTAGGTGGCGGAGATGATGGTCGGGCAGGGTGCCGGGCCGGTGAACGTTGACACCGGCGAGCTCGGTTTGGCGGGCCAAGGCGGGCTGGTCGATCCAGCTTCGGGTGGCTGATTCGGCGAACACATCGGCGGCGGTGTGTTCTCCTGGGGTGGTGATGTAGGCGTCGTTGCTTTCGCGGCCGCGGGTGAGGGGGACGTAGAAGCCGCGGACGTCGGTGGGGGCGTCGAGGACGAGGATGGATCGGTCGACGGTGCGGCCTTGGGTGGCGTGACTGGTTTGGGCGTACCCCAACTCGACATGGTGCTGGACGTAGTCGGCCGGCAGTCGAACTTGTCCGGATTGGCCATGGATGGTGAGGTCGCCGTCGCGGTGGACGGTGTCGATGGTCCACTGGTCGCGGTTGCGAATCATCAGACCGCGATCGGTGTGGAGTTGGCGGTGGTTGCGGCGGGTCACGACCTCATCGCCCACCCACAGCCGCTGGCCAGCAACCTCGACCGACCGGAGGCGGGCGTCGAGGTCTCCGGCGTTGATGCGGCGTTGTTGGGCGGCGGTGTTGAGTCGGGCCACCGCGTCGTTGGTGGGGGCGGCCAACAGCACCGACTCACCCGAACACCTGGCCTGCCACCAGGCGTCGATCGCTTCGGTTTCCATGCGGGTGCCGGTGCCCCCATGCAACCGACAGTGGATGTCGTAGATGTCGGCGACTCCTGGGTCGCCTCTGCGTAGCCGTAGTGATGCGTCTCGTTCCCAGTGGTTGGTGAAGCGGTGGACTTGGTCGAGTTCGATGGCGCCGTGGGTGTCGGTCAGGTGGGAGAACATGCCGCCTCGCCCGACGGCGGAGAACTGCATGGGGTCACCGACCAGGGCGATCCGCCAGCCTTTGGTGTCAGCGAGTTGGGCGAGACCATCGAGCCGGTTGGTGGGGACCATGGCTGCTTCGTCGACGACCACGGTCGCGCCGGCGGGCAGGTCGTAGCGGTGGTCGGGTGGCCGCCGCAGGTTGTGTTCGGTGAGGAGTTTGTCGAGGGTGTCGGCGGCGACCCCGGTTTCGGTGGCCAGCACGTCAGCGGCCGCGGCGGATGGTGTGACCCCGAACACTGGTCGCCCGTCGGCTTGGAGCTGAGCGACCGCAGGGGCCAAGGCGGTAGTCTTGCCGGTCCCGGCCGGCCCCACGACCAGCACCAAGTCTGAGTTGCCGGCCACCGCGGCGGCGACCTCGGCCTGCGGGCCGCTGAGTTCAGCTGATGAGCGTTGCGGAGCGTGGGCGGAGTCGACCCCGATGCGGGTGGTCCGCCGCTCGGCCCAGGCCAGCAGCCGTTCCTCCTGGGCCAGAATCTGTGGGGTGGTCAGAGCCCGCTCAGCCACCGACTCCGACACCGGCCGCCCATCACGCCGCAACAGGGTGCCACCGGGGATAGGTCGGGAGATGTCGACACAGTGCTGGTTGATGGCCAGCTCGGTGAGTCCGTCGAGAAGCTCGACCACATCGACACCGTCCAAGACGGTGTCGGTAGGGAGGGCGGCGGCGATCTCGCGGGTCAACTCGGCGGGCCGCCAGCTCGACTGCTTCTCGGACAGCGCCTCGACCGCACGGGCCATGGTGTCGGTCATCACCTGGGGATCGATCTCCTGACCGCTCACCTGGTTGACCGCTCGACGGACGACCCGGTCGGGGCGCAAGCCCAAGGCTTCGAGTTGTTCGACCCAGCCGGCATGTAGGTCGGTGGCGTTGGTGGGGTGGCGTTTGGCGGGGCGGGAGTCGAGGACGGCTTCGCGTTCGAGTCGCCACCGTTCCCGGGGGGTGGGGTCGCGGTCGAAGGTCTCGACGAACCTGTCGAGTTTCTCGTCGATGCGGCGTTGGACTCCGGCGGTGCGGGTGGAGAACTCCTCCAACACCACCTCAGGGACTCCGGTCATCTCCGCGATCCCGTTCACGGGTTCGTTCCACCTGACGCCGAGTCGGCTGGTGAGCTCTGAGCGGAGGGTTGAGTGGTAGACGGCTGACAGGGTTCGTTGGTCGAGCTTGAGGCTTCTGGCGTCGAGGGCAAGCCAGCGGCCGTCGGGGGAGCGGACCCGGTTGGCGATCACAACGTGGGTGTGGAGTTGGGGGTCCAACACCCGCGAGGTGTGCTGGCGAAACGTCGCCGCCGCGACCCCCTCGGCGTCCACGACAGCGACGTCGCCGCCGATCCGGAACCGGGTGTGAGCGTGAGCTTCCACCCACCGCACCATGGCGGCCACCGCGGTGTCGTGGGCGGCCAATACCTCGTCGCGGATGTGGGGGTCGCCGACCGCGAACAGCACCGACACTGACTTGGGGGCCGACGCGGTGACATCGAACCCGCGCACCGAGGTCTCCCCATAGGTGCGACCCAACGGGGTGTTGCCAGTGCCGTGGGGGTCGAGGCCGGCCATCAACCGGAGGAACTCGTGGTCATCGACTTCGCCCCCGAGCCCGAGGAGGTCGGCGCCGGTGCCGTGCCAGAGTCCGGCTGGTTCGCCCGGGTCGAGGTAGTAGGACGGCAGGTCCTTGACGTAGTACTCGCCGGCCCCGCCCCCTTTGAGGGTGATGACCCGTGCCGTCATCCCGGCCACCTAACAATCGGTCGGCGCCATCTCACGCACACGGGTGTGCACCCGTCTGTCTCCTTTTGCGGTGGGGTTGGATAGGTGGTTGTGAGATGCATGGCGGTGGGCCTCAGGCGGTGAACGGGAGGTGGGCCTGCGCGTCGGTGCTTGCCGGCCGGTGTCGTCGCGTCGGGCGTTTCAAGGCGCCGGTGGGTTCGGCGGAGTTGGCGAGGGCTTGGCGGGCGGCGTCGAGCTCGCGAGGTAGTGGGGGCTCGACGCCCAGCAGGACGGTGAGGGTGGGGCGGCTGACCACTACCCGTCGTCCGAGTCGGATGGTGGCCAGTTCGCCTTGGGCCACCAGCTCATAGGCGGTGGAGCGGCCGATGCCCAACAGCTCGGCCGCCTCGGTCACGGTGTAGACGAGACGAAGATCACCGGCGGCCATAACCGCCCCCGAAACTGATCAGGCGACCCAGGCCGCCAGGGTCGACCGCGTCCTGCCCATGTGACGTCACCGGTTGTGATCCCATCGCTTGTTTCCTTCCCGCTCTCACACCTGTGACCCGCCGACCCGGCCGATTGGGACACCACGCGCCCGATTCCCGGCGCGCCGCACCGATCGAACAGAACGTCGCGGTGCCAGGCGTATGCCCGGGGAGACGGCCGTGACCGTCACCACCCAGGGACACCCCGGCGGTCCTAATCCGACAGCCGTGAGGCGGTTTGTGCAGCGGCCGCGGTGCCTGCCGACGTACCGAAGCGAGGGAGGTCCGGTTCTTGACTCCGGGGCCCTGGTCATCTGGTCATCAGCATCCGACCCGACCGCGACCCGACGAGGGCTGATCAGGTGCCGTCTTCCGCGCCGGGGTAGCGGGCCCGGTGATCTGGGCTTGTCGGTGACTTTGACCAACACGGAACGGTCCCTTCAACGAGCAACGAACGCTCGTCGACAGAACGAGGGACACCTCCGGCCCGGAAAGGGGACACGACTCCAGGAACAAGCCGACCCGGGGTTGTTTCGATGTTCGCCCGGTGGTGTTGCCGGCAGTCGAGTTGGATCTCGTTGCCGTCGGGGTCGGTCAGGATCACCTGACCTCGTTTCAGGGGAGTGTCCGATCCCGAGACGGCCGGCACCTAGACAGAGAGCGGTTTCCACCGTCGCCCGCTGATCGGTGGCGCTGGCGCTGTTGGGGTGGAGGTGTAAGGGGTTGCGGCGGCGCCCGTGGCCCTATCCCGGGGAGCGGCCCTACAACGGGCGGCCCGGGTGCGGTGTCACTCAGTCACTCTCTGGCGGAACTTCGATCAGGGATCCTCAGGCTTGTCGGTCGCGTCGATTGACTCGCCTGTTTCGGTGGTCTCGGACCAGATGCTGTCTTGGATCGCGATGAACTGTTTGGCGTCAGCCTGGCATTGGGTGCAGATGAAGACGTCGCCCTCGTCACTGAACACACCGTGTACCCGCAACCGGTGACAGACCGCGCAGATGACCGCAGATCGAGGCATAGCAAGATCTTCGCACCTCACGCTTACACCGGCGGCCAGAGCCAACATCAGTGGGTCCCGCCAGTCATGTCGGGGGTGGCTGCGGTTGGGGTTGGTAGCCGTGGTCGGCGAGCCAGGAGCGTGCTCGGCCCAGGCGAGCATCGTCACGGAACCGGTGCCAGCGGGTGAACTCGTGTTCGTGGCGACTGAGGACGGTGTGAAACCGTCGGAAGGCGCCGGCCCCGGTGAGCGCATCTGTGAGGCCCGAGGCGAGATCCGGTTGCTCGATCGTGGCGACGAATCGTTGCATCACCGCGTAGGCGGGCTGTGATCCGAGTCCGGCCACGGGCAGCCACCGATCCGATTCTGGGTCGAAGTCGGCCGGTTCCTGGTCGATGTCGAACAGTTCTGCTGGCCACACCGTTGCGTCGGCTAGGTCGATGAAGGACTCGGTTCCGGCGGACTGGTCGAGGGCCTCGCCGAGTTGGTCGAGTTCGACCGGCAACCCAACCAGGTCCGCGGTGGTGTGGTCCACATAGTGGTTGAGCTCGTCGATGAGTTCGGCGTCGCCGG
>JAAETH010000151.1 GCA_024228575.1 Actinomycetes bacterium
CGCCGGGTCGGTGGCTGGGCGCTCAGAGCAGACCGAGAACGGTGAGCAACGCTTCGTCGACACCCCAGAGTTCTTCTGGGCTGAGGTGGCCGGCGAGTTCCCCGAGACGGGAAGCATCAACAGCACCAACCTGCTCGACCAACACCTTGGTGGTCTCACCGTCGAAATCGATCTCCGGTCGAAACGATGCCGCCCGGGCTGAACGAGAAGTCGGCGCAACCAGAACGACCGAACGGGGCAAGAACTCGTCGGCCTGCACGATCACACCGAACCGTTCACCGTGCTGTTCGTGACCGACACCTCTCGGGAGTTTGAACCGGTAGACGTCACCGCGCAGCACGCAGTGACTCCATCAGCTCGGCAACCGCGCCCATCTCGGCACGGTCCGCCTCGTCGGCTTCAAGAGCAGCCACCTCGGCGGCAAGTTCAGAGCTTCGGCGCCGCCGGTTCGCTGACTCGACCAGCGCGGTGCGGATCGCTTCGGAGCGGCTCATCCCTGCGGCTTCCAGGGCACGCAGCGCCCGTTCTGCTTCGTCGTCGAGTCGAACCGAGATCGCCTGAGCCATACC
>JAAETH010000152.1 GCA_024228575.1 Actinomycetes bacterium
ATTCCGACCAGCAGCTCGCGATAGGTCCAGAGCGTCCTGAATCGGCCCACAACGGAGGGCCTTGCTCGGGGACTCGAGTTGTGGACCACGCTCATGAGAATCCTAGGGCCAGGAGTCTCCGATCCTATCCACCACCGACCAGGACCTCGACAACCCCATCACCGCGATCGGGAAACCAGAGAATCCCTTCGTGGACGAGCCTGAGGGTCACAATCGTCTCAGGCGCGGCGCCGACCGGAACATCGACAGGAACCGTGACACTGTCACCCGGGCGCACCGTGCCTGGCAGCTCGAAGCGATAAGCCTCTGCGTGGTCGCCATCGAGCACGGTGAGAACGAGCCGGACCGCCCCTTCGGGCCCGAACGCCCCACTCGTCGGCAACCAGGGGCCGCCGGTCCCCGCGTGGGTCACGACGATCTCACCCGTCAACCGCCCGCTCGCGTGGATCAGGAATGGGTCCAGGCGGGATCGATAGGACTCGGCGGAGAGACGTCGGGGGTCACCCCCGTCGACAATCCATCCGGGACCCAAGTCCGTTGCCACATCGGGGCTCACCCACATCACGAATCCGGTCCATCGGTCAACAGCAACCAGCTCATATCCCGGCCGGGGCGACTCGAGAAGCCCGCTGACCAGCACATCGACCGGCGGGGCCGGAAGGGAGAACCCATAGGTGATCGGAGCTCGTTCGCCAACTGCCCAGTGGACCCCGAAGAGCTCGCCGCTCGTCTGCACATGCTCCCTGTCGAGACCTACCCTGAGCTCGACTCCCACTTCAGCGCTCATACGGTCGATGTCCGCCGCGAAACGGGCTCGTTGGTCGACCGCGTCGTCGATGGCGTAGCTGTGACCAAGCATCTTCGCAGTACCGGCGAGGAACCACAGTATTGTCAAGCCGACCGCGACCCTAGGTATCCAGCGCAGTAGTAGGCTGACGACGAGCGCGGCGACCAGGCTCGATGCCCACAGGACCTTGTCGAAGGACCCGCCGAGGAGTCCGAAGGCCGTCCCCAAGCCCGGAACGTTGAAGACCCCGACCCTCCCGTCCAACCGGGAGTCCGGGACGAGGAAGAGCAGAGTGCCCGCGGCCGCCACCAGCAGCACGACCGGCGCGAGCATCCACCACCGGATCTCCCTCGCGATTGCGGCCAACGCGCCTAGAGCAGCCAGAGGCAGCAGGGTGGCTTCCACGTACCTCCCGTAGATCAGCAGGTCGGCTCGGGTCGTCGAGGCCTGGCCAACCGCGGTCACGATGAGCACCATCACGGGCACGACTACGGTCGCTCGACGCGTCACCGAATGGTGGGGCGGACGCGAAACCGCGGACGCCGCACCGACGACTGCCAGGCCCGCTGTGGCCACCACGACATACCATGACCGGCCCGCAACGCGCAGCACAGACTCGAACGCATCGGCATCGAGGAGGCGGGTGACCGAGGCCGAGTTCCCCCGCTCGGCGGAGTAGAGCGCCGACGTCGTGGCACCGATCAGGAGACGGGCAACGGCTCCGCTCGCCAACGCGGTCACGAACGCGGTCAAGGCAACGCGACCGGTCAGCCAACGGAGTGCTGCTGCGACAACAGCACCCACCAAAACCAACCCCAAGAGGACCAGACCCCGGGGGTGGGCCGCATACGAGAGGCCTGCGGTGGCCGCGAGCCGAACCGCCGACGTCCAGTCGCGGCGTTCCTCGAGACGACACAAAGCCAAGAGGAACAATGCAACGAGGCCGGCTGTCAGGGTCTCGGCCATAGCGAAACCCGTGTAGTAGACGAAGCCCGGGCTGACCGCGCCGACTGCGACCGCAAGGACCACCGTCCGAGGCGCTTCATCAGTGACAGCGACGACGAGACGGGTTGTCGCCAACACCGCCACGCCAGCAAAAAGCCCGTTGAGGGCTAGGGCACCCGCATAGAGGAGGCTCCGATCGAGTGTCAGCATGGCGATCGGAGCCAGAAACAGTCCGAAACCAGGATGGTACGGCGTGCCTCCTCCCAGGTACAGCACGCCCCCGCCGCCCAGATACTGGCCGGCGGCTAGATAGCCGAACTCGTCACCGAAGACAGCCGGGCCCATTTTCGGCAGCCCCATGATCACGGCCGCGACAGCAGCTATCGCGCCAGCGACCACATCGGCCCCGATCGGGGGCGCCAACTCATCGAGGTAGCGCCGACGCCCGGTTGCCATCCGCGGGGATGGTACCAGGGGGGGTCGAGGCCACCGGGTAGGCTCCCCGCCCATGCCACCGGGCGATCAAACAGGGGACGCCGCGCCCCCCGTTGGTGTCGTGTCCGAGTTCTTCGACGTGTTGGTTCGTCTCATCGAGACAGCCGTGCTGGCGGGCGCGTGCACCCTTTTGCCCATGGCTATGCTCGGCTGGTTCCGGCCCACGGTGGTGCTCCCCCTGCTCACGGCTTGCGGTGTCGGATTCTGGATCCTGATCGGTCGCAGCACCGATGCCAGGCTGCCCACGGCCCCGGTCGTCCTGGTTCTCACTCTCGTCGTGCTCCTAGTCGGACTCAACGGGCGGCATTCATCGCAGCACTTCGCCGTCAACCGCGACCCCGGTCTCTACACCGTGCTCGGCACGTGGATCGCCGACGAGGGGGACCTCCTCATCGAGGGGAACGAACCCCAGTGGGAAGGCCTGCCGGGCCGACGCGACGCCGGAGCAGCGTTCTACGATCTCGACCGAAGCGACGGGCGCCTCTACGCACAGTTCTCACATCTCGTACCATCGACCCTCGCCTTGGCGGAATGGGTCGGCGGTCTCCGGCTTCTCACCCGACTCAACGCGCTCATCGCCGGAGCCGGGCTCCTGGTCTTCTTCGCCGCGGCCGGCAGGGTCATGAGACCCTGGGCTGCCGCACTCGCCACTGCTGGCCTCGGAGTGAACCTCGTCCACGCCCATGTCTCCCGCGACACATTCAGCGAGCCACTCGCTCAACTCCTCGTCCTGATCGCCATCCTCGAGCTCTCCCGAGCCTGGTCCACTGGCAGCTCCCGTCACGCAGCCATGGGTGGGCTGGCCCTGGCCGCTGTCTGGTCCACACGAATCGATGGAGTACTCCTCGTCTCGACCGCCGGGGCCGTTCTCGCCATCTGGCTCACCGCCCTGGCGGCCGGTAGTCCGATTGTCGATCGACGCGGGATCGGTGCCTTCCTCGGGGCGTGGGCGGCCATGACAACAGTTGCCTGGTTGGATCTGGCCTGGTTCACCCCGCGCTACCTCGCCGATCTCTGGTCCCAGACCTCGCAGGGTCTTCTGTTGGGGGCAACAGCTTTCCTGGCCGCTCCCGTCCTCGCCATGGGCCGACCGCTCATGGCACCCGTGGTCGACCGGTGGAGGAGGACCTCCCATCGGACCGAGGCGCTCGTCGCCGCCGGGCTGGTGGTCGTGCTCTGGATCGTGCGGCCGCTCCTCACCGAGGTTCACGGGCCGGGGAACGCCCTCATCCCCGGGCTGCAAGCTCGCGACGGACTGACGATCGAGCCCACGAGAACCTATGCCGAGCATTCGGTGTGGTGGTTCAGCTACTACTTCGGGCCTTGGGTCCTGGCCGGGGCAATCGCGGGCCTCTACTGGGCGATTCGACGAGTCCTCAACCAGCGGAACGATCGACTCTCACCGATTCTTCTCTGCCTCGGCCCCATAACCCTCGTGTACCTGGTGAAGCCCTCCATCTCGCCCGACCAGGTCTGGGCCATGAGACGCTTCTTTCCCACTGGGCTGCCCCTTCTGGCCCTCCTATTCGGACTCGCCGTCGATACTGTGTGGACGGCTGCGGGTAGGCACCGCGTCCGTCTCGCGATCCCGGCGTTATCAGCAATCACTCTCATCGGCCTTCCGCTGAGCCAGATCGCTCCGCTCCGAACCATGCGAACCATGCGGGTCGGCATCTCCGAGATCGGGGAATTGTGCGAGGCCATCGGGCCCGATGCAGCTGTTGTCTTGTCGACCGAATCACAGATCGCCTCCAACTTGACCCAATCTGTACGCTCCGTTTGCGACGTCCCGGCAACCGGCGGATCCCCGGTACCGAGCCCGGCTCTGGACGAGGTGGCCCGCGCGTGGGCCGAGGAGGGGCGTCAACTCATTCTGATCACCGGATCGCTCGAGCCCGACCAGATCCCTGGGGAGCTCCGTGCCACCGTCCCCGTCTCGGTACGGAACCTCGAGCGGGCGGTTGGCCGGGCCCCCGAAACGATCCAGGGTGGATACACCGAGTACTGGGTGATCGGCTACTGACATCTATCGAGGAACCCGTACCACCAATGACCCAGCCCACTACCGCACTCGTGGTTGGAACCCGCCCCCAGCTCATCAAAGCCGCCTTCCTCCAAGCCAGCCACCGGGCTCGGGGCGGCTTCGATCTCAGACTCATCGACACCAACCAGCACTATGACGATGACCTCGCGTCGGAGTCGGTCACCGGCCTGGGGGACGACCGCTTGCGGTTGACCATGCATGAGCCCGCGACTGCCTCCCGCATCGATCGACTGGTCGGCGCACTCCGGCCAGTGCTCGAAGCAACGAGCGCGGATCTCGTGGCGGTCATCGGCGACACCAACTCGACAACCGCTGCCACCCTCGTAGCTGCTGAGCTCGGACAGCGGTGCGTCCACATCGAAGCGGGACTTCGATCGTTCGACCGCCGCATGCCCGAGGAACGGAACCGCCTCATCGCCGACCACCTGTGCGAACGTCTCTACGCGCCATCGGACGTCGCGATGGCCCACTTGGGGCACGAGGGCCTGGCCGACCGGGCCATTCTGACCGGTGACCTCACCTACGACCTCACTCTCGCCCACCTCGCCACCCAACCAACGCCCCAATCGGCCGGTGCCGCCCCGCTTGTGCTTGCCACGATCCACCGTCCCGCCAACGTCGATATCAATACACGGTTCCTGGAGGTGGCCAATCTGCTCGAGCAGGTAGCACGAACCGGTGCGAACGTGGTGTTCCCAGCTCATCCCCGAGTGACCGAGCGCTACGACCTGAGAACCCTCTGCCCATCGATCGACATCAGACCTCCGATGGGGCACGCCGAGCTACTCCAAACGATCCGTTCCGCCCGGCTGGTCGTCACCGACTCCGGTGGGGTCCAGCGGGAATCCTTTTGGCTCGGCCGTCGCTGTGTAACCCTGCGGCCCGAGACCGAATGGGTCGAGACCGTGGAGTTGGGCTTCAACAACTTGGCCGAACCGCAGGACGTCGGGACAGTACTGGCGGTACTCGAGTCCTGCGAACAGGAGCCCTTCACGCCGCCACCGGTATACGGCACTGGTAATGCTGCCCAACTGATTCTCGACGACATGGCTGCACTGCTCGCCTGAAGCCATCCGAACAACGCTGACCGGCAGTCAGACGCAGGTAGCGTGGGTGCACGATCCACCCTGCGAGGAGCAAGATGGCGCCCCAGATTCATGACACGGCTGTCGTAGAGAAGGGAAGCACCGTCGGCGATGCCACCGTCGTCTGGCATCACACCCACATCCGGACCGGCGCTGCCGTAGGCGCGGGCTGCACTCTCGGGAAGAATGTCTTCCTCGATGCCGACGTCACCGTGGGCGATGGGGTCAAGATCCAGAACAATGTGTCGGTCTTCAAGGGAGTGACGCTGGCCGACAGGGTATTCGTCGGGCCCAGTGCCGTCTTCACCAACGACCTTGTGCCGCGTGCGTTCTCCACCAGGTGGGAGATCGTCCCGACGCTGGTTCAGGAGGGGGCCTCCATCGGAGCCAACGCGACCGTCATCTGCGGCTCCACCATTGGGAGCTATGCAATGGTCGGCGCCGGTTCCGTCGTGACCCGAGACGTGGCTGACCACCAACTCGTACTGGGGAATCCGGCGCGTGCCGCCGGATGGGTTTGCACATGCGGCTCGGTTCTCAGTCGTGAGCCAGAACCACCGAGCTTGTTCCTGTGCAGCTCCTGTGCGAGCGGAAACAACTCGTGATCCCGATCAGCAAGGTCGAACTCGGACCTGAAGAGGAGGCTCAAGTTCTCGAGGTGCTCCGCAGTGGACACCTGGCCCAGGGGCCCAAAGTCGCCGAATTCGAGTCTCGCTGCGCTCAGCTCGCCGGCACCCAGCAGGCCGTGGCGGTGAACAACGGCACAACTGCTCTGGTGCTGGCTATCGAAGGTCTCGGACTCGGGCCCGACGACGAGGTGATCACCTCGCCCTTCACCTTCTCGGCCACGATCAACGCCATTCTCGAGTCAGGGGCGACTGTTCGTTTCGGCGACATCGGTGACGATTACAACCTCGACCCGACGACAACGCTGTCCCTCATCGGCGGCGCGACGCGCGCCATCATGCCCGTTCATCTCTACGGTCAGACCGCTGACATGGAGACGTTCCGGAAGCTGGCCGCCGAACACGGACTGCCCCTCATCGAAGACGCTGCGCAAGCTCACGGTGCGACGACCTCGTCCGGCGCCCGGGCCGGCTCCTTCGGCCTGGGTTGCTTCTCTTTCTACGCCACGAAGAACGTCATGTGCGGCGAGGGGGGCGTGATCACGCTCGACGACCATGACCTCGCTGACCGACTCCGGATACTCCGCAACCAGGGGATGCGATCTCGCTACGACTACGTGGTGCCTGGGCACAATTACCGCATGACCGATCTAGTTGCCGCCATTGCACTCCCCCAATTCGACCAGCTCGAGGCACGAGTCGAGCGGCGACGCCACAATGCGGCCCGCCTCAACGCAGGGCTCGACGGTATTTCCGGAGTGGTCCTGCCCCGGACTGCACCAGGCCGTGGTCATGTGTGGCACCAGTACACGATCCGCCTCTCGTCCGCGGCAAGACTGAATCGGGAAGAGCTGGCGGCCGTTCTGTCCGAGGCCGATATCGGACATGGTTTCTACTACCCCAGGGCGGTTTACGACTACGAGTGCTATCGATCCCACCCGCGAGTCGTGATCGACGGTTCGCCCCGAGCTGAGGAGGCGGCCGCCTCGGTGATCTCTTTGCCGGTCCATCCTCTGCTCACCGATCAGGACCTCGACCTCATCGTCGAGACCGTAGACCGGGCGCTCCGATGATCCGCACCGCCGTCGTCGGGGCCGGGATCATGGGCGCGAACCACGTCCGCGTGCTCGGGTCGCTGCCCGGATCCGACCTGGTGGCCGTCGTCGACGCATCCGAGGAGAGAGCCCGCGCCGCGGCCGGAGAAGGTACCTTGGTTTTCCCGACAGTGGGGGCGATGCTCGCCGACCTTCCTCCCGGGCACCGACCGGAAGCCGTCGTCGTCTCGACCCCTACGTCGACCCATCACCCTGTGGCTACCGAGCTCATCGAAGCCGGACTCCACGTGCTCATCGAGAAGCCCATCGCGTCCACGGTCCAGGAAGGCGCCGATCTCCAGGAGCGGGCCGACCGGGCCGGAGTCATACTGGCGGTCGGGCACATCGAACGCTTCAACGCTGCTGCTCAGGAACTGCTCCGCACTCTCGACGGACCTCTGCACATCGAAGCCCGCCGAATCGGACCGTTCTCCAGCCGGGTTCCCGAAAGTGTGGTCAACGACCTCATGATTCACGATCTCGACCTCGTGTCGGCCCTGGTCGACCGTCCCGTCGTCCACGTCTCGGCCGTCGCCCAATCAGTGAAGACCGAGACCGAGGACATGGTCACGGCGCTGTTGAGATTCGAAGGTGGGGTCACGGCTTCGGTGATCGCAAGCCGTCTCGGCCAACAGAAGATCCGACAGCTCGAGGTGACAACCCCCGACGCCTACGTCGTTGCCGACCTTCTGCGCCAAGACATCACGATCACGAAGGTTGAACACACCGAGTACGTCTCGACCGACGGTACCCGTTACCGACAGACTGCGGCCGTGGAGATTCCCTTCTTGGAGCACCGCGGTGAACCGCTCGCCGCCGAGCTCAGATCATTCCTCGATGCGATCAACACAGGGGACCAACCGGCTGTGACCGCCGCGGACGGTATCCGGGCCCTCGAGTTGGTGGAAAGTGTGCTGGCTGCCGTGCGGTCCTCGTAGCATTCAGCTCGGTGTGGCCCCGGATCCGATCGTCCGGACATCGACTCCCCAGCCCCTCCACTGGAGGGAATCGAGAAGATTGCGCCCGTCGACCACGCCCTCCACGCCTGGCAGATCGGCGGCTGTTAGCCTCCGATACTGCTCATGGTCGGTCTGTACGATCGCGGCCTCGACCGGGTCGCCCAGGGCGTATGACGAGAAGCCAAGGGCCTCGAGCTCATCGTTGTCGAATAGGGGGTCGTGCACAGTCACGACTGCCCCAAGTTGCTCCAGAGCGGCGACCGTCGGGAAGACACCGGAGAAGGCGGTCTCCTTCACGCCACCCCGATAGGCGGCACCCAAGACGACGACCTTCTTCCCCTCGAGATCCCCGATCAGGGCGCTGAGCGTCTCGGCCGCGTGGGCAGGCATCGAGTCGTTCACGAAACGGGAGGCGGCCGGCATTCGAGCCGCCGGGTCGGTGTGCAGGTACAGGTGGGGATAGACGGGAATGCAGTGGCCTCCCACTGCGATCCCAGGCTGGTGGATGTGGGAGAAGGGCTGGCTGTTGGCGGCATCGATGACCTCGAATACCGACACCCCGAGTCGCTCAGCATAGACCGCGAACTCGTTGGCCAGGGCGATATTCACGTCGCGGTAGGTCGTCTCGGCGAGCTTCACCAGTTCGGCCGCCTCGGCGTTGCCGACATTCCAGACACCATTCTCCCGGTCCAGATCAGGACGGGCGTTGAACTCGAGCACCGCCTCGTAGAAATCGACGGCGCGAACCCCAGATTCGTCGTCGATGCCCCCGACCAGTTTCGGATAGCGGCCGAGGTCATCGAATACGCGGCCGCTCGATACCCGCTCAGGGCTGAAGCACACGTAGAGATCCACACCCGGCTCGAGCCCCGAGCCCTCTGCCAACATGGCCGTGAAGCGGTTTCTGGTCGTACCGACGGGGAGAGTGGTCTCATAGCTGACAAGAGAGTCCGGTCGAAGATGAGGGGCGATCGCCCGCGTCGCGGCGTCGAGGGCATCGAAGTCCGGCTTCTTGGCCTCGTCAACGACCAGAGGGACGACGATGACGACCACATCGGCGACGCTGACTGCCGATTGCACATCGGAGGTGGCGTGGAAGGTCCCCGCCGCCCTGGCCGCAACGAGACGGTCAACGAGACCTGGTTCGCCTGGAAACGGCTCCTCCCCCCGGTTGACGAGGTCGATCAGGTGGTCATCGATATCGAGTCCGATCGTGTGGTGGCCTCGATGAGCTATCTGTAGCGAGAGGGGAAGCCCGATCTTGCCGAGACCGACGATGCACACATTCACGGGGGCACCCTAGCAACCGCACCACGCGCTCAGGACCACCGAAACTCCGATCCGAACGCCGACGGGCCACGGCCCTGCTGGTAGTCTCAAGGGCTTGTCCGCACCGACGAGCTCGACCCGCCCGAAGAACCCCGTTCCGGCATGAGCCATAGCTCCAAGCCCGTCTTCGCCGACGACTGGTACGAGAACCGACGCCTACGGCTTCTCGCCCAGGAAGCTGGCTCCGGTCGGATACTCGACGTCGGGTACGCCCACCTGCCAAACTCCTATTTCACAGGGGACCACGTCACGGGAATCGATCTCGAACCACCGACGTCCGCGGTTCCCTATGACGAGACCATCGTTGGAGACGCCGCGTCGCTGGGGGCACTATGGGGTCGCCGCTTCGACAGTGTGGTGGTCGGAGAGCTCATCGAACACCTCGAGGACCCCTATGGCTTTCTTCGCGGGGTACGCGATCTCCTCGATCCGGGTGGACGTCTCGTGCTCTCCACTCCGAACCCTGTCAGCTTCCCGGTGGTTATGGCCGAGTGGATGCGGACCCGATCTCGGTTTTACGCCGCCGATCACACTTTCTATTTCCCACCCCGCTGGGTCGACCGCATGTTGGAGAACTGCGGCTTTCGTGTGATTCGGGAGCGAGCAGTAGGACTCTGGCTACCCCCTCTTCGAATCCCCCTTTGTCCGATCGGACTGAGCTACCAGGTGGTCTACGTGGCCGAACCGGTGGACTGACCGCCGGTCGGCTTGCGGACGGTTAGGGTCAGCGCGGCCAAGCCGAACGTCGCCGCCGACAGCAGGCGCAAGATCGCGGTCGCCAGGAACCCGGCCGATGCTGGCAAGCCGACCACTACAGCTAGTCCCGCTGCGATCCCCTCGAAGAGCCCGAACACCCCGGGGATCACACCGACCGCCGAGGCCAGGGCGCTACTTCCCGCGATGACCACGGCCTGAGCAACTTCGATATCGATCCCCACACCCTTCACCACGAGCAAGAAGCGAAGGGTCGCGAGGGCCACGAACAACAGCTCGACCACGACCGCCCGGCCCAACAATGCAGACCCCGACTCAAGGCCTTTGATCAACAGCCCGGCCGCCGGCGTGAACACAAGCCCGGCCCCCCCGAACAACAGGGCCGTCCCGGGGTCGCCGAGAACCAGAAGAGAAGCACCGGCAGCCAGTCCCGAGATACCCAGCCACAGAAGAGCCACGCTTCCGGTTGACGCCGCCGCCCGCCGAGTGGAGTTCCCAGCCTCTCGAAGTCCCTGAATGCGCACGGCCGCACCGGCAGGGATGGGGAGAGAGTTGACCGCAGAGGCCAGGATGGTTGTGTGAACAGATGAGGCCAGGCCGACATCAATGCCCGACAGTCTGCTGGTCAGGCGGTACTCGGCCGCGTTGAGCGGGATGAGAGCGACGCCTGACACCGCGGCCAGTGCCAGTGGTGTCGTCCTCAGATCGCCCCACGCGAGATCGAGGGCCCGGGCCGACAGAATACTGCCGACCAACACGAACAGACTCGCAACCGCGGCGATCCACCGGGCATGGGGCGACCCAGCCGAGACCGCCTTCGCCCTCGCCATACGGCCAAAAAGATGGACAAGCATTGCTTTCATGGCCGCACCGTCAAACCAACGCGCGCATCAGGTCGAGATACCAACTGGTCAGATCGATACGTTCAGCGAGCATGCGGTCCCGGCCCTCTTTCCATTGGAGCCGGACCTGACTCGGATCGGCGCTCAGACCATCGGCGACGGCAAGAATCTGGGTGTCGTCCGGAGTGAAACTGCGAAGCAGCCCAAAACGATCCTCGAGTTCCACGAGAAGATCGAGACGCCGGGACCATGACGAGACATGGAGGGTAGGAGTTCCCAGAAGCGCGGCCTCAGTGGCGACAGTCTGGCTGTCACCTACGTACAGGTCAGCTGTCGCCAACAGGTCGTGGAGCCGATCTGGGCCGAGCGGGATTTGGTACTGCTCGAGTTCCGCGGGAAGCACTGACTCGCTACTGATGAACAACCTTCCCCGACTGGCGAGCATCTCTACGAGACCGCGGCGGGTGACGGCGTCGAGACCGGATTCCCCGTGGTCGTGCGACGCAGCCATCGCTACTAGCCGAATGATGAAGAGGGGCTCGTCGCCCACGCCGAGCTCCACTCGTATTCCGGGATCAGGGGTGAACCGATCCGGGTGCAGGTAGGCAAGCGCCTTGTAGGAGGGATACTGGTGAGTCCGGGCCGGGCGTGTGGGAGTGAGAGCGTCCGGCATAGTGATGACATCAGCGATGCTCGCCAAGCGATAGTGAAGTCCGGCGGCCGCACCGTCATCGGTATCGAAGATGCTGATGGTGGAGCGCCTGGCCAGAGCTGCGTGTACCCCGCTGGGGTTGCGGGTACAAACGAGATCTGGTCGGAACGAGCGCACGAGCCGTGCGAGCTTGGCATCCCTAGTCATCAACTCGCTCGCTTGGCCAACACGGCCAGCTCCGCCCGGCGTTCCGATCGGCACATGCTCGATCTCCAACCGATCGAGGAGTTCGACCGTGACATCCTTGTGCCGAGACACCACGACCAGATCGTCGCCCGCCGCTCCGAGCTCACCGATGAGGTTCCGGTAGAAGTGGACGTGGGCGGGGTGGACCACGTCGAAGAGCACCCTCACGCGTTGGCCCTCATAACGAGGCCGGGGGCACCTCGTCGACCGGCTTGCTGAGGCGGCCGACGAGGTCGGCCAGGAGACCGATCACGATGATCTGGAAGGCGGCCATGAGCAGCACGATGGTGTTCGTGCCGATCCGGAAGTCTTTGTCGACCAGATCGAACGCCATCTTGCCGAACCCGACTGCGAACAACACGAATCCGATCGGGAGAAACACCTTGAGCGGGTTGTAGGTGAGCACCATCCGCACGACCTGGGTGGCGTAGCGACGGGTGTCGGCCCACCAGTGGAACTTCGACGAACCGGCCCTCTTGTCATAGGGGATGTCGACGTACTTCACCGAATAGCCATTGGCCAGGAACGTCATGGTGATGGTGGTAACGCAGCTGAAGCCGGTAGGCAGGAACTTGAGGTACTGGAGCGCCACCGAGCGCCGGAAGGCCCGGAATCCCGAGTTCAGGTCCGGGATCTTCGTGCGGGTCAGGTATTGGGCCAGGCGCCGGATCATCCACTTGGCCGGTACCCGAAGGAGCTTCTTGGTTCCCTGCTCGGACGTGCGGGCCCCCACCACCTGGTCGTAGCCGGCCAACTGGGCAACGAGCCAGGGGATCTCGTCGTTGGGATAGCTCATGTCGACGTCGGTCCACACCACGACCTCGCCGCGGGCGGCCTTGGTACCCGCCTTGCGGGCCGAACCTGAACCCCGGTTCTGGGCGAAGCGGATGAGGCGGATGTCCTCGATCTCCTCGAGCATCTCACCCGAGCCGTCCGTCGACCCGTCGTCGACCACGATCAGCTCATAGGTGTATGGAGACTCATCGAGGGCGGCCCGGATTCGTTTGAGCTCATCGTGAAGATGACCCGACTCGTTGAACACAGGGAGAATGACGCTGACGTCGACACCCTCGGCTTCGATAGACATGGCCGACACGCTACTGGCCG
>JAAETH010000153.1 GCA_024228575.1 Actinomycetes bacterium
ACATGATGATGTGTATCGAGGACTTGGCCCGCTCGATGTCGGCGAAGAGTCGCGGGTAGAACTCGACTCCTTCGGGCCAGGGTTCCACCGTTGCTGCGGTCGACCACGCATAGTCGAACTTGATATCGGCCGGCACGGTGTCGGAAGCGGCGACGAGCTCGGTGGTGCGTTGGGCGGTGTCGGCGGTGATCGCATCGGGGGTTGGCGGCCAACTGATCGTTTCCTGAATCCCGAGAATCTGGCCCATGGCGTAGAGGGCGACGATGACGATGGGGAGGGCGATCACGCCGCCGATCTGTTTCAGTCCCCGTGGCCGGCGAAGTGGGTCCCGGCGACGATTGGCCAGCCGCAGCACGGTGGCCAGGACCGTGGCTGCTAGGAGGAGACCGGCCCCGGCTAGCCCAACCCACCAGCCCCAGTTTCGTGAGACGTCCTCCAGGATCCGGACGGAGATCACCCGACCCAACGCACCGAAGGCGACCGTTGAGACAGCGATGATCGCTGGAAACTTGCCACGTCTGAATCGGGGGTAGACGACAATGGCCAGAAGCGACGAGAGCAGGGGAATCCAGCCATTCGTCGTTCCGTTGATGAGCTGGCTCACTGCCTGATCGGGCGTCGTGAAATCAGCCGACACACCAACAAGGGTGGCGACGATCCCAGCCAGCAGTAGGTGGCCGGCCAGCTGATACCGATGTTGCTCGGGGCCCTCGGGCGCCGGCCTCGGTTCTGGTTCAACCGCCGGACCGGGCGTAGCGGTTCTGCGCTGCTCGATGATCTTGCGTCCCTCGTCGACGACGAGAACAGTTGTTGCGGCAAGGATACAGATGCCCCATTGGGCGGCGGTGAGGGAGACGGTGGGAAGCCATCGCTGCAGGAATCGGAGCTCGGTGGCGAGC
>JAAETH010000154.1 GCA_024228575.1 Actinomycetes bacterium
CAGTGAATCCCACGGACGCACCACATCGAGCGGCGCCCAGGGCTCGCCGTCGGGGCCGGTGGCGTCGACCAGTGGGTTCATGGGTGACATCTCGGTGTCGGCCGGGACGATGCCCATCTCCTTTTGGCGTGCCAGCGTCTCCTCCCGCACGGCCTCGTAGCCCTGGTCGAACCGACCCTTGTAGCGGTCGGCCCACTCGGTGGCGACTTGATGCGGGGCGTGCGCCACACCGGGGCAGTAGTACATGAAGAACGGCTTGTCGGGTGCCACCTGCTTCGAGTCGGCGATGAACTCGATCGCCTTGTCGGCGATGTCGGTGCTGAAGTGGTAGCCGTCCTCGGGCAGCGAGGGCTGCTCTACGGGGTGGTTGTCGTACACGATGTCGGGGTGCCATTGGCTTGTCTCGCCCCCGAGGAACCCGTAGTAGCGCTCGAAGCCGCGGCCGAGGGGCCAGTTGCGCTTGGTCGATGCGAGGTTCATCTCGTCCTCGGGGCACAGGTGCCACTTTCCGAGCATGTAGGTGTTGTAGCCCCGCTCCACCAGCACCTCGGCAATGGTGGCCGTCTCGAACGGGATGTGGCCGTTGGAATTCGGGAAGCCAGTCGTCGCCTCTCCAATACAGGCCATACCAACCGTTGTGTGGTTGCGCCCGGTCAGCATTGCCGCCCGCGATGGTGAACAGAGGGCGGTCGTATGGAACTGGGTGTACCGCAGCCCCTGGCCGGCAATCCGGTCCATCGTTGGGCTCTCGACCGGACCACCGAAGGAGCTCAAGGCGGAGAAGCCGACGTCATCCCACACGATGTAGAGCACGTTGGGCGCCCCGTCGGGCGGTTTCGGCTGCTCGTATGGCCCCCAATCCGGGATCGAATCACGAATGTCTTCATTGACAACACCACTGAAGCGCTTCGTCATGGATTCAACAATATGGATGATGCACCCATAGCGCAGCAGCGAGACCCACGATCACCCGGGTGATAGGGGTGATCACCACCGTTCGCGTCCAAATCGACAGCTAGTTTTTGGCCATGCGGCTCGAAGAAGTGATGGAGATCGTCGCCAAGGTGTTCGAGATTGTCGGCGTCGGAATCATCGTCGTAGGCGCGCTGCACACAATGCTCGGTTTCTTCAGGCGGCAGGTCACGACGAGCTCCGTCTACGAGGAGGCAAGGCGTAGTTTCGGACGGCCCCTCATTCTCGGATTGGAAGTACTGGTGGCAGCCGACATCATCCAAACCATCACCGTCGACTTGAGCCTGGAGAGTGTGGCGACGCTGGGCATCCTCGTGCTCGTTCGAGTGGTCCTGAGCTTCTCGCTCGACATCGAGGTCGACGGGATGCCGCCGTGGCGACGGGCCCAGTTCGAGGCCGCAGGTAACCAGTCTGAGACCGGTTCAGGATCGTAGCCACACGTCGAGCTGACGGTTCGGCATCTCCAGCTCGGCTGCGTCCAGGGCCTCCATGAGTACCTTGCGCATCTCCCGCTCGAACCGGACACGGGCTCCAGGGTCGACTCTGGCCACCACCCGGATGTTCACCGAGTCGCCGCCCAGCTCCTGGATGCCGAGAACCTCCGGTTCGTTCCTGACGTTGTCCTCCCAATCCGGATCGGCCGCCAGCTCGGATACGGCTCGGGCCAGCACCGAC
>JAAETH010000155.1 GCA_024228575.1 Actinomycetes bacterium
GGCTTCGAGCTGCGTGGTGTCGGGTGGTTGCTCCGGACCCGCCTGCGCCCACAGCGGCGTGGCGAAGAGCAACAAGAAAGGGACAAGGAGAAGCGTTCTCATGGGGCGTCCGGGCTCCGGAAGCCACGAGCTCCGCTCGTTAAGCTCGACTCTCGCACGGTTTGGTCTCCTGTGTAGTGGGTTTCGGCTTCCCGGCGGCCCGCGCTCACGATCCTCTCGCCTCCGTCTGCGACTGCCCGGTGGCGGCCAGAATGGCCTCGAGCTCCAGCTGCTCGGTCAGCGCCGAGAGCAGCCGCCCCACCCGCACCTCAGACAACCCCGACAGATCCGAGGCGGTCGGGGCTGGGCGTCGACGTTGCCGGTGCTGCGTCCTGGTAGACAAAGACTACCCCAAAAGGTGATGAGCCATGGTCTCGAGGAGTTCCGCTGCCCGCCCGCAGCCGGTTACGGAGCCCGGCGATCGGCTGCGACGCCCGCGGCAGACCCAGGATACCGGCGACCGGACGCGCAGGATCATCTCTCCACAATTGTCCACAGCGGGCGCCGCCTGGGCGTGGACGCTGTAAGATGTGTTCCGTGTGCCTTCCTCCGGGGATCCCGCTGGCCGGCTCTATTACCGCGGCGGGCCTTGTCGGCGCCATCGTGAAGGTCGAGGGCACTGAGGCCGGTAGCACGACCGTTGGGGTCCGACCAGGTTCGAGGAAAAGCTCAGGTTGCTGGTCTCGAGGAGAACAAGTGCGCACCATCCTCTTCGTGTCGATCTCCCTGTTGCTGTCCGCGCCTCTTTGGGCCCAGTCAGAGGCCGAAGAGAAGACCGAGCCGGAAAAGCTCGAGACGCAGCTCGCCGCGGCGACCGGCCGGGCGCGGCTGGACCTGCTCGTCGAGCTGGCCGAGGCCTATCGCATGGACGATCCCGCCAAGGCGATCGCCAACGGCCGCGAGGCGCTCGAGATGCTCGCCGCGACGCCCGATGAAGACCGCGAGCTCACGCTGCTGAATGCCCTCTGCGACGCCCATCTCGAACTGCGCGACTACGAGACCACCCTGCGCTATGCCGAACAGGCCGAGCAGCTGGCCCGGACAGCCGGCAACAAGCCCGCCCTGGCTCGGGCTCTCCGGCTGAGCGGCAGAATCCTGCGGCGAACCGACGAGAGTCAACGCGCCCTCGAAGCGCTCACCGAAGCCATCGGCCTCTACGAGGAGCTCGGAAATACGGTGGGACTGGCCCATGCCTCAATTGATGCCGGCGGCGTCTCCTGGGATCGTGGCGAAACCCAGGAATCCCTGGCGTTTCTTTTCCGAGCACACAGGCTTTACGAGGAAACCGGCGATCTCAGGGGCGTCGGGAAAGTGCTCAGCAATATCGGCAACTCTTACGGAAGTCTCGGGCAGAACGACGAAGCGCTTGATTTCTATAGTCGCTCCCTCGAGATCCGGCAGCAACTCGGCGACAAGGCGGGAGTCGGACGAGTGCTGCACAACATGGGCGTGGTCTACCGGCGGGCCGGCGATCCGGCTCAGGCCCTCGAGGTCCATCTTCGTGCGCTGGAGATTCGACAGCAGATCGGGGTCCCGCGATCCATCGCGCGTACGCTTTCCGCCATCGGCAATGACTACCGCGACCTGGGCGAGCTCGAACCTGCGGCCGCCTACTTTCAGCGGTCGATCAGGATCTGGGAGGAGATCGGCAACAAGGAAGGGCTGGCTGAAGCGTTGACCTCCATGGGCGAGCTGCACCGGCAAGCCGGCAGCTACGAAGCTGCCCGCAAGGCGCTCGAACGCGTTCTCGTTCTCAATACCGAAGCCGGACTGCCGCTGTCGCCGGCCGCCCTGCGGGAGCTGGTGGAGGTCCACGGCGCGCTGGGGCAGGGCCGCGAGATGCTGGAGGCTTTCCGGCAATACGATGCGATCACGAAAGAGAGCTACGACCTGGAAAACAGCCGGACCATCGCCGAGATGCAAGCGCGCTTCGAGGCCGGTCAAAAGGAGAAGAAGATCGAGCTCCTCCGCCAGCAGCAGGCCCTTCAGGCTCTCGAGCTCGAGCGCCAGCGCGATACCCGCCGGGCTCTCGTCGGCGGCTTCGGCCTCGTGATTCTCATCCTCTTGCTGGTGTTCAACCGTTTCCGGTTCAAGGCGCGCGAGGCCTTGATGGTCGAGACCGTCAAGCAGGAACGGCAGGTCAGCACCCGGCTGCGCGAAGTCGACAAGCTCAAGGACGAGTTTCTGGCCAACACCTCCCACGAGCTGCGCACGCCGCTCTACGGCATCACCGGCCTCGCCGAGTCGCTGATCGACGGCGCCGCGGGAGAAGTCCCGGAAGCCGTCAAAGCCAACCTTTCGATGATGGACATCCGCATGACCGCCGAAGACGCCGAACTCGGCGTGTTTGCCACTGTCCGAGATCA
>JAAETH010000156.1 GCA_024228575.1 Actinomycetes bacterium
CCGGAGGGCCAACCTCCATCACCAGCACAGCACGGTCACTCCAACGAGCTTCTACATCGTCTTCACTTCCTTTCAGGACACACACGAATACCGAAATGCCGCCTGACCTGCGACGACGGACTCTCCAGGCACCACAGGCACATGTCAAGGGACCGATGCAATTCAACAGTCCCGTCCAGGCTCGCCCCGGCGCAGCCGCGTGGAGTGTGCTGGACTCGGCATCTCGTGCGTTCGAGGGTCCTCAGGTTGCGATTGCCGCTTCGGCGATCGCCCGGCCGACGCTGTCGGCTTCGAGCCATGGTTCGCCGTGGGCTGGCAGGAGGGCAGCGCTGCTGTAGTGGCTCAACGCGGGTAGGGCGTCGAGGCAGGCTTGGTTTCGGTCGGTGTGGTCGGCGAAGACGATCGCTCGGTCATCACCACCGAAGAACGGATCGCGGGTCATCAACGCATCGCCGGCGAAGAGAACGCCACGGTCGGGAAGGTAGAACGACACGCTGCCCGGTGAGTGCCCTGGCACCGCGACTACTTCTGGTCGCCCAGGAACGTCGAGGGTGGCCCCGGCCGGTATCGACTCGTAGGAGCCAAGTGTCTTCTGGGTGAAGACCCCATCGCCGGCGGCCTCCATCAGCAGACTCATCGCGGATGGTCGATAGAGCGACTTGAGGAGTCGCTGCGGCGGGATCTTCATCCGTAGAGAACCCCGCACGTGATGGTCGTCGTCGGGGTGGAGGTGAACGGGCACCCCTTGACGACGCAGTTCTTCTGCGAATCCGGTGTGGTCCTGATGGCCGTGGGTGAGGATGACCGCATCGATGTCGCCGATCGTTCTTCCCTTCAGCTCTAGCCAGCGGTTCAGGTAGCGGCGGTGACCCTGGAACCCGCAGTCGATGAGGGTGAGGCCGTCCCCTTCTTCGACGATGTAGAAGTTCACACGGTGCGTGCCGAGCAGATGAACGCCATCGGCAATCTCGGTGGCGGTTCGATCACGGGAGAACGGGTTCATGTCAGGTTCCTTCGGGGGGTCTCGGCATCTCGAACCCGAATGCTGCAGCGGCATCGATCACGGGTTGAGAAATGGGCTGCAGGGGCATGTCGACTGGCATCCACGTCATCGCCCAATCGCCTAACACGGCGAGTACCCGGGCGAGGTCGTTGCCGGCATCGGTCAGGCGGTAGACCCCAGGATCGGGATCGCCGTGCACCAGCACCCCTATCTGTTGGAGATGGGCGAGCCGTCGGGTCAAGGTGTTGTCAGAAATGCTGAGCGCATCGCGAAAGTCTTGATATCGGTCGCTTCCGGCCAGCGCCTCGCGCACGATCATCATCGACCATCGATCACCCAGGATTGCCACCGCATGGCCCGCCGGACAGTTTCGATGCGACGGCGGGATCTCGACCACGTCAGGGCCTTCGCCCCATGAGGTCGAGGTAGCGGAGCTGCAATGGCGCATCCTCGGGGATGTCCCCCGAGGCGCTGTCACCGAACATCCCCGACGCGCTCAGCATCTCTCGCAGGGGTTGGGCGTCGTCCCAGAGCCATCGCACCAACTCAGCGTCGAGCTCCACATCGCCGCCAGTCGCGGTCGCCAGATCCCAGGCATGCACGGCCGCGTCGGCCACACGGAAGCCTACGAACACCGACCGGGGAAACTGCCCCGCAGGATGGTCGACAATCCCATCGAGACCGCCAGGGCCCGAGAATCCATCAACCATCTCGTCAGCGAACGCCCGGAACGACTCGACCGGGTCGGTGTCTGTCATCAGATCATCGTTCAGGCCGCCAATGATCTCATCAACTGACATACCCGCCAGGATCTGAATCGACATCCGGGTCCCGAGTAGCACGTGGTTCACGAGCCCATGAACGTCCCACTCCGAGCACGGAGTCGACCGCGCCCAATCCTCGGTCGCGACGCGACGGAGACGCGATTCGAATTCGGTGTTCGCAACACGCAACGCTTCAACAGCTTCCATACCAGAAATATGAGGACTTCCGATATGGAAGTCAAGTGCACCCGTCATGCCTGGGGTGCTCGAAAACGCGCGTGTGTGCGTTGACCAGGCCGTTTGCTCGCCAGCCTGGTCTCTCATGTCTCAGCTGCTCTACCGTTTCCTCGCCCAGCTCGGAGCGGTCACGCGTGACTTCTTCACCGTCGACACCGCGTTCTTGCGCCGCTACTACGTACTGTTCCTCATCTCGATCGAAACCCGCCAAGTGTTCTACGCCGGAACCACCGCCACCCGATCGGTGAGTGGACCACCCAAGCCGCCCGCAAGCTGTTCATGACCCACGCCGAGCACCTCCAAGGTGCTCGCTCTCTGCTCCGCGACCGCTGTAGCCGATTCGTCGACACATTTGACGAGGCGTTCACGACCGAGGGCTTCAAAATCCTCCGCACACCAGTACGGGTTCCCGTAGCCAACACCTTCGCCGAGCGATGGATCGGATCCGTCCGACGAGAACTCCTCGCAACCCAAAGGGTTGTCCCGCCCAATCACCTGGAACCGCGAACAGCTCGTGCGCCTCGCCCGCGGCGTGAGCCGCGCGTTGGGGTGCTGGGTTCTAGCGTGTGACACGAACCCTCCGGGAAGGTCAGTGAGTTGTTGTAGACCCACAGCCTCTCTCGGAGGGCTCACACCATCAACCGGTCACCCCAACCCCTCCACCCGAGGACCACGCCCCCGGTCGTCACAGCTAGGCCACGGTGAACAGCTGTCCCAATCCTTCGATGGGTTCGTTCACCCCGGAAGCTCTCAGCATCGCCCACGACAACGCCTGATTGCTCGTCACAACCGGCTTGCCCAATTCATCTTCGATTCGTTGCACCACGCCCGCGGCGCACAGGCCGGTGCAGGAAATGAACACCGCGTCGCAGTCCCCTGAGCCAAGTTTCACCGCTTCCTCGAGCAGGCATTCGGGGTGAATGCGGTTGATCTCGGGATCGCCAGCCTGGCCAAATCCTGCTCGTTCGGTCAGCACGATGTCGGTCGTCGCGAAATAGTTGTCGAGTGTTTCGTTCACCTCACCGATGTACGGCGTCATCAATGCGACCCGTTGACAGTCCAGCGCCGCAAGCGCGTCGAGTGCAGAGTCGATGGGGTTGCACACGGCCACTCCGGGCTTGACCGACTGCACCATTTCGCGAATCTATTCCGGGCCCACCGCTATCGATCCACTCGTACAGCCAAACGCAATCGCGTCAAAGTCCGCCCACTCAACAAGGTTTGCCGTGGCAGTGAGGATCTCGGCTTCGAGCGCACCGAGTGTCTCCTTGTCCACCTTCTGTGACATGGGCATTCGCGAGGCAAAACAATCCACACCGTCAAGTCGCGTGAAGTTGATGATGTCCTGTTCGATCGCCATGTCGGTGGCCAGGACAAGAAGGCCGAGGCGTGCACGCGCTCCAGGACCGGGATAGAACCGCGGTGTGAGCGCTTTCCACGTAGCGGTCATGTGGGATCTCCCTCGCCGGTAGCCGGAGGCCATGGGATGTTTGAGGCGTGGGAGATGAACGGCGAATGGGCCGGGGCGTCTTGACGCAGCCGCAGGTTCTCGTCGAACTCGTCGTCCCGGTTGTAGGGCAGGACGGGACGAGCAGAAACGTTTGCGATCTGTTCTGACCAGTGTTGAGCGAATCGGTCGAGGGCGCTCGTTCCGTCATCGTGACCTTCGGTGAACGCGACTCCACCGATTCCGTGAAGGACTTCTGGCTCGAGAACATCGAAGCCGACGTAGCGGAACGGGAAGACGAGGGGCCACACGAGAAGGCGGGTATCGGCCTCTCGTCCGTTGAAGGAGCAGGAGTTCGCCGAGGCCCCGGTCGTCACGCAGGCGATCATCTTCTTGCCGGCACAGATACCAGCGTCGTAGCGCATTGCGCTGCGGTACATCTTCCCGTAGACGAAGACGCGGTCGAGCCAGCCCTTCATGATCGCTGGCATTCCGAACCACCAGAGGGGGAAGTGCACGACGAGAAGATCGCATGCAAGAACCTTGTCGATCTCTGCTTGTACGTCGGCCGGCGTGGCGTCGTTGTCGGCGCTGAATCGCTGTTCGGTTTGGGCGTGGAAGCGAGCTTCGTCTGAGCGTTCGGTGTAGTGCTCCGACGCCTCTCGTGGATCGAAACCCATGCCGTACAGGTCAGAGAACGTGACCTCCCATCCGGCCGAATCGAGCCGAGATTTCGAGGTGTCTGCGAGGAGTCCGTTGAATGAGTGTCTCTCTGGGTGAGCGAGAACGATGTGGGCCTTCACTTCGAAACGCCTCCCGACGTGCCGTGGGTTCTGCTGTAGGACGAACGTTCCGGCGCACGCCACTTGGCGAGCGATCCTTCCACTGGCTTGAGTACCTCCACCTTCAGCGGTGCGCACGTGGCCGCATCGCTGGAGTGGCTCTCGGAGCAGTCCCCACCCGGGCAGGTCGACAGCCCGCCGAGCAGGTCGATCTCAGCAAACATCTCGAGACGGTCGCCGGTGCGCACGGGGCTGGCCTTGATGAAGTACTGCTTGGTATCGAAGGTGAACCCGGAGCACATGAACACGTTGAGCACGTCGTGAACAAGCGGTTCCGCCGCGTCGAGGCTCATCCCGGTATGCCCTGCGAGCGCGCGGGTCAGGTTCGAATGGCAGCAGTGGTGATACTCGTTCCCGGTGAGCAGGACGTTGGTGTACGGGTCACATCGAGTGCCGATCACATCGTGCACGCTGCCGCCAAACGCGTCCCAGCCGTACCAATCGAGGGTGTCCTCAGTGATGGTCGCCATCGATCGAAGAAACGGCATGTTGCTCATCAGTTTGTCGCCGGTGCTCACGTGTGTCCCGTAGAGCGCACGCGTCTTGCCGCTGAAGAACCGCTCGCTCAAATCGTTTGCGTTCCATAGGTTGAGATCGCCGACCTGAGGGCCCTCCGGGCAGACGATTCGGAAGAAGTGGCCCTGCGGAACATGAAAGATCTCGGCGTCGCGGGGTTGCACCACCACTTCGTCGATCAATGACATGGACTCGCGTGCGGCGGCAAAGACCGATGGGTCGTACGACGGCAGCGAATCGACCGGATAGCAGACGACTGGTTCGTACGCCTTGCGGGCCGCTGCATCCGCGGGAGCGGGGTGGATGGGAGATGGTTTCATGGGCTATCCCTCCTAGTTCGGCGCCAGATCAAGATGGGCCCTGAATCGGTTCTTGATGAACACAGCATCTCGAGAGGGAAGCGAACGTGGCGTATCCTCCGCTCTGATCTTCAGCACGAAGAGACGTGGACCATCCTCGTTGGAGGCTGCGCTGAGGCTGGCGACCGCATCGATGGTTCGAACTGTTGCCGCCTCCACGAATCCTGAGGCAGCAGCGACGGCAGCCAGGTCAAGACCTCGGCCGGTATGACTGATCTGCATGCCGGTCTCGCCATAGTGCTCGTTGTCGAGCACGAAGATGTCGAGATTCCGCGGTTTCGCCACCGCTATCGTGGCGAGCGAGCCGTAGGCCATGAGCTGCTCGCCGTCGCCGGTGATCACAATCACTCGTCGTTCTGGTTGTGCCAGGGCCAGCCCGAGTCCGACGAGAGCGGCGCCTCCCATCGCTCCCCACAAGTAGTAGTTGGCATCATGATCGCCTGCTGCGTGGACGTCATAACTTGGCGAGCCGAGGCCGGTGACGACGAGTGATTCACCGCGCTCGCTGAGCACTCGAGATACGACCTCGCGACGATCCATCTTGCCTTGCCCGAGGTCACGAGAGCCAAGTTGGGTGGCTACCACGTCTTCTCCCCCAGAAGTTGCTGACCGATCAAGACTGCGACTTGCTGGTCAGCCTCGAAGGCCATCGTCGCGCCTTGCTCTACTGCTGCCACGACTTCGTCGCCGGTGGACGCGCGAACGACGTGCACGCCGATCGCCGTCAACGACGCCTCTGTGGCTTGCCCCATCGGAACCTGCCACGGGTTGAACTCCGCCCACTCTCCGCGCATCGTGACGATCATCAGGAGCGGAGTTCGCGACTGAACAGGCAGCGACAACATGTTGATGCAGTTGCCAACCCCAGACGACTGCATCAGGATCACCGACCGCATGCCGCCCAGCCAGGCGCCGGTTGCGACAGCGACGCCCTCTTCCTCTGTGGTGAGCATGGTTGTCGTGATGTCTGGAGCGTCGAGCGACAGCCGAATGAGTGTGCTGTGCCCCGCATCGGGGACGTAGCTGACATGGCTGACCCCAGCCGCCCGCAATCGGTCGAACAGCTCATGCGGCCACGTGGCTGTTGAAGAAGCTGCTTCGTTCACGCCCCCGACAATAGAGATGCCCGAGACCAGTAGCTACGACCCGGTTGGTCATCCAGCTATGCCGATAGTGTCTAGCTCCGTGGACTTACGACAGCTCCGAACCGTGATTCACGTGGCCGAACTCGGCAGCCTCTCGAAAGCCGCCGAACGTCTCCACATCGCTCAACCAGCACTCAGTCGACAGGTTCGACGCCTTGAACGGGACCTCGGTGTCGAACTGTTCGAACGCCATGGTCGAGGAATGCACCCGACCGATGCTGCCCTGGACATTCTCGATCATGCGCGAAACATCATGGGTGAGCTGGACAGCATTCGGGCAGTTGCAGCTGTTGGCCATGTGCCACTTCGGGGGCACGTCTCGATCGGCATGCCTCCTACCGCCGGCGATATTCTCACCGTCCCGATTGCCACCGCATTCAGCGAGAGCCATCCGGATGCAACGCTTCGTATCGTCAACGCGTACTCCCGCTACCTCCAGAACTGGCTGCAACGCGGCGAGCTCGATGTCGCCATTCTCTTCGACGGCCCCGCGCTGCCGTCACTCCAGTCGGTTCCACTCGTCGAGGAAGAGTTGTTTCTGATCGGCTCGGCAGATGATGACCTCGACCCGGATGCCCCTGTTGCCTTCGATGATCTTGTTGGCGTCACGCTTCTGCTTCCAAGCCACGGCCACGGCCTTCGCGATCTGATTGATGACATCGCTCGAACACGCAGCATCGAGCTTCACACCAGCATCGAGGCAGACAGCTACTTGGCACTGAAGAGCTTGGTCAAGGCAGGTCGAGGTCTGACCATCCTTCCCCTCGCTCCAATCCATGATGAGATCCGCTCCGGCCAGCTGAGCTTCGCACCGATTGTCGACGTGACTCCCAGGCGCAGACTGGTGCTATCGCTACCAAGCGAGAGGCCGTCTTCGCCTCTGGCGCGCTTCATCGCAAGTACCGTCGAATCGACAATTCCGGAGCTCATCGGCACCGGGGCTTGGCCCGGAGCCACATAGCTCGGCGATCGGACCACCAGCCGAGACGGTCTGACACGAGCGTTCGAACCCGTTGAGCCAGCGCGTTGTCCGTTGCGAAGAGGGCGCCTCGGTGTTTCACCAAGGTGGAGTCCGCTCGATTCAGGTCGAGGGGGTCACCGCGTAGCCAGAGCGGCCGCCGCGGCGTCGACCAGGGAAGATGACCGCCATCCTGGTTCACCGGAATCTACCTCCACTACCGATTCCTGACCTTGAAGACGCTGCTTCGCTGGCACCGCAGACGCATCACCAGACACTGGACTCCAACCAAACGTGGACCCCGCAGACCGAGCACAGCTGTCGAGCTGCGACAACTGATCGTGCGACTCGACACCGAGAACCCGACATGGGGATACCGACGCGTTCACGGCGAACTGGCCAGACTCGGCAACAAGCTGTGTCCTCGACGGTGTGGCAGGTCCTGAAAGACAATGACATCGACACTGCCCCGAACCGTTCGGATGTGACCTGGACTGAGTTCCTGCGTTCCCAGGCAGCGGTCGCCTGTGGCTTCCTCAGCGTCGACACTACGTTCCTGCGCCGCTACTACATCCTGCTCTTCATCTCGGTCGAAACCCGCCAGGTGTTCCACGCCGGGACCACCACCAACCCGACCGACGAGTGGACCACCCAAGCCACCCGCAACCTATTCATCGCCCACTCCGACAGTCTCGAAGATGCTCGTTCTCTGGTCCGCGACCACATCGAGCGTCACAGCGAGAACCGGCCTCACCGGTCCCTCCAACAGAAGCCACCAACACCGGCCAACGAACCGCCAGAAGCGTCGCAAAGAACCGTCCCCGTGCCCCGAACCACCCGATACGACGGGTTCAGCCGCGACGCAATACTCGGCCCCCGCTGGCGGGTCAGACGATTCGGCCGTCGCTGAGGGTGATGACAGCGTCGGCGAGATCGAAGGCGAGCTGACGGTGCGAGACGGCGATGATCGTGCTCGTGCCCTGGCCACGAAGACTTGTCCAGAGTTCGAGCTCGGTCGCTACGTCGAGAGCACTCGACACGTCGTCGATCAGGAGCAGCTCCGGCTGGCTGAGCAGGCTGCGAGCCGTCGCGACCCGTTGGGCCTGGCCGCCGGAAAGCCGGAGACCGCGCGCGCCGACGCGCGTCTCGGCCCCGTCCGCCATCTCGGCAAGGTCGGCGGTGAGGGTGGTGAGCCCGAAGACGTCGTCGAGCGGCAGATGGTCACGGCCGAGCCGGACGTTGGCGGCGATCGACTCGCTGAACAGCCGGGGAATCTGGGGCAGGTACGCCGCCTGGGGAGGCACCATCCAGGCGGCGACGTCGTCGATCGGATGTCCGTTCCACTCGATCGCTCCGTCGTCGAGATCCTCGAGTCCGGCGATCGCTCGCAGGAGCGTCGACTTGCCCGATCCGACCTCGCCCGTGACGACGACGAAGGCGCCCGCGGGCACCGACAGCTCGATGCCTCTCACACCGCCACCGGTGTCGGCGAACACCGTGGTGAGTCCCCGAAGGTTGAGGCGATCGAGGCCGACGCGATCTGGGTCCGCGTCACGAGTGCGCATGCGGTCACGGCGTTCGATCGTGACCTCACACCGTTCGACGAGACCGGCGACCTGGCCTTGCGGCATCATCTCGCCCATCCGCTCGTAGGCCACGATCGCCTGCTCGCGAGCGGTCACCAGGCGAGCCGCGAACCGCGGCACGCGACCCAACTGCACGGCGTAGGCGACGAACAGGGCGATGTCGCCGACGGACAGCGATCCGTCGCGCATCGATGGCACGAGCACGAGCAGGGTGAGACCGATGGTGACGTCGGCAGTGGACGATGCCATGCCGTCGATCGCCTGCTGGAGGACGGTGTCGCGGACTGCGGTGTGTCGACGGTGCGACGTGTGCGTCTCGAGCCGATGAATGGCCGCTTCCTCACGACCGGCGAGCCTGAAGGCCAGCATCCCAGCGAACATCTCACCGAGGAAGGAATTGACGGTCGCTGCGGCACGGCGATCGGCAGCCCGAGCCGCGTACAGCCGCGGCGTGAGGTGGCGAGTCACCACCGTGACGACCACGAGCGGAGCGAGCGCGACCAGTGCCGCACCGACATTGATGGTCGCCATGATGATCAGGGCGCCGATGCCGTAGAGCATGATCCCGCCACCATCGAGCCATGAGTCGGCCCAGATCACGGTGTCGCGGGTGTCGTCGCGGAAGCGGGTGATGGCCTCCGACGGACTCGACGGGAGCTTCGCCGCCCGCGGCCCACCGCTGACGGTTTGGGCGTGAAGCATGTTCGTACGGACCATCGTGGTGACCGACACCCACCAGCGGACGACGAACCAGACCGAGATCGCGAACACGACCCAGGAGGCCGACTCGGCGATACCAAGTGTGACCAGGAGCGTCGAGACCGATTCAGCCTCTGCCAGCCGGTCGAAGACGAGCTTCAGGAGCCAACCCGTGAGGAGCGGGCTCAGGTAGTAGGAGGTCCAGAAGAACCAGGCGAACGCCCAGGTGCGGGCGCGGAAGGTGGCGGTGCGCCACGCGAGGAGGTCGGGACGGATCTTGCCGGTCGTCACGGTGCCCCCCGATCGAGAAGGGCAGCGTCGACCTCGCTCGAAGCCCCGGTCGCCAGCAACCGTGCATACCGGCTCGCCGGCTCGGATCGCAGCTCAGACTGGCTGCCGAATTCCACAACCCTGCCCGCGTCGAGGATGAGGATCTGGTCGAGCCGCTCGACGGTGGAGAGCCGGTGGGCGATCACGATCGCGGTTCGGCCCTCGATCAACCGGTCCACGGCACGGGTCACCCGCTCCTCGGTGAGCGGGTCAACGCGAGACGAGGCCTCGTCGAGCAGCACGAAATCCGGCTCGCGCAGGAACAAGCGGGTGAGTGCGATCAGCTGCCCTTCCCCCGCCGAGAGCCCGCTTCCAGCGGGACCGAGCACGGTGTCGAGACCCTCAGGCATCGCCTCGACCCAATCGAGCAGCCCCAACTCGCCAAGCGAGCCGCGAACCCGCTCATCGGGGATTGTGTCGTCGAACAACACCAGGTTGTCGCGGATCGACGCGTTGAACAGATGGACGTCCTGCGACACAACACCGGTACGAGCCCGCAGATCCCGGAGAGGCACGGTCGAGATGTCGACGCTGCCGAGCCTGACGACCCCGACCGTCGGGTCGACGAGGCGCAGCAGTAGCCGAGCCAGGGTTGTTTTGCCGCTGCCGGTGCGGCCGAGCACGCCGAGCGTCGTGCCGGCCGGAATCGAGAGTGCAACGTCGGACAGAACAGGACTTGCGTGGTCCTCGTCGTCGTAGGTGAACGACAGGTCGTCGAGCGCGAGCGCCAGTGGACCGGACGGTAGAGAGTCACAACCGTCGTCGTGGATCGCCGATCGCTCGTCCATCAGCTGGATCGTGCGCGCCATGCCGCCGGCCGCACGCTGAACCCGCTCGGTTTCGTCAGCCAGTTGCCCCAACGGCTCGCGCAAGATCTGGGTGAACTGGAAGACGACGTAGGCAGTGCCCAGCGTGATCGAACCCTGTGACAGCAGCGCCGCGTCGAGGGCGAGAATCGCAATGCCGCCGAACACGAACATCGCATTCGACGCCACCCACAAGATGACGCCCTGCTTCTCGCGCTGCAACATCGCTCGCAGGAGCCGTGCGCTGGCCACCTGGAAGCGGGCGACGGCGTGACTCCCACCCCCGTTGCCACGGAGGTCGTCGGCCCCGGTGAGACGTTCCTCGACTTCGCCGAGCAGTCGACCCATCGCCGCTTGTTCGGTGGCCGCTTCGTCGACCGCCTGGTTGCGTAGGGCGTACATGGTTCCGACGGCGAGAGCGAGATACACGCCGAAACCCAGCCCGATCCGCCAGTCCTGAGCGAGCATGATGATCACGATCCCAACGAGCGTCACCGCCGCGGCAACAGCCTTCACCGCGAACTGGGCGATGAACTCGCTCAGGGCGGTGACGTCACCGTCGACTCGGCTGACGAGCTCGCCGGGACTCGTGCGCCGATGGAAGCCGAGGTCGAGAGCCAAGACGTGACGGGTGAGGTCCGAGCGCACCTCGTTGGTGACGGTCCAGGCGAGGTCGGCGGCCGTCCACGCCACGACGACGGCCATGAACTGCCGGGCCAGCCCGACTGCGACATAGACGCCGGCCAGGACGAACAGATGGGTGGCGGTGGCGCCGGTGGACGCGTCGTCGATGAACCGGCCGATGAGGATGGGGCCGAGTAGGGGCAGGCCACCGGCGACGGCCAAGACTGCAGCCATCGCGGAAACTCGGGCGCGGTGGGGCGCCAAAAGACCCAAGAGCGCGCGCCAAGGAGAGGAATACCCCATCTCCGACGACGCTAGTGCGGAACGGGCTCACCGACCTCTGGATATCGCGCCAGCCGAGCGCGAGAGCCAAGTGACCCTTGCCAGCGGCACCGCTGACCGGCCGCTCCCCGAGACGCCCGCAACCTGTTCATCGCCCACACCGACCCTCTCCAAGGTGCTCATGCTCGGGTCCGCTACAGCGGAATCCAATTCATCGACACCTTCGCCGAACGCCGGATCGGATCCATCCGACGAGAACTCCTCGAGCACCCCAAAGGGTTGCCCAGAACCATCATCTGGAACCAACCCCAGCTCGAACGCCTCGTGACCAGCCACAACGCAATAACCGGCCCCCACAGGTTGAAGGCTATGGCGAGCGCCAGACGTCGTAGGCGAGATCGAGACGCACGAGTTCGGCGCCCGTGTAGTCGAGACCGACGAGGGTGACGCCGATTGTGTCGCCGCCGTCGTCGGTGACTTCGAGTAGGCCGAACTGGCCCGCACCGGGGAACATCCCGTGGCTGTACGGCCCGCCTTTGGTGCTGCCGGGTCGATCGAGCGCGGCGGCTTGGAGAATCGGGAAGCCGCTGTGGCCGCCGTAGCCGCTGTTGGTGCCGTCGTCGATCGCAACCATATGGGCGTCGCCGCCCAGCATCACAAGACCCGTGATGGCGTGCCGGTGCAGGAAGCGCCCGATCTCTTCGCGCTCGGCCGCGTATCCCGACCAGTAATCCCCGTTTGGATCGGGGCTTCCGATCCATGGGATCGAGCTGATCCACACCGTGAGCGCGTGAGTATCGCGTGCCTCGAGGAGCTCTTCGAAGAACCACTCGAGCTGGGCATCACCGAGCAGGACACCATCGTCGGGCTGGCGCATGGACCGGGTGTCGGTCATGACGAAGCGGACCCGTCCGATCGTGAACGCCTGGTAGATGGGCCCATCGTTGCCGGATGGGAGCTCGTAGTGCGGGACGTGAGTCCGGTAGGTCGCCCAGGCCGCGGGGCGGCTTGCTGCGTCGGCGTTCGAGTCGCTGGGCCCGAAGTCATGGTCATCCCACACATAGGCGATGGGCGCGGACCGGTACAACGCCGACTGGGCCGGCGAGTTGTGGACCTCGGCATACGCCGACCGGAACTGGGACTGGCTGTTCTCGTGGATGTTGCGGTAGTGCAGGTCACCAGCGCTGATGTAGAGATCGGGGTCGAGCTCGCGAATGGTGTCGAATACCGCTCCGTTTGAGTTGGTCCGAGCGCAGGCCGCGATGGCGACGGTGAACGACCCCGCGCCCTCTGGAAACGTGCGAACGCGCCCGGTGCGGACATCATCTCTCACCCCATCGATCTCGACGGCGTACTCGTATTGTGTGGCGGGTTTGAGGTCTTCGGCCACCAGCGTCACAGGATGGTCCGGGTCACGCACCGCCACTGCTGGAGATCGGGCCACCTCGACGCCTGCCTCGTTTCGGACGACGAGCCGCACCGACCCTGCCTCATCGCGAAGCCGCGTCGTAACCGAGAAGCCATCGACGTCGACCGCGCCTGACCAGAGCCAACGAACCGCCGACCTCGACAGCTCAGGCGTTGCCGACTGGGGGTGGGCCGGCCCCAAGTAGGTGGCGTACACCTCGGTGGCGGCGAACCATCCCCCGACCAGCAGGATGGCAGTGCTGACCGCCAGCGCCAGGATCTTGCCCAGCGTCTCCTGGTGCTGCCAATCCAGCCACATCATGACCGCCGGGGCCAGGAAGACAAGCATCACGAAAAGCCCGACCGGGGGTTCGTATTGAAGCGTGGCGAGCACCCCCATCCCGGTGCCCCCGAGGGCAACGATGGCGGCGGCCACTGCGATCCAACGGAAACTCACGACCAGGCCGATGGCAGTGAGTGCGAGCAAGGAGAGCTGGAGCGGAACCAGGACCTCGTCGGTGAACTGTCCCCCTTGGGGGTCACGTGGAATGCTGCCCTGTGACGCCTCAAAGGTGAACACCACAACCGCCACGAAGAGCAGGACTCGGGAGGCGACGCGAAGGCCCACATCGACGCCATGGGGCAAGACGATCACACCTCGCGGCTCGGTGAAGAAGCGGCTCACGCGCCTAGCCGCGACCCATGCCAAGGCAGGCCAGCATCAAACCGCATGGAACCAGCTTCGCCGCGTCCGGCGGTCGACAGACAGAGAACATGGTCCCTGCGGGGCTCGGAAACCTGCGCGTGAGTGCTGACAAGGGGCGATGCCTCCACCCTGTGGGGACCGAATATCCGGTCGTGGGCGCTGACCAGGGCGTATGCCGGCCATCCTAGTGTCCCGTGTTCCGTGTCCTCTACCGCTTCCTGGCCGGTCTGGCGCGCCTCGCAGTGCGATCTGGAGGCTCGCTGTTCGCTCCGGGTGTTCGAAGGACCTTCAGATCATCGTGCTACAACATCAGCTGAACGTGTTACGCCGCCAGGTCGAGCGACCCGTCATCAGCTACGACGACCGGACCCTGCTCGGCGCCATCACCGCGACTCGATTGGGCTCCAAGGCCGACGTGAGTACGCTTCCCAAGTGAGCAACGAAGAGAACCTCCGAGGCGCGGCGTGGATGACACTTGGCATGCTCGGCTATGTCGTGAACGATGCCTTCGTGAAGAAGGCAGTCGAAGACCTCGCTCTGTTCCAGACGATCTTCATTCGTGGCCTGATGATCGTTGCACTCATCAGCCTCATCGCTCGAGTCAAGGGCGACCATCGGCGAATAGGAATGCTGCGCGACCGTCACGTTGGTGCCCGCGTCGGCATCGAAGCCATCGGCACCTGCTTCTTTCTTCTCGGGCTCAGCAACCTCCCACTCGCTGACATGACGGCCGTACTGCAACTTGTCCCGCTCGCCGTCACGTTCGCCGCCGCGCGGCTGTTGCGCGAGCAGGTCGACTGGATTCGGGTGGCGACCGTTCTTGCCGGTTTCGTTGGTGTTCTGTTTGTGGTCCGGCCGGGCTCAGAAGGTTCGAGTCCCTGGTTCCTCGCCGCATTTGCGGTGGTGGTTCTCGTCACGATCCGCGAACTCGTAACCAAGAAGATCTCCACCGAAATCCCGTCCCTGGTCATCGCTCTCGGCACCGGACTCGTTGTCACCGCCATGGGAGGGGTGGTCTCGATCTTTGAGGGCTGGGAGTCCATCGAGGGCAAACATCTGATCTACCTGGCAACCGCGTCCGGCTTCCTCAGTGTCGGCTACACAGCAAGCGTGAATGCCGTTCGCGTCGGCGAGATGAGCTTCACAGCTCCCTTCCGCTATTCGATCCTATTGTTTGCAATCATCCTGCAGATCGTCGTGTTTGGTGATGTCCCCGATGCGCCAAGCCTGATCGGGTCAGGGATCGTCGGTGCCGCTGGCCTGTTCTCACTGACCCGCGAGCGAGCCGTTCTCGCCACCGTACGCCGCGGCTAACTCGGCCCGATGCTGGAAGCCGCCATCAGGATGACAAAGCGATGACACGCGACACACGAGCGACGCGTTCGCAGTCTCCCATCGCCCGGGGTCGCGCCCCGGGGAGAGCCATCCCAAGCGAATCTATTGCTTGTCCTATTGGCATTACATATGGTGCGGGGTGAAGACGCAGGCGCCCCAGATTCGCAACGAAGGTGACGACTCATGAGCGACGACCCAGCCGACGCGGCCCTAGTCATTGCTGGCGCGTTCAGTTCGCCGTACAGCCTGAAGATGCGGGCGGTTCTCCGCTACCGCCGCATCCCGCACCGTTGGGTGTTGCGCAACTCCCGGTTGGACGACCTGCCCACACCGCCCGTGCCAATCATCCCCGTGCTCGCCTGGCCCGACGGCGCCGGTGGGTACCGCGACGTCATGGTCGACTCGTCGCCCCAGATCGCCCGTCTCGAAGACGAGCACCGCGACCGCAGCTTGGTACCGACCGACCCCGCGCTCGCGTTCATCGACTTCCTTCTCGAGGACTTCGCCGACGAGTGGGTCACCAAGGCCATGTATCACTACCGCTGGACCTACGACCCCGACATCGAAAAGGCCGGGCGGCTCCTGCCCTTCGACCGGGACCTCCAGCTTCCCGACGATGCACACGCGGCCGCGCACGATTTCATCATCGAGCGCCAGGTCAGCCGTCGGGCACTGGTTGGCTCCACCACGGCGAACGCACCGATCATCGAGGATTCGTATCGGAACGTGCTCGACATCCTCCAGGCTCATCTCGCCCAGCGCGACTTCTTGCTCGGCGACCGGCCCGGCCGAGCCGACTTCGCTCTCTACGGACAGCTCAAGCCCTTGCTGTGGTGGGATCCCACACCCATGGCAATCGCCGTCGAACGAGCACCACGCGCTGTCAACTGGCTCGAACGGGTCGACGACCTGGCGTGGTGGCCCGTCGATGGCGACTCGGGCTGGTCCGCGCTCGACCAACTCGAAGAGACCGTGCACGACCTCTTGCTCGAGTCCGGCCGGACCTACGCCCCGTTCATGCTGGCGAACTACGACGCCCTCCTGTCGGGCGCAGACGAAGTCGTGTGCGAGATCGACGGCGCCGAGTACCGGCAGGGCCCGTTCAAATACCAGGTCAAATGCCTCCAGTGGCTCCGAGAGGCCTACGCCGACCTCGATGCGGACGATCGCACCCGCGTCGACACCGTGCTCGCCGGCACCGGCTGCGAGACGCTCTTCGTATGACGGCCGACGTCGCGTTGTACGGCCACTGGATCTGCCCGTTCGCGACACGCGTGCAGTTCGCGCTGCATCAGCGCCGAATCGCGCACGAACTCATCGACCTGCCGCCGTCGGCTGTACGCGGCCCTGACTTCGAGCTACCGCCAGAGTTCATCGAGCACAGCCCCCAGGGCGAGATCCCGATGCTCCGCATCGGCGACCGCTACCTGGCCGACTCCATCCCGATCCTCGAGTGGATGGAATCCGAAGTACCCGACCAGCCGCTCCTACCCCTGGACGAGACGGCTCGTGCCCTCGTTCGGGAACGCATGGCGTGGATCGACCGCAGCGCATTCCGACCCATGGTCGGGGTGTACTACGGAACCGAGCCCGACCGCATCGCTCGCGCCGGCGAGAAGCTCGCCGATGCGCTCGCACAGATGGGCAAGTGGACCGAAGAGACCGGCTGGCTCGCCGGGCCCGATGTGTCCCTCGCCGAGGCCGTCGCCATGCCCATCCACGTCCGCATGGCGGGCTTGGAGCGCCTTGGATACAGCGCTGATATCTCGCCATCGTTCGCCGCGCATGGCGAGCGGTGCCGCTCCCTACACGGGTGGGCTGCCGTCGCGTGGTCAGCCGAACAGTGCGACGAATTCGTGGGCCGGTTCGCCGCCTACCGACGTGAACGCAGAGACTGACGCAAGGCTGGTCGACGGTTGTGGATGCCCGAAATCGTGTCATAGGGTCTGACCAGGTGGTTTGCCCGCCATCTTGGTGCCCCGTGTTTCGTATCCTCTACCGACTTCTCACCGGCTTGGCACGCCTCGCGGTCCGTTCCGGACGTTCCAAGGACCTTGAGATCATCGTGCTGCGCCACCAGCTCCATGTTCCGCGACGCCAAGTCGACCGATCCGCAGTCACCGACGACGACCGGACTCTGCACGGAGCCATCGCCGCGGCTCTTCCGCCAGCTCCGCAACGGCTGGATTGTGACACCAGAGACCCTGCTGTGCTGGCACCGCCGTCGCGTCGCCAGACACTGGACACAGCCTCCCACGCGCCGAAACGGCAGGCCACCGATCTCTGCCGAGCTGCGCCAGCTGATCGTGCGTCTCGCCGCCGAGAACCCTACATGGGGACGCCGCCGCAACCTGTTCTTGAGTCACGCCGACAGTCTCGAAGGCGCACGGGTACTCGTTCGCGATCGCGGCAGCCAGTTCATCGAAGCGTTCGACGAGATCTTCCACACCGAAGGCATGAAGATACTCCGCACGCCCATCCGTACGCCGGTGGCCAACACGTTCGCTGAACGTTGGATCGGATCGATCCGATGCGAACTCCTCAAGCAACCCAACGGGATGCCCTGGACCATCATCTGGAACCAACTCCAGCTCGAGCGACTCGTCCGCGAGTGCGTGGAGCACTACAACGAGCACCCGCACCGGTCACTCGGCCAACGACCGCCGACACCAGTCGAAAAGCCGCCAAACACGCCACCGGCGACCGTCACGGTGCTCCGAACCAGCCGCTACGGCGGACTCATACGCGAGTACCAAAATGCCGCCTGAGCAGCCGCAACCGAATTACCGGGCAGCACAGGTACTCCTCCGGTGGGTGCTGGATCAGCTGCCGACGTTGGATGTGGTGTTCGGTGGCGGCGCAGTCGTCGTTGTGGTCGGTGGCGGCGCAGTCGTCGTTGTGGTCGTGGTCGTGGTCGTCGAAGTGGTGGTCGGTGGCGGCGCAGTCGTCGTTGTGGTCGCGGTCGTCGAAGTCGTGGTCGGTATCGCGGTCGTGGTTGTGGAGGTAGGCGCCTCAGCGGCCGATGGTGTCCAGCTGACCTGGAACCGGCACGTGCCGCCGTCATTGTCAGATAGAGCCATGCCCTCGCCGGCGTCGAGCACCCAGGCACCGTAGCGGTCATCTGGCCCGGCATCGGGACCGATGATGAAGCCGAACAGGCTCTTGGAGATCGCTCCCGAGCTCCACATTTGGTTCCCATCGACGGTCTTGCCGCTATCGAGCGAGAACGAGAAGTTCGTTGATCCGGCCTTGTTCAGGACTTCTACGGCACACTTGACCGGAGGTGGGCTGACGAGGAAGTTGATCCTCCCCGGGACTTGAGCGGTGAGAGTGACGGGAGCCGTGTAGAAGCAGTCCGTTCGATCAATGTCGACAGCCATCTCTGCCGAGAGGCTCGTGGGTGCAGCTCCACAGTTGGGGTCGGACTCTGCGAATGCAAGGACCCCCTGGGCGGGTTGACTCCCCGAGGGAGCATCGGCCGAAGGGTCACTAGCAGACCCGCACGAGGCAAGCAGCAACCCCGTCAACAGCAGACCGATGGCGGAGGCGGATCCACTCCATACCCGTTTGCGGATCAAATGTTCGCTGGAGGCACCTCTTGTTCTACGCATACCCGGTTCCATCGGTCCCTTGAGATGCGTATTGAGGGATCGCGTCCCGTCGGGTGGTGGTGGCGGCGATGTAGCGGCGATCGGAGGAGATCATCTCGTCGTCGACCTCGCCGAGCAGGGCGCCGACGAGACGGATGACGGACTCGGTGTTGAGGAAGATGACCCGGGACAGTTCGAGTCCTTGGAATACGAACGGCCATACCGCCACGACATCGCCACGGGCATCGATCTCGCCGGCCACGTCCGCGGAGATCTCCTGCGACGCCTAGCTGAGGCGCCGCCCTCGCTTGCACCCCACCTGTCTCGGACTTCCATGGTGAGCCCGAAGGCCCCGACCGCCATGGCGTTGCCGCCGACCTTCATGACCTGGCCGGTCCCGACCGGCCCGCTGTGGGTGACGGTGCCCCATTGGTTCGAACACTTCACGACATCGTTCGATGTCCTCCGTGCCGCCGCCGATCATGAGGGTGAGTGTTCCGTCGACGACTCCTTGCACCATCGCGCTCACCGGGCCGTCCAGAACAGTGATTCCGGATTCGCTCGCTTCGGCCGCGAGATCCTTGCAGTGGGTGGGCGACACTGTGCTCATCACGATCACCACGCCGCCACGGTCCATCGCGGACATGGGCTCCCCCACGGCCTCGAGACCGATGAATCCAACCGTGGTCATGGAACCTCCGTTCGACCGCAGACATCGCCTGGGGCAATCACATGTGTTTGTCGAAGAAGGACAGAATCTCGCCGGGGTGCCTCGTCAGGTAGTCGTAGCCGGCGGTGCCCAGGTCGTGGATCGGGCTGGGCGGCTCACCCTACGGGGTGACCCTCCGGGAAGACGCCGACGTGGATGTGATCGTGGTGAATCTCGGTGGTGAAGGTGTGCGCAATCGCGTCCTCGAACCGCCACGGACTTCCGGACTCCTTGACATCGGATCACGACACCAGCCACTCGGACAGCTCGTAGGTCGACGACGTGAGGTCGTGAGAGTCGATCACCAGCTCCGAGTCCACCGCGTGAATGCTCAACCGCGGCGTTCCGAACACGTTGCGCGGGTGTCCCGTGTGCAACACGACCACGGAGTACGGGGACCGCTCGGCGATCTCGGTCATCGTCTGGAGCAGGGCGTGATCGGTGTGCCCAGAGCAGATGTCCCAGATCGCAGAATCGGGGAGGTCGATCCGGGGATTGTCGAACTCCCACTCGCCGAAATCGTTCCTCACCGGGCGCACGTCCATCGTCCGGGTCTCGACTCGCTCGGGTTCCCCTGCACCCTCTACACCTACTTCCTGGCGGACCACGACCATTGTCGAGATCCCGCCGTCGAGGTGGCCGTACTCGATCGTGCCACGTGACCACATCCCGGAGTGATGCACGGTCTCAGCCACCGAAACCAGAACGCCGGCGCGAGCGGGATCGACGGCCACGCCCGTCGCCAACCCGGCCGTCGACGAGTCCGGCCCGTAGTTCGTGATCAGGTAGGCCACCGCAGCGCCGAGCCGCTTGGCGTCCGCAGCGTCATCGTCTGCCGCGGTCAACACCGCGATCGTCAACATCAGCAGGACGAGGACGTTCAGCACGGCTACCGCCACGACGAGCCGTCGAAGGATGATGAAGGCTCTCGTCATCTGACGCCGCCCGCCGGATACCGCTGGATCGACTCCGTGGTCGCGCAGGTCCAGCACCAAACCGTCGTAGCTCGATGGTGCATCACCTCGTTGCCCGACATGCTTGCGGCTGGTCTCTGTTTCTGCGTCGACTCGCTATCGAACAGTCACGATGAGTGCCTGACCGACCATGCAGTGTGAGTGGTGGCGAGGGTCTTCAGTGTTCCGCGGACACCGGAGGACTAGGCGGCGCTGAGCGCGACGCCGGTCGTGCCGAACGAACGGTCCGATCTGGATCCTTCAGCCTGGCCACCCAGCGCAGGATCGGCCGTTCCACCAGGTGCCACGAGGCGACGGTCGCAGCGGCCGTGAGGATGAGTGCCGTCCATAGTGGGATGTCCGAGCGGATGAACACGTAGTGCCACAGGTAGAGCCCGAAGGACACTTCGGCGAGCCGCAGCAGGACCCGGTTCTCCAACCATGCGGGGCCGGTAGACGCGTACTGGACTGCCATCGCGCCGAGCGCCAGGGCCGCGAAACCACCCCAGAGAACGGCCCCGCTCGTGTCGCCGAACACCGGCACCAGCGAGAGTGCCAGCATCGCTGGAACCGACCACTTCGCGATCCGCCAGGGGGTGGGGCGGGCGACGGCCAGGTAGCACCCCACGAGGAGTGCCGCGGCATTGGTGTCGGTCGCGTTGTACACCCAACCCGGCGACACGAGTCCGATTGCCGCTGCCCTCCAGGCGATGGCCGCAAGCGCCATGCCTCCGATGATTCGTGTCCGGTGCCTGGCCGGTAGCGCCCCGACGACGAGCGGCCACAGCAGGTAGAAGTGGGCGATCACCGCGATGAACCAGGTGTGTGTCAGCCGATCCAGATCGACACCTTCGATTCGCGCGTAGTTCGCGTAGAGGCCGAGCGCCGGAACCACGCGGGACCAGTCGGTCCCCACCGCGAGCATCGCCAGACACACGACCAGAAGGGCGGGAAGCAACCGGAGCGCGCGTTTGCGGTAGAAGGAACCGAGGTCGATCCGACCGGTCCGGGCCACCTCGGCGCACAACGAACTGGTGATCACATAACCTGACAGGACGAAGAACAGGGTGACCCCCCAGTGCCCCGCCGGCACGACGGCCTTGTCGATGTGGTACGCGACCACCATCGCGATGGCCACGGCGCGCAACCCGTCGAGGGCGGGGATCCGTCCCATTGTCAGCTCCTTGTACCCATCGGTGCAGGTCCTCTGCCACTAGCTATCGGCAGCCCGAGCGCAAACTTTCGGGTAGGGACAGGTAGGAGATGCGTCCGAGACGCAACGGCATCGGAACAACGCATCACAGAGGAGCTGCACTCGCGGTTTCACTGCTGCTGATCCTGGTGTCCGCCTGTGACCGGGATGCCCTCGAGCCCGCTGCTTCCCGCGGAGTCGAGCGGGGAGTCGGGGAGACCACGACGGTGCCTCCGACAGTGACGGTTCCCCCGACGACGACGGTTGCCACGGCCACGACGGTTGCCACTGAGGACGGGCCCGCCGGCCCGACGACAACCACCACGACCACCACGACTCTCCTGCCCCTCGACCGGCCGACCTTCGAGCGCTCGACCGGATCCACACGATCCCCAACTTCACCAACTACGTGTCCCATGGCAGGTCCCGGCCCGGGCACCTCTCGAGCCGGCCCCGGCAACCGTCGCCGTCATCGCCAGACTCCGGGAGAGCGTCGACGGGCACGGACCAGACCGGTTCCTCTCGCCCGACTTGCAGCGTGCCGGGTCGATTTTGGCAGACGCCGACCCCCCCAACGTGCACTGGCGCAACTCGGGCTCGAACTCCGATAGCCCATGCTCACGCCAACGACATCGACAGCGATGCTGAGCGACTCCGAAACGTTGTCAAAGACGTCCTCACCCTCAACGCCGACGACGGCCTCGCAGTCGGCCAACCCGGTTCGACGACATCAGCCCACACCCACCCCGCCAAGTACCGCCAAGCACTCGAAGCCGGCACCGATCCCGCCATCGTCGGCCGGTGGATCGACGAAGTGAAGCTCGCCCGCAAGGCAGCCGAGATAGCGCTGCGACCCGAGGGTACCGATGGTCGACTCACCTCAACCGAGATCAAGGACCTCGTCCGACAGCTCGAGGGCATCGTCGCGATCCTCGAGAACGCCGACCCCGAGGATCGCAGAGCCGTCTACAGCAAACTGAACCTCGCCGTCGTCTATCACGACGACGGACGCATGCAGGTTTCCGCAGGACCCGACGCGTGTACTAACGAGTGTGTCGGAGGGGCGTCTTGTACCCTAACTCCGCACACTGAGTCGAAGTGGGCGACGCTCCCAGCGTAGCCGTTTGCCCAGCTCAGAGACGGTCTTCCACCTCGGGTGCTACGCCTCGGCAGCAGAGTTGCCGGCCCCGACGGGTTCCTTGCCGAGATGAACGGGCACGCGACGCTCCTCGTCGTCGAACACCGCAACGAGTTCGAGACGTGCACCGATCGCTTCGAGGTAGTCCCGCAGGGTAGAAACCCGCACATCGTCGGCCCGTTCGAGTTTCGAGATGGCGCTTTGAGTGACCTCCAAACGGCCTGCAACCTCAGCCTGGCTCAGCGCTTCAGCGTGTCGAAGCTCAAACAGACGGATCTCCTCAAGAGCCGCAGCCTTGGCCTCAGCGAGAGCTTCAGCCCCACCGGGGCGCGCCAGCACCTTGTCCCGCAGCTTCGAGAACTTCTGATGTCCGCTCATTCGATCAGTCCCTCCTCACCGAGCTCGTTGAGATAGATGTCGTACAGGTCATCGGCAGCCGGGATCGCCCACTCATACCACTCGACCCAACGGCCCGTCTTGTCACCACCGACCAGCAGAATCGCGTGTCTACGAGGATCAAACGCGAACAACACCCGCAACGCCCCGTCAGAACTCGCACGCAACTCCTTCATGTTGTGATGCCGAGAAGCAGCAATCCGATCAACCGCCGGGCGACCAAGATCAGGACCATTCTCGCCAAGCAGCTCAACCGACCAGCAACCGCGGCCTGCTGGTCAAGAACAACCCGCCCCACCTCCACGCGATCTACGCCGAACACGAGGCACTCGTGACAATCAGCAACGGCCACATCATCCGCGGCGAACTCCCCCGCACAGCCGCCAGACTCGTCGAGCAATGGCGCAGCGAACACGTAGCCGAACTGATCGACCACTGGAACAAGGCTCAGATCCCCGCCGAACTGACCACCATCGAACCCCTCCAGTAGAATCAACTCATGACAGCACTGGCCCGACCAACAGGAGTCGAACACCTCGGCGGCCGCGCGCTCAAAGTCACTTTCGACGACGGACTCGTCAGAGAACTCGACTTCACCGGGACCCTCGAAGGCATCCTGGCCACCATCGATAGCGACAGCGTCTTCCCGCTAGCAGCCGTCGACCCAACGGCGCGCACCGTCGCCTGGCCAAACGGAATCGACCTCGACCCAGACGTCCTCCACGGCGACAACACACCAGCATCAACACCCGCACCCACCCTCATACGCCAATACCAACTCGCCAACACCTGATGGAGTAAGGGCCGAGAGTTGGCGCCTGATCCCTGTGGCACCCGGAAAGCCGCGCGTGGGTGCTGACCAGGCGCGATACCCGCCGTCCTGGTCCCGTGTCTCATATCCCTCTACCGATTCCTGGCCTCCGTCGCGCGCCTCGCTGTTCGCTCCGCACGCTCGAAGGACCTCCAGATCATCGTGCTACAACATCAGCTCAACGTGCTACGCCACCAAGTCGAACGACCAGCCATCACAGACGACGACCGAACCCTGCTCGGCGGCATCGCCGTGGCACTCCCCCGCCCTCGTCGCCAAGGCTGGCTGGTCACACCCGAAACACTGCTTCGCTGGCACCGTCGCCGTATCGCCTGCCACTGGACCCAACCACCCCAACAGCGCCGCGGCTGGCCACCAACCAGCGCAGAGCTGCGCGACCTGATCGTGCGACGCAACCGACAACCCGACCTGGGGACACACCGCCGCATCCAAGGCGAACTCGCCCGACTCGGCCACACGACCGGCAAGACCACGGTCTGGCAAATCCTCACCGACAACGGAATCGACCCGTCCCCAAACCGATCCGATGTCACCTGGACCGAGTTCCTGCGCTCCCAAGCCGCAATCGCGGCCGACTTCTTCACCGCCGACACGGCCACCCTGCGCCGCTACTACGTCCTGTTCTTCATGAAGGTGAAGACCCGAGAGGTGTTCTTCGCCGGCGTCACCGCCAACCCGACTGGCACCTGGGCAACACAAGCCGCCCGCAACCTGTTCCCTGCCCCCGCTGACTCTCTCGAAGGCGCACGGGCCCTCGTTCGCGACCGCGGCAGCCAATTCATCGACGCATTCGATGAGGTGTTCAGAACCGAAGGCTTCAATGTCCTCCGCGCACCGTGCGAACTCCCGTGGGCAACACCTTCGCCGAACGATGGATCGGATCCATCCGACGCGAACTCCTCAAGCAACCCCGTGGGTTGCCCCGCACCATCATCTGGAACCAACGACAGCTCGAACGACTCGTCATCGACTACATCCGCCACCACAACACCCACCGGCCTCACCACCCGCTCGGCCAACCACCACCGACACCAGTCACGGAGCCGCCAGACACGCCACCGGCGACCGTCACCGTGCTCCAGACCAGCCGATGCGACGGCTCAACCACGAATACCAAAATGCCGCCTGATCAGCGGCGACGGAATTTCCGGGCAGCACAGGCACCGAAGCCGACCGCTGCTGTCTACGCCTCGCGGCCGCATTCGATGAGCTCGCCGCCGTGATCTGACCGAACCCCGACACCAAACCGGTAGTCCGCGCCAGCCGATCGATCAACGCAAAGGTGCCCCTTCAGATCCGAAGCGCCAACAAACCACTGCTCAAAGCTGTAATGCTTGTAGCCGATCCTCCACCGTAACCTCGATATCTCTAGCGGCCAACTCTCGAACAAAATAGTCAAAGGGAATGTCGTTAACGGGAGAAAGCAGACCTCGTCTAGTGAGTTTGCCAGAACCAATCATCAACGCGCCGATGCTAACCGTATAACCAACCGTACGATTCATGGACATATATCCGGTTTCCAAGTCACGCTTGTCCAGCATTTGATAAACTAGATGTCTTGCTTCCCCGTTCTTCTGTCCCGCTACTTCAACTCGTATAACTGTGATGTCCCGCTCGTCGTCAGTGTATTGCAGATAAGGGGCCATCGCCACCGCCATGAATTGCTGTGGACTTATTGCCGCGCCATCGACCATGACAGGCTCACTGTCCAGCAGATGCAGATCAACGATTGCTTTCCAGAAAGCGCAGTGACCTGGCCAACGTATGGCATACCGGCCTATGTTGCGTAGATCAGCATGGTCAATCTCCAAAAGGTCGGCATACGGTAGGGCATCCCCATTCGGGTATGCTTCAAGGCTGCCTAGCCCTGGGATATCTACTAGGTGCATATATTCTGGAGCAAACATCCCCGAGTCATCGATATGAACAACCGCACCATCCCGAATGATACGTCCTGCTCGGCGATACGATTTCATCACTCCTTCAAATGTCCATGAGATCTTGTATTTGATAGGATTGTCAGCAGCATCTGCGTCTGGAAATCCGCCTCCATAACAAGAAATATCTTCTACGCTATCCAACGAACGGACGGCATGACCCAAGAGAACCAAATCAATGCCGGGGTCAAGACCAAATTCGGGCAGAATAGTAATGCCCCTAGCTTCGATCTCTCCGGCCATTGCTTTTAGCTCTGGCGTGATGTAGGAAGTGAAGGCCATATGAACACCGTTGCGAACAGCGGCGACGGCAATTGTGTTGATAAAGTCTTTAGGCAGTAGATTGACAATGACATCCACATCTTGCCCAATCAGACGATCCAGATCCTCTTGATTGGAGACATCAACTTGCTCACAGCGTATGTTAGGACTACTTCGACTTCGCTCAGTATGAGCGTAGCCCATTTCGACAACATGTGCCCGCAATGCTTCAATATCCCAATCGGCCGCAATGATCTCCTCGACTTCATCACGTTGTGCCAAATCGTACAACGCGGCTCTTCCCTGCATGCCAATACCCAGAAGCAATATCTTCATGTTCAGACCTCGTCCATGTCCTGCATATTGTCAACCCAGTTCTTGGTCGTTTCCGAGAAATCGATAGCCCCTACCCTTGCCGCATCACCGCGCTGCTCTGCTACTTGTTGGAAAGCGGCATTAATCTCTGAAAAGGGGCAACGCTTGGCCAACCGGCCCGCTCGAAACTACCTCACTGTTGGCCACCAAGCCAATGATCCTTTCTGGATGGCGTGGTGAAAGGGCACCGTCGCGTTGAAGGAACGGGTGCCCAGAAGCGAGGGTGATCGGGTGAATCGTCGTGCCGCTGCTGAGTCCGAATCATTTGCCCGAAGGTATCGAAAACGCGTCGTAGCAGGTAGGAGACGGTTTTCGGTCTTGCCCTTCGGCGGGTGAAACAGCATATGAGAAAGCTGATCTCGTGGCTGATCCAGCTCGCGTTTGACCGTGTTGGCCTGCTGTTGGCCTCTGGAGATGACCGAGTCGCTGAGATCCTCGCTCTGCGACACCAGATCAGGGTGCTGCAGCGCCAGATCAACCGTCCCCGCTTCACACCGGCCGATCGTGCGGTACTCGCCGTTCTCGCCAGGGCCTTCGATCGCCGGCGGCTCGACAAGGTGATGTTGATCGCGAAACCGGCGACTGTGATCGGCTGGCACCGGCGGCTGGTCGCTCGCCGGTGGGCCTACCCACACAAGACCAAGCGAACCGGTCGTCCGGCCACGCCGACCGAGCTGAAACGCCTCGTGCTGCGCCTCGATGCCGAGAACCCGTTGCGGGGATACCGGCGCATCCGCAGCGAGATCCTCCGCCTCGGCAACAGGATCGCGGCCTCTACGGTGTGGAGGATCCTTCGCAACGAAGGCCGAGACCGAACCGCACCGGTCCGTCCTGGTCCCAGTTCATCGCGTCTCAGGCCAAAGCAATGATCGCGACGGACTTCTTCACCGTCGACACCGTCACCCTGCGCACCTACTACGTCCTGTTCGTGATCGAGCTCGACACCCGCTGGGTCCATCTCGCCGGGATCACCACCAACCCCGACGGCCCATGGACCGCCCAAGCCGCCCGCAACCTGCTCATGAACTGGAACCACAAGACGCGATTCGTGATCCGCGACCGCGCCAGCCAGTACACCCGCACCTTCGACAACGTGTTCGCCGCGATCGGCGCCGACGTCATCTCGAGCCCTCCTGGCGCGCCGAACACCAACGCGTTCGCAGAACGCTGGGTCCGTACCGTGCGCCACGAGCTTCTCGACCCGACACTGATCTGGAACCAGCGCCAACTCCGCCGACTTCTCGACGAGTACCTGGCGCACTACAACTCGCACCGCCCACACCGCAGCCTCGCCCAACGCTCTCCCGATGACACCCAGCCCGCCGAGCCGATCGAACTGAACACGCGGATCAAGCGCAGCACCGTGTGCGGCGGACTCATCAACGAGTACCGCCCCACAGCCTGAACCACCAGGCGCCGACAACCGACAACCCCGCGAGCGCCTCCCCCAGCGCGCCTCCCGACCACCAGCAGCGCCTCCCACACCAACCCTCAGCCACACGAGACCCGATTCCCGCTCGCCGACAATTTCTCGGCGCCCACGGGCTCGCCCCGCTCGTCGTCATCGCCTGGATTCTCCTCGCCATCGCCGTCACCCGGACGGTCATCAACCGGCGCGACGCCTGACCACCTTCGAACCCGCATACCGCCTGGCATCCCAATACGGTATGCTGACTAGATGGCAACCGAACAGATCGCCGTACGACTTCCCGAGCCGCTCCTCTCCGACCTCGACGAACTCGTCAGCAGCGGAGCCTACGAAAGCCGAGCCGCTGCAGTTCGAGCCGGCATCGAAGCCATCATGAAACTCGAATCCCAACGGCGCACAGACCGAGCCGTCGTCGACGGCTACACCCGGCAACCACCAACAGAAACCGAACAGCACGCGGCGCTCGCGTCCCTCCGCGAAGCAATCCTCGACGAGCCATGGTGACGACCCCAGACCGAGGCCAGATCTGGTGGGGCGAAATCGAAGACGTCGGTCGCCGCCCATTCCTCATCATGACCCGATCCGCCGCCATCCCCGTCCTC
>JAAETH010000157.1 GCA_024228575.1 Actinomycetes bacterium
ACAGCCGTTGAACGGATGGTCCGTTGGAAGACTCAGCCCCACCATCTGCAGCCCTCGCGTGCGTTCAGCGACCTGATCGCTGAGCTGAGGTGCCGCCTTGCCGATCTCGTTGGTGCACAAGTCAAAGATGTGGTCCTGGCGAACAGCGCCTCCTACGGGCTCCACCTGCTGGCCAACGGCATGGGGCTCGAGGCTGGCGACGAGGTTGTCGTAGCGGCCAACGATTTCCCGTCCGACCTGTTGCCATGGCTCCGTCTCCAGCAGCATGGCGTCATAGTCCGCCAGATCCGGCCGACGAAACCGGTGGCGACGGCCGACGAGGTTCGAGCAGCCATCACCCACCGGACCCGAGCTGTGTGTCTGACCTGGGTTCACTCCTTCTCTGGGCAGATGATTGACCTGGAGGGAATCGGGTCTCTGTGTCGCGAAGCAGGGGTGCTGTTCATCGTCAACGGCTCCCAAGCAGTCGGTGCCATCCCCCTCGACGTGAACCAAGTTCCCATCGATGCGCTCAGTACCGTCGGGTTCAAGTGGCTCTGTGGCCCATACGGAACCGGCTTCTGCTGGCTCGGCGAGCGAGCCCAAGAGAAGGTCGCTCCCACAAAGCTCTACTGGCCCAACACCCTGTCCACCGAAA
>JAAETH010000158.1 GCA_024228575.1 Actinomycetes bacterium
GGGAGCGGCGAATCGACGGGGTCCAGGCATGCAACCCGCCCGACATCTTCTTCCTGCACGGGCTCTTGGCCCGGCTCCGGGGGGCGACCTTCGTGTTCGACCAGCACGCTTTGGCCCCCGAGCTCTACGAGACCCGTTTCGGCCGCCGGGGCCTGATCCATCGGATCCTGAGACTGTGTGAACGGCTGACCTATCGAGCGGCCGACCGGGTCGTCGCCACCAATGACTCCTACAAGGCGGCGGCCATTGAGCGGGGTCGGCTGCGACCCGACCGGGTCGTCGTCGTCCGGAACGGACCTGACCCCGACACCATGCGCCCCGGTCCAGTCGATGAGGACCTCAGGAGCGGTCGGGACCACCTGGTGGTATGGATGGGGAACATGGGACCCCAGGACGGCGTCGACGATGCCCTGCGAGCGGTTGCCCACCTGGTTCACGAGCTCGACCGCCACGACTGCTCGTTTGCCTTCATCGGCCAGGGTGAGGTGCTCGAGGATCTACGTCAGATGGCCTGCGATCTGGACATCGAGGCGTTCGTCACCTTCACCGGCTGGATCCCGGACTGCGACGCGTTTGCTCTCTTGTCGAGCGCCACGATCGGGCTCAGCGCCGACCCTCCCGGACCACTCAACGACAAGTCCACGATGAACAAGACGCTCGAGTACATGGCCTTCGGCCTCCCCGTGGTCGCCCACGATCTCGCCGAGACGCGAGTGTCAGCCGGCGATGCCGCTTTGTATGCCAGTACTCCCGACCCGAAGGGGCTGGCGCTGGCGGTCGATCAGCTCCTCGATGACCCAAGGCGTCGACAGGAAATGGGTCAGACCGGTCGGGATCGGATCGAATGCGGTCTGAGCTGGTCTCACCAGGAAGAGGCCTACACCCGGTTGTGGGCCGAGCTCGTCGGCCTGCCACCGCTCGATCCGCCGTCGAGAGTGTGACCACGACCATGGGCTGTGGAGCCACGACAGAAAGGAACCAACTATGGGTGCCGGAACGAACGGATCATCCGGAGATCGGCGCCGGGTGCGGACCTCGCGACGGGCCGCCCGCGTGATCAAGCGCTCTGGTCCCTCGGCCATGGGCCGGCATGCGGCCGACGAGGTTGGGTCGAAGCTGTTCGACGACATCGAGCTCGTTGATGAGAGCGATGACGGCTCTGAGAACAACGAGGCCCAGGTCGAGAGCGAAGACGGCCCCGAGAACGACGAAGCCCACGCCGACAGCGAAGACGGGGTTGGGGACGACAACGCGGATCCATCGGTCGAGCCCTTTCCAGAGGCTTCGATGGTCGTGGTCGAGCGAAGGCTCGGCAGGCCCCGACTGTCCCTGGCCAGGTTTGGGGTGACCGCCGCGGTAGCCCTGAGTATGGCCCTCATGCTGGTTGGCGCCCTCGTTGGCTATGTCGCGGCGGAACGTCGGGCTGATGTGTGGGGAGCCGAGGCCGAGATCGTGCTCGAGACTAGCGAAACCCAGACCGATCGCTTCCTGTCGACCCAGGTCGTCATGGCTCAGAGCCGATCCGCGCTCGATGCTGCCGCCGAGGTCGTGCCGGTCGACCGTCAGTACATCGAGGAGGGCCTTGCGGTCAGACCAATCGCATCGAGCTTGGCCCTGCGGTTCCGCTTTGACGACGAGGACCCGGACCTGGCCGTCGAGGTGGTCGATGCAGCCGTGGCCGCCTATCTCACCCAATTCGAGGAGTCGGCGACCGACACAACGAGCGCCGTCTACGAGAACCGGATCGCCGATCTGCGCTCATCCCGGGCGGAGGTCGAGGTCGACTTGGCCCGCTTCGAGACCCTGAATGCCCAAGCCCTGGCCCGCGACGAAGCACCTCCGTTCCCAACCGAGGAACGGAGGCTGGCCTTGGAGTCACGTCAGCTTCTCGAGCAGGTAGCGGGGCTCGAACAGCAGCTTCTACTCACCGACATCCAGCTCCTCAACCGGGCTCAACCCAGCGTGGTGTCGGCGCCGGCTCTCCTCGATGAGCGTGTTGGCCCGGCCCCATTCACCTATGCCGCACTCGGCGCCTTGGTTGCCGCCGTGTTGGCGGCTGCCGTCATCTTCTTGATCGGGTCGCAACGTTCCGGCTTCAGCCGGCAGATCTGATCGTCACATGACCAGTCCGACCGTTGCGCTCGAAGATGACCGTTCCCGGACGCGGGCCAAACCCGACGCTGTCTTACTCATCGTGCCCGGGGCATTCGCCGCGCTGCTCGTGATCGTCCTGCTGCTCGTGTTCGATGTCGTTCTTGGACTTGCCGCCCTCGCTGCTCTTGTCATCTTTGCCCTGGTTGTGGATAGCCCCGGTCGAGCCGGCGTCGCCTTCCTCCTCCTGACACCACTGCTCGCTGGTTTCGAGCGAGGCGCGATGATTCCAGTCATGCGGCCAAGCGAAGCGCTCCTCGGCCTGTTGCTGGCCGCGATTCTCGCTCGAGCTCTCGCTGATGGTCTGGATGGGCGACTCCCGGCGTACCGGGTCACGGGGATTGATCGGGCCATCCTGGGTCTCGCTGTTCTCAGCTCTGGGGTGCCGTTGCTCTGGCGCTACGGGCGTGGTTTCGCGCTTACCGTCGACGACGTCTTGTTCGCCGCAACCCTTTGGAAGTATTTTCTGGTCTTCGCCTTGTTCCGGCTCGTCGTCCAGACGGAGGAGCAGGTCAAGCACTGCCTTCAGGCCATGTTGGGCGTCGGTGTGATCGTTGCCCTCGTGGCTCTCGTCCAAGCCCTGAGCATTGGATCGGCCCCACAGTTGATCTCCGACATCTACGGTCTGCCCCTCGACACCATCGACAACAATCGGGGCTCGTCGACCCTGGGAACCAGTCATGGAGTCGCCGATATCATGGCTTTCGACCTCGGTATTTGTGCTGCCTTTCTGATGAAGGGGCTCGGTGACCGTCGTGTGCTCGGGGCGGCGGCCGTCCTCTTCGGCTTGGCCACCCTGGCCTCCGGCCAATTCTCAGCGCTGTTTGCAATCGTCGTAGCGGTGGTCATTATCGGAGGGTTCCGGGGTCAGATGCTACGGACCGTCGGAGTGGCAGTGCCGGCTATGGCCGGGTCGCTCGTTCTCCTGCGCCCAGTCATCGACGCTCGTCTGGCCAGCACCAACGAGAGTGGTGTGCCCTCGAGCTGGGACGCCCGCCGGTTCAACCTCGAGAACTACTTCTGGCCCGAGCTCTTCGACGGGACGAACTGGTTGCTCGGTGTTCGGCCAGCAGGTCGGTTGCCCTCCTTCGAACCGTGGCGTGAGTGGGTCTACATCGAGAGCGGTCACACCTGGTTGCTGTGGACCGGCGGAGTGCCGTTCCTCCTGGCCTTTCTCTGGTTCAGCTGGCTCGTAGGTCGGCGGGCCCACAGCCTCGCCTCAGCCCCAGGCGTCACTGGGGCCCTCGGTGTGTCGCTAGTTGTGGCGTTCTGGGTGGTCTTCATCCTGATGGCCTTCGATGTGCATCTCACCATGCGGGGTCCAGCCGACGCCTTCTTTCCCCTTGTCGCTCTTTCCACCGTCCCTGCCCTCAAGACCGCCCGAAGCCCCTCATGACGGCTCGGTCGACCGTGATGATCGCCGTCCTGCTGGCGGTGGGAGGGCTGGGAGTCTTGGCGCTGACTTGGGGTGGATCTGGTGGTGAAGAGGTCGGCGGGGTCGACCGGGCAACCACGACATCGCAAACCCGAGACACGAGCGGCGCGACGACCTCGGTTGAGTCGACGGTCCAGCCGGCGGCAATTGCTGCACCGCTGAGAGTGCTTGCTACTCAGGGGCCGAGTGACGATGCCAACCGATACGTCCTGGTTACCTGGGACCATACGGGGCGCGACTCGACAGCCTACGAGGTCGAGGTGGACGGCGCCCTCGTTGCCACGGTGCCGATCGACGATCAGCCCTGGAACGACACCATGTGGCGGCACATCGCTCCCGAACGCGGTGAGCGCTCCTATCGGGTCCGGGTCGTCAGTGACCTTGGTCGTGGGGCGTGGTCGGATCCCGCTCTCGTGACCGTGCGCGGCACAGAGGACATCGGTCCGCTCTTTCGAGTAGACGACTTCGGGGGTACCGATCGACAGGCCGCCCAACAGGCCGTTGAAGCGGCCGCAGGTGCCGGTGGGGGGGTGGTGCTCTTCGCCGCCCGCACCTACATCCTCGATGATCCGCTGGTGATCCGGGGCAATGGGGTGGTGTTGCGCGGCTCGGGCCAAGAGGACACGATCCTGAAGGTCGGGTTCTCGGGCGGCGACAATTCGTGCGGGGCCGTGAAACCGCTCGTTCAGTTCCGGGGCGAGATGACCGAGCACACCGTATCGCTGGCCGAGCTGACGCCCCGGGGCTCGACCGAACTCCGTTTCGACGGGCCGGTGCCGGCCCGGGTCGGCGAGATCGTGTCGGTCGACGGCGTGACTGGGCAGTTCCCAACCAGGGCGAACGCCGACCGGGGAACCGCCCAGGACCCCGGAACCCCGCGGGACCACCGGTACCCGTTTGACAACGGCGTCGTCGTGGCCGTGACGGACGACACTATCACCCTCGACCATCCGCTGAGCCCGGATATCACCCCAGGGGCAGCACTTCGTACCTACGAGCTCGGGATCGGCAACGGGATCGAGTCGATGACCCTGGAAGGTCTCGGCCCAGAGGACACCTCCTACCACCGGTTGGTCCACGTCAAGGATCAGGTCAGATTCCGGTTGGCCGATGTGACCACCCGATGGGCCAACCGCAACTTCATCGACGCCAGCGGCCACGATCTCAGCTTCGTCGGGCTGGTTGGCATCGACGGAGGTGCCGGTGGCTACACATTCGAGGCGTGTAAGTACAAGGTCGGGTTCGGGCCCGCGACCGACATTGTCTTCGTCGGTGGTGAACTCGGCTCATCTGAGCACAACCAGAACATGAGTCTGATGACCATTCAGTTCGTCTATCGGGCTGTGGTTCGAAACTCGACCTTCGGCGAGAGTCGCACCTACGGCTTCAACGAACACGGCGGGGGGAGTCGCGACGTGGTGTTCGAGAACAACGCCGTGGCCTCCGGGCCCGATTCCTGGGCCGGAATTCTGCTTGGCAACGACACGTGGGGGTTCGGGGGCGAGACCACCATTCGCAACAACCGGTTCACCGACAACGTCGTCGACATCCTCATGGTCGAGAACCCCTACGGGATCTCGATCGTCGGCAACCGCTCCAGCGGGTGTCTCGAGGCTTGCATCAAGTGGTCGGGATGGGGGGGCGAGATCGATGGGTACCGGCCCATCCCCACGGAGACGCTGTGGGGATCGGCGCGGTTGCTCGTCGCCCACAACCAGATGATCAACGCCGAGGTAGGCCTGCTGCTCGGTGCCGACGAGAGCGTCGGCTACCGGTGGCTGGGCGCTCGTGACGTCGTCGTGATGGCAAACCAAGTCGAGGCCGTCACTGCTCTTCAGCTACTCGGCGGCTCTGACGTCACCGGCCGGGTCTGGGTCGGGGTCAACCAGTTCCACGGTGAGATCAAGACCGCTGAGCCCGGCGCTGACTGGTTCTGGTGGGACAACACCGGAGGCCCGGAGACTGGCAGTGCTCCGCTGCCCGGCTGGGCCGATGAGTATCGGGAATGGGAGCGATGAGTACGACAGAGCAGCTCAAACACCCGGCAGTCGGTGGCATAGCCACGATCATTGCCCTCAGCCCGCGACAACGGGGCCTTCCCCTGATGGCCAAGCGGGGTCTGGACCTCATTGTGGCCTCGGCCCTCCTCGTCGTCCTCTCGCCACTGCTGATGCTCGTGGCCCTTCTGATACGCATCGAGTCATCGGGCTCCGTCCTCTTCCGCCAGACGCGGATCGGGCTCGGTGGAACGCAGTTCACGGTCCTGAAGTTCAGGTCGATGAGATCAGACGCCGACCCCGAGGTCCACCGCGAGTTCCTCGAGAATCAGCGGACGTGCGCTGCCGAGCTCACGTACCACAAGGTGCAACGGGACGAGCGAGTCACCCGTCTGGGAGCGGTGATCCGACGACTCAGCATCGACGAGCTCCCTCAGCTGATCAACGTACTGAGGAGAGAAATGAGCCTCGTCGGCCCCCGACCCGACGTGCCGTACTCGCTCGAACATTACGAGCCTCGTCATTTCGAGCGGTTCTCGGTGCTGCCCGGTCTCACCGGGTTGTGGCAGGTGAGTGGCCGGAGCGCGCTGTCCTACCAAGAGATGCTGGAGCTCGATCTTCAGTACGCAAGGACGTGGACGTTCCGGACGGACCTCCGTCTGCTATTGCGGACGGTTCCCGAGGTGTTCAAGCCGGAGCGAGCCGGCTAGCGGCTCCAAAGAAGGAGAAGGGGCGCATAGTGGACCTGAAGAACCGAAAGATCATCGTCACCGGCGGTGCCGGGTTCATCGGAAGCCATGTCGTCGATGTGCTCGCCGAGCATGATTGCGAGGTGGTTGTCGTCGACGATCTGTCGACCGGATCCGTGAGGAACATCCGGCGGCGACTCGATGATGGGACGGCCCGGCTAGAGCGGGCCGACATTCGGAGCCAAACGGCAATGGAGAGCTTGATAGGTGACGCTGACGTGGTCTTACACATGGCGGTGGCCTGTGTCCGCACCAGCCTGAATGACCCCGTCTTCGTCCACGAGACCAACGCCGGGGGCACCCTGAACGTCGCCATCGCCGCCCAACGGAACGAGGTGGGACGGCTGGTGTACGTTTCATCGTCGGAGGCCTACGGCTCGGCGCAGTACGTCCCCATGGACGAAGACCACCCGACGGATCCAACCACCGTGTACGGGGCGAGCAAGCTGGTCGGCGAGGGTTATGCCCTCGCGATGGAGCGCACCTGCGGCATGGAGGTAACGATCATCCGGCCCTTCAACAGCTATGGGCCTCGCGAGCCCGATTCCGGCAAGCGGGCCGAGGTGATCCCCAAGTTCGTTCTGCGGACCATGGCCGGGGACCGACCGGTGATCTTCGGAGACGGCACTCAGACCCGTGATTTTACCTGGGTGGAGGACACCGCCCGGGGCATCGTGGCCGCCACGGCCTGCGATGATCTGGTAGGCAAGCGGGTCAACGTCGCCCGCGGTCAGGAGATCTCGATTCGTGACGTCGCGGCCAAGGTGCTCACTGCCCTCGGCCGGAGCGGCGAAGAGGCGTGCTTCGATGCTCCGCGGCCGGGTGATGTCGATCGTCACCACGCCGACACCGCACTGGCAGGCAAACACCTCGATTGGCAGCCAAGGATGTCGATCGATGAAGGCCTCCAGCGCTACATCGCCTGGTTGCTAGAGACCGGCATCGACCCCCAGGAGTGGTTCCAGCGGGAGGTGACCCGCAATTGGTGACTTCCGCTGCCGGGCCAGGCCCGACCCTCGACGGCCGGTCCATCGCCGTCACCGGCGCCGCAGGGTTCATCGGCTGCCATGTGGTTGCCGAGCTCGAGCGCTGCGGTGCCCGCGTCCTCGCCATCGACTCCGATCCGGGCTGGCGGGAGCCTCTGCTCGAGGCGCTCGCCCGAGATCGGGTGGAGATGATCGCGACCGGGCATCACTGGCCCTACCCGGAAGCCTCATTCGACCTCCTCGACAGCCAGCTGGCGGTCGAGACCATCGTCCATCTGGCCTACGCCGTGCCCAGAACCGACAACTTGCTCGACGTCTGGCAGCAGGAGGTGGCGGCCAACCTGCTGCCGACGGTGGCGCTGTTCGAAGCCCTGCCCGACTCGGTCGAGCAGGTCCTGTTCGCCAGTACGGCACTCGTGTATGGCCACACTCGCCGGGGGCCGCTGTGCGAGAGCCTCCCGCCTCAACCCGACTCCGCGTACGCCCAGACCAAGGCGGCCGTCGAGTGTTGCCTGAGCCAATGGGCGGAGGAGACTGGGCGGTCGGCAACCAGCCTCCGCCTCGCCACGGTCTATGGCCCGACCGAGACGGTGCCGCGGGCCATTCCGAACTTCATCCGCCGGCTCCTCGACGGTCGTGCCCCTCAGGTTGCGGTGGCCGGGGATGTCCGCGACTACATCCACGTCGCCGACGTGGCCCGGGCGGTCGCCCGTTCAGTGGCCCATCCCAGTGAGCACTCGGTTCTCAACGTCGGAACCGGCCGGTCCACGCGGACCGACAACCTTGCTGAGCTGATCGCTGCGACCCTGGGGTCAGATCTCGAGCCCGAAGTTGACGATGCGGCCCGGAGCCCCATCGAGGTCGTCGTCGATCCGCGCCGCATCTCGGAGGCGACGGGCTTCACGGCAACGATCGGGCTCGCCGACGGTCTTGCGGGCGAGATCGACTGGTTCGCAGCCCGGCCGGAGCTGTGGGCATCGTGCTGAGGGCGTCGGAGCTCGGCAGCTCCGATCCGAATCGGGACGAGCCGCCAGAGGGGGGTTCGAGCGGGGCCCGCCCGGCCTCGGTCGCGCGCAACACTTTCTGGAGCCTGGCTGCCGAGGGGATGCGACTGGTCAGCGGGCTTGGCACCTTTCTGATCCTCGTGCGGGTATACGAACCTCGGTTGTTCGGCATCTTTGTCGCAACGACCGGTGTGTTCGCCTTCGCATTTCCACAAGCCAGTGTGGGAGCCGGATGGCTGGTGTTGCGTCGGGTGGCCAGCGAGAATTGGAGACCCGAGGAGGCACTCAGTCGGGCCTTCGGCATGGTCTTTCTCGGGGGCGCGGTCGTCGGGATCGGGCTCGTCGCCCTGCGACCACTCTTGCTGCCCGAGGCCTCGCTCGCCCTCTTTCTCGGCATCGGGATCAGTGAGATGATCCTGATCGGGCTCGTCGAAGTCACACTGTTCGCGGCCCAAGCGACCGAGAAGCTGATCGCCAAGGCTGCGGTCTGGACCACCTTCGGCGTCGGCCGGCTGGTCGCCGCCCTGGCCATCTTCCTCGTCCTCGATGAACCCGACCTGTCCGTTTGGGTCGGGGCCAACATCCTCGTGTCGGTAGTCGTGCTCATCATCGCCCAGTTGCTGACGGTTGGGCGGTTGGTCCGGCCCCGGTGGCCCCTCATGCTCGACATCCGCCAGGGGATACCGTTCAGCGTCGGCTTTGGGGCCGACCGGCTGCGCAACGTGAGCGACACGGTGATGCTCGTGCGTTTCGGGTTCGATACTGATGCAGGCCTGTATTCCGCCGCCCGGCGGCTGATCAATGTCGCCCAGACGCCCATCATCGCCACCCAACATGCCACCAACGCACGACTGTTCCAGGCGGGCTCGGAGTCTGTGGCCAGTTGCCGCCGTCTGGCCATGAGATTGACAGCGTTGGCGGTACTCTTCGGCTTCGCCGCCATGCTGGCGATCGCCCTACTCGGCCGTCCCCTGGTGTCGTTGCTGTCCGACTCCTACCGCGACGTTGGCCAGGTCATGGTCTGGATGAGTTTTCTGCCGATGATGCTCGCCCTCGAGACTTTCGCAGGAATGGCCCTGACGGCGAGCGGTCACCACGGCCGCCGCGTGGCGCTCAACCTACTCACGGGTGGCGTTAACGTCGTCCTCAACCTCGTGCTGATTCCCATCCACGGCTGGCGAGGCGCGGTTGTGGCCACGCTGACCAGTTCTCTGGTCTATAGCACCGGGCTTTGGGCCACCCTTGCCTGGGCAGTCCGGAAGGAGGCTTCTGATCACGGGATCGTCGACCCGCTGGCTGCATTGCACCCACGAGGCACTGGTGATCGACGGCTGTCGCCCGGACGAATGGGACGAATTCGTGGTTGTCTTGGCGGAAGTCGGTGGCCCGGTGGTGACTCCTCATAGTGTACGCCAGCGCCGCGCTCCGCTCACGGTGCCAACCCCAATGCACGTCAGGAGCAGCTCTGGCGATTCACTGACTCAAAGCTCCGTTTCTGCCGCACGAGAGTCAAGGCGGGTAAAAAGACGACGGTCACCCAAGCCCACATCATCGGCCCGGCCGTAGTACGTCGCCTCCGCATCGATCTGGGGAGTAGGGGAAACCGCGTCGAGTATGGGGATAGTGGTACGGAACAACGTCCAACCGAATTCGATCGCCCGGGCGTACACGTCGGCAACTTCGTCTATCTCCGGGTAGATGCAATAGGTGACCTGGGCGAGGATTGGCCCATCATCGATTCCGGGTGTGATCTCGTGGATGGTCACCCCATGCGTGCGCTCCTCGTTGCGAAGTGCCCAGTTGATGGGTGACACCCCCCGATACCGGGGGAGGGGCCCGTTGTGGAGGTTCACAATCCGCCGACACGAGTCGATGAAGTCGCCGTCGATGATCTTGTCGTAGAAGATAGAGACGGCAAGGTCGATGGATCTGCCGTCGAGAGCGTCGGTCACGTCGTGGTAGTGCCCGCTCGCCACGTGGTCGACCCCATTGCTACTGCACCAGTCGGCAAGCGAAGCTGTCCAGGTGGGCTCAGGTCGTACCGGGACGACCAGAGCGAGATCGTGGCTGTTGCTCTCGGCCAGGAACTGTGCGGCTCGCACCGCCAGCTCGCCCTTCCCGAGCAGGACGGTTGTGGTCATGTCGCGTAGCCTTTCTGGTGCCGGCTGATCATGCGGTCCTTCCGCGGTCGGTATGGGCGTCGATGATCATGTGGTCGCCGATCGCCGCGGAGGTGCTGGAAGGCCCCTAGTGCGTCTGGCTGGTTGGCCAGGCCCAGGGCCGTGATCTCCTGGGCTGATCGGTCGGCCAGTGTTGCTCGGCCTGTGCGTCGGAGTTGATCCCACGCTCCCATCAGCCGCCGCGGGGACCATCAGCGGTCGTCGCTGGGCCGGCAAACAACGTCGACATCGACATCGGTAGCCCCTATTGGCCCCTCTGGGAGATCCAGGCCCCCTGCGATGGCCTGGGCAGGTATTGGGCAACCGGGGGAATTCCTTGGCCGCGAAGTGGTGCACGCTCCGGTCCTCGGCCGACTGTTGACCAACGACTTCTTGCGCCCGCTGCGCAAGCTGACCGACACGTTTCTCACCGAGTCCTGGGGGAGTCGGAGGATGTGTCGCCACATGCCGGCCATGAGCCAATCGCTCACGTTGCACCCCCTCGTAGACACGAATGCTCTACGCCCGCTAGCGGATCGACCAGAGTCGAAGGACCCCTCAGTCAAATCAAAGAGAGTCCCCGAACCTCAACGTGAGGTGTTTCTGACTTCGCACGACAAGTGCAGGTACCGACAGGGAGGATCGATTGCGAGAGACCCTGGTGCTCCACCACTTCCGGTCCGATCGCCCAGGGTGAGCCCCGCCACGACGAGTGCGATTCGGCGTCCTCAGAGCTGGTGATGCCGAGCGCTCTGGTGGTACCGGGCCACTGGTGCCGATGCCGAACGGCCTGGGCGGCTTGTGGCCGAGCATTGTCGATCGGTGAGTGCTCCTGTCCTGATCGAGGGGTGCTGATCACATTGTGATCGCAGTTACTCCTTGAGTGCGATCTCCCGGATCCAAGCTCGGACTTCGGCGGGCTCATAGCGTAGTGCGCGATCATCGCGGTATGGCCGAGCGACCGACGGGGACGGTGACGTTTCTGTTTACCGATATTGAGGGGTCGACTCGACTGTGGGAGGACCATCCGAACGAGATGGAGGCCGCCTTGGAGCGGCAACCGAAGGGAGGTTTACCGATCAAGTTCGGGCCGTGATCGATCTGGTGGATGCGTAGCATGCCGCTGATGTACGTAGGCGTGAGGTCTCTTTGCCCGCTCGGACAGGCAGTCCGAGGGCGGTGATCGGTCGCACTTCGACTAGGTGGCTGCTTGCCGAACTGCTAGCCATCGGCAACGTCCTCCGCCCGATGAGACGGCGTTCATCAGTCCCGCTCCGAGATAGGCCTCATCGTCCGGGTGAGCCCAGACCGCGAGCAGGGTGATGCCGCTCCAGCTGGCGTCAAGGAGAGCGTGGTGTGTTGGTCCCATCGTGGGGCTCCGATCTTTCGCCCTCAGGGATGGCGCTTCTGGCACCTCCCTCGGGGGTGATCGTGCTTTAGGAGCCCGGGCGCGGCTAGACCAATTTGTGGACCAACCGGGTACAGAAAATGGACTGGCAGGGCGCCGGTAGGAGTGTTCGCTCAGGAGACTGTTTGGGACCGTCGAACGAGACGCCACGGTTGCGCAACACTCATTGGATCGACAGCTGGGCGGGCCACAGTGGGCATAGGGGTAGACCCCTGGTTCCATTGGCTTCAGCTAGATGAGCATGCACCCAGGCCCGACATTCCCCAGCCGGTGAGCGGAGGCGACACAGATTCCCAGTTCCATGGCCGGAGTCTACGATCGCTCCTGTGACTACTTCCGTTGAAGCCTCTGATGCCACTGCCATTCCGATCCTCGAGTTCGGCCGAGCCTGGATGTCGTCCCCCGTTGTCCAAGCTCGCGCCGCAGAACTCGGCCTGGCGCCCGGCTTCAGCTTCTGGGTGAACGGCAGGGCCGGCGCACTAGGCGACGTCGACAGCGACGTGGCGGCCGGCGCGATCGGGTTCATGGCACCGGGCCTCGTTCGCGAGCACTGGGAGAGCCGGCCATCCGATGTCACCCCGAGACGGGCAGCAATGGAATATGCGGCCGTCGCCGCGGACTGGGGACGGGAGGCTGTTGCCGATATTCCGATCCCTGATCTCGAACGTATCGCCGAGCTCGGCTACCGGGTGGCCGACGCTTCATTGCCGAGCTGTGGCGCCTTGTTCGCCGGATGGAGGGCGCTCGATCGGCCTGACGACCCGGCAGGTAGCGCCACCCATGCCCTCCAGGTGCTGCGGGAGATGCGGGGCGGAGCACACCTGAGCGCTGTTGCCGCGGCTGGCCTTACGCCCCACCACGCCATCATCTCGTTCACTGCCGACCCGGTCCGAGGTGGAGTGAGCGGAGCCGAGCGTTTCGGCTGGACCGCACCACATCCAGAGCCGGACGAAGCGGCAAAGGCACGGGCCGAGGAGATGACCACGATTGCAGCGTGCGGTGGGTTCGACGCGTTGTCGGAGGTAGAGCGCTCCGAATTCGTCGAGCTGGTCCTCGCGGCTCGAGAAGCGATCGGCTGATGGCGAACCCCTTCGAATAGTACGAAGTGCGCCATTTCGGGGCACCTGACTACCGCTCGATGGTGTCGGCCCGGCGCCGATCGATTTCGGTGGCGTCGTAGCCGCGGAGTTCGGTCAGCACCCTCGTCGGTGTGTTGGCCGAGCCCGGGGGCCGCCGTGCCGACGTCGACGACGGGCCCGAAACCGGCGCCGGTGCTAGTGGTGGGAGGATCGTTAGGCTGCCGGGCGTGAAACCATTCCTGCTGCTGGCCACCCGGGCCGAGGACACTGTCGCGGACAACGAGTACGACGCCTTCTTGACCTACTCCGGTCTGGACGAGTCCGA
>JAAETH010000159.1 GCA_024228575.1 Actinomycetes bacterium
CGACCATCCACAAAACGGCCGTCACCCCACACATCTCGATCAGTCGTCTCGAGACGTCCAACCCGCGGGACCGTGTCCAGTGGACGATCACGAACACGACCCGCGGGAGGGAGATCACGTTTCTCGACGACGACCAGGCATCTACGCTCTCCGACGCTCTCCGAACGATGATCGACGACACGGAGCACCCCCGATGACCAGCCCGCCCCTCGCCTCAACCGGCCCCGGAGGCCGCCACTACACCCTCCCCGGCCCCAACCCAAAACACGACTACATGTCCGTCACCACCATCATCGACCGAGGCAAACCCAAAAACCTGGGTGGCTGGTACAAAAAGACGACCGCCGAATACGCCTACGACCACCGCCCCCGTTGGGAAGGTCTCGACCGGCCCGCAGCAGTCAAACTCATCACCGCTCAGGCAGACCGGATCCGCGACACGGCCGCCGCCCGAGGCGACGAAGCCCACCAACATTTAGAAGCCCGCCTCAACGGCCAACACCCAGACCGTCTCCTCTACACCCCGACCACCCTCCACTACATCGACGCCGTCGACCAATTCATTGACGAATGGGCGCCGAGGCCGGTGCTTGTTGAGGCGACCGTCTACAACCACGAACACCGCTACGCCGGCAGTCTCGACCTGATAGCCGACCTGCCAGAACTCGGCCGGACCCTCATCGACGCCAAAACGTCGGCCCGCGTATACGACGAAGCCGCCTGGCAACTCGCCGCGTACCGTCACGCCGA
>JAAETH010000160.1 GCA_024228575.1 Actinomycetes bacterium
CTTGAATCGGATGGACTCTGTGGCGAATGGCGTTCAACCGGCAATCTCCGCGATCGACGTGAGTCGCGCGTACTCGATCTCGACGTGTGCTGGCGTGGATCGCAGATCGGTCTCGATCACACGGCCGGAGACCGACCGCCCAACCTCGAGATATCGGGCTCTTCGCGATGAAGTGTGGGGCGGTGTGAGGTTGTCGCTCGTTCATTGAGGGTCCACCAGCGAGGCCCTTGTCCGTGATTCACCGTAGCGCTGGAGCGACCGCGCTTGTTGGCATGCCCGAGTTGGTGGTCGGCGTGCAGGAACTGATCGATGGCGAGTGGTGGCTGTACGTGGAGACAGCTGCCGATGTGGTGGGCTGCCCCGACTGTGGGTGCCGGGCGATTGGGCACGGCCGAACCCGCTCAGCGGTGCGTGATCTGGCGGTGGCGGGTCGGCCGACGGTGTTGTGGTTCGCCAGGCGCCGTTGGCGCTGCCCCGACTCTGATTGCGAAGTGAACACGTGGTCCGAGCATGTCGGGGCGATCGCCGCTCGGGCGTCGCTGAGCGAACGGGCCAGGGCACGTCTGGCTGAGGTGGTCAACGTCGAGGGTTGGACCATCGCCGGGGCTGCTGTCGAGTTTGGTGTCGGCTGGCACACCGCCAACCATGCCGTCGCCGAGTTCGCCGATCCTGTCATCGACGACCCGAACCGTCTGGAGGGCGTGACGGCGATCGGGGTGGACGAGAAACGTCTCACCAACGCCAGGCCCGGTCGGTCGACCACCTTCACAACCCAGATCGTCGACCTCGACGAGCGCCGTCTACTTGATGTCGTGGCGGGCCGCTCGGGCGTGGTGCTTGACGACTGGCTGAGCGAACGCAGGACCCACTGGTGCGCAAAGATCACTCTCGCCACCCTGGATCCCGCAGCCGGTTACCGCAGGGCGTTGATCGACAACCTGCCCAACGCCACGCTGGTGGTTGACCACTTCCACGCGATCAAACTCGCCAACAAGGCCATCGATGACACCCGCCAGGGGGTGCAGCAGACCACGACCGGCCACAGGGGCCGCAAGGCCGACCCGCTGTATGGGGCACGGCGGTTGTTCCTCACCGGCTGGGAACGACTCTCCGAGGATCGGATCGCCTCGATGATGGACATGCTCAACACCGGTGACCCCGAAGGCGAAGTCGGTGCTGCCAGCCTCGCGAAAGAACTCCCCCGCGAGGTCTACGCGACCCTCAACATCACTCACGCCCGACGGCGACTCATCGTGTTCCACCAGCAGTGCGCGGACGCGAACGCACCCGCCGCGCCGCCCACGGATTCACCAACCACACCAACTACCGCCGACGCCTCATCGCCCGCTACGGCATCAAATGGGCTACCGTCCCAACACGCAGAATCCGAAGTCACAAACCACGCTCAATCGCGTAGAGCCGGACATCGACGAGATGGTCGCACAGATTGCGCGCTCAAAGCGATGGACCGCAGGGGTCGCTTCGCCCGCTGGGTTCGATGTCGAAGTGTCCGAGCCCGAACCGGGTGAGCCGGTCCAGTGGCCGGATGAGCGGGAGTGTTTGCCGGTTCCCGTGCAGAGTCCAAAGGTTGCGGCGAGGGTGCGTGCCGGGAAGAGCTGCCAGGTCTCGTCAGCGACCTGTGGTCTACGCTTCTGCTCCGCATCGTCCTCGCTGGCTCGCCACCAAAGACGATGCGAGTGCGCTCGTCGTGCCCCGAATGTTTGGATCGCAACTTCCAAACGACTCGGTCTCTCGCTCAGGGACCTGGATGCGCTGTTGATGGAGTGTCACGAGCTCATCCAGTCGATCCGTGTGCATCGCTATGACCAGCACTCGGAGGCAACTCTGTCAACTTCGAGATCGTAGTGGTCGCCCGAGTAGGAGAGCTGACCAGCTGCCGAGCCCAAAATCCTGTCTCGCCCAATCTCGGCAAGACAGCGGCCGATACAGACGAATACCAGGCCGTCGGCAGACGCGCTATCTACGTGTGAGTCAACCTCGGTGAAACGCCCCGATGAGCGAGCAAACGTCAACCGTCAGAACGTCGCAGCTCGCTGCGTTGTCCACCCGACGGGCCACGGGAGAGCGCTGGCGACACAGCCACGGACGAAGCGTCGACTTCTTGACGTGCTTCCACCTGGCCGGTCGCATGTGAACATCCTTTCGGGAACACCGTCGGGGTGAATCGGAGTCTTCGCTCGCTGCACGCGTCGCCCTGAAAGCGGCCAGGTGGTGCGACGGCGCGTAGTGATCATTCGCTACCTCTGCGAAGAAGTGAGCCAGGTCGCGGGCTTAGGCCCCGTGGGTGCGGCTGTAGGTCGACCGTGCGGGTGATTTCCAGTTGGCTGGTGTGCCCAGCGGTGGTTTGAAGATCTGTACAAGTAGCGGCGAGCAGGTCGCGGCGTCGCTTGAGTGGCCGCTTGAACAGTCTCCGCCTGGGCAGGTAGAGAGGCCCCCGAGCAGGTCGATTTCGGCGAACATTTCTAGGTAGTCGCCCGCTCTTGCCGGGCTGGTTTTGATGAAGTACTGCCTTGTGTCAAGGGTGAAGCCTGAGCACATGAAAACGTTGAGTACATCGTGCACATGTGGTTCGGCCTGTTCGAGGCTCAATCCGGTCTCAGCCGCGAGCGCTCGGGTCAGATTTGAATGGCAGCAGTGGTGGTATTCAGTCCCGGTGAGTAGAACGTTGGTGTATGGATCGCAGCGTGTGCCGATGACGTCGTGCACGCTTCCGCCGAAGTCGTCCCATCCGTACCAGTCGAGTGTGTCGTGAGTCACGGTTGCAAGTGGCCGGAGGTACGGCAGATTGCTCCAAAGTTTGTCGCCGGTACTGATGTGCGTGCCGTGGAGGGCCCGTGTCTTGCCGCTGAAGAAACGTTCCGAGAGGTCGTTGGCGTTCCAAAGATTGAGATCGCCGACTTGGGGGCCGTCGGGGCAAACGATGCGGAAGAAGTGTCCTTGGGGGACGTGGAATGTCTCGGCGTTGCGTGGTTGTACTAGGACTTCCTTGATCAGTGCCATTCCTGCACGAGCTGGGGCAAATGCTGCCGGATCGTGGAGAGGAAGTGTGTCGACGGGGTAGCAGATAACGGGCGTGAATGCGCGTCGATAGTCGGCGTCTTCGGGGGCAGGGTTCGTTGGTTCGTTCTTCATGCGGCCTTCGTGTTCATCCGGTTGAGCGGTCGAGCTGAAAGAGTTGCCCAAAGCCGCTAATTGCGTCGGCTACACCGGCCGCGCGAAGTACGGACCAGGCGAGGGCTTGGTTGCTGGTGACGACTGGTTTGCCGATTTGGTCTTCGACGTGTTGGACTACGCTAGACGTCATCATTCCTGTGCATGATATGAATACGCTGTCGCAGTCGCCCTGTCCGAGCTTCACGGCCTCTGCGATGAGGCACTCCGGAGTGATTCGGTTGATGTCAGGGTCACCGTCTTGTCCAAACGCTGCTCTGCGTGTCACGCCAAGCCCTCTACGGGCGAAATAGTCATCGAGGGTTTCGTTGACCTCGTGGACGTAGGGGGTCATCAGCGCGACTCGGTGACAGTCGAGTCGCTGTAGCGCCTCCAGTGCTGCGTCAATGGGATTGCATACTGGTACTCCTGGTTTGACCGACTGGACCATCTCGCGGATCTTCTCGGCGCCGACTGCGATGGATCCGCTGGTGCAGCAAAAGGCGATGGCATCGAACGACGCCCACGGGACGAGATTCGTCGTGGCCGTCACGACTTCGCTTTCGAGTGCCGAGAGTGTTCCAGAGTTGACCGTCAACGCCATTGGCATGCGCGACGTGTAGCACGCGACTCCGTCAAGTTCGGTGAATCGCATCAGATCGGGCTCCACAGCCAGGTCGGTTGCTAATACCAGCAACCCGATGCGGGCTCGCCGTCCAGGACCGCTGTGGAAGTGAGGCTCGAGTGTTTGCCATTCGGTCGTACTCATCGTTGGCTCCAAGGGGGGCTTGGTTCGTGTGCAACAAATGGGGAGAAGCTCGGCGCCTCCGGCCGGAGGCGCTTGTTTGCATCGAAATCGGAGTCGCTGTTGTACGGCGTGACGGAGCGGTCCCCGATGTGTTGCAGCTGCTCTGACCAGTTCTTGGTGAATCGCTCGAAACCGCTGGCGCCATCGTCCTCCCCCTCCACAAACGCGACACCGCCAATTCCGTGCAGGATCTCTGGCTCCAACACGTCGAAGCCGATATAGCGAAACGGAAACAGAGCCGGCCAAAGGTGCATGCCGGTATCGCCCTCACGGCCGTCGTGCGCACACGAGTCGGCGGACGCACCGGTCGTGACACAGGCGAGCAGTTTCTTGCCAACGCACGCGTCGGCGTCGTATCGCATTGTGCTGCGATAGAGCATGCCGTAGACGAAAACGCGGTCGATCCAGCCCTTCATCATTGCAGGCATGCCGAACCACCACATGGGAAAGTGCACAACCAGAAGATCGGACGCCAAAACGTTCTTGATCTCGTGTTCGACATCATCAGGAGTGGAACCTTCGGTGGCATTGAACCGTTGCTCGGTCTGCGCATGGAATCGGTCGGCGTCCGCTCGCTTGCTGTAGTGCCGTGGGGCTTCACACGGATCGAAGTCGAGGCCGTACAAGTCGGAGAACGTGACCTCCCAGCCCGCCCCCGTAAGCTCTGACCGCGTCGTTTCGGCTAAGTGGCCATTGAACGACTGTGACTCCGGATGTGCGAGAACAACATGTGCTCTCATCCCAGATGATTTCATTCTTGTACCTCGAAAGATGGGAATGAGAAGGCGTCAGTTTGGCGCGAGCCCGAGATGAGCACGAAAGCGGTTCTTGATTAGCACAGCATCGCGTGATGGAAGAGACCGAGGCTGAGTCTCCGGGCTGATCTTGAGCACGTAGAGCCGCGGACCTCTCGCGGTGCTCCAGTCTGCCCGCTTGTCAGCGCCGCAATCTCGCTCTGACGACGCAGCACCGCGGTGTCCACGAATCCGGAAGCATGAGCGACTGATGCGAGATCAATTCCTGGACCTGTGTGGCTTGTCTGCATGCCGGTCTCGCCGTATCGCTCATTGTCGAGCACGAAAATGTCGAGATTGGTCGGCTTGGCAACAGAGATCGTGGCCAGGGCGCCATACGCCATCAACTGCTGCCGTCGCCGGTGACCACCATCACGCGTCGCTTCGGTTGAGCGAAGGCGACGCCAACCGCGGTGATGGCGAAGCCGACCGAGAGGACCAACCCGGCCATCAAGAGGACGAGCCCGGCCAGTCCGATCCAGGGGTCGAGGCAGACGTGAATGAGCGTGGTACCCACTCGACCCGCGGAGCGAAACATACGACAAACCTACGATCGTTCTCGGCCGGAAGCGATGGAACGACCGGCGTTTGCGTCGGCGTCGAGCAGCACCATCACTGGCGGGCACCGGCCACCGCCACTGGCGGCATGCGGGTTGCGGCCAACGTGGTGGCCAAGCTGGTCGCAATGACCAGCACGGTTGCGGTCGCGGTGACCAGAGCAAACAGCGACCACGGCGTGGCCTCCACCGGTCTCCCGACGATCTCGGAAACCGCCGCCGTGGCGCCGAGCACGGTCCCCGCTGCCACCGCTCCGCCCAGCAGCACTCCGGCGGTGGTCACCGTCAACGATTCCCACAGTGCAGCCCGGACGACCTGGGCCCGGCTGAGGCCGCTGAGACGAGCGATGGCGAACTCCTCGCGCCGGCCAGCGGCGGCGATGACAACCGCGTTGACCACTGCGATGGCCGAGTACAGCGCGGCCAACCCGACGATGGCGATGATGATGTTGCGACTGGTGCGCTCCTCGGCGTCGCCGGCGGCGTCGATCCACTCGTCCATGGTCACCACGTCGAAGTCGGGGTCGGCAGGTGACATCGCAGCGATCTCGGCCGCCACCGCTCCGGCGGCAGCCGGAGAAGCGGTTTGGACGATGTACCGATGCGGTTCACCGGGAGCGGCGTCGCTCAGGGGCAGAAGCACCTCGGGCCCGGCCAGGGTGTCTCGCAGGGTTGCAACCAGCAGGAGGTTCTGGTCGACGCCTTGCATCTGTAGCGTCACCATCTCGTCGACATCGGACCCCAGGGTCGACGCCAGCCCGCGGGAGAGCACCACGGCGCCATCGTCGAGCCTGGCGATGTCGCCTTCGACCTCGGTGATGCGGTGAGTCTGTGGATAGGTCAGCGGATCGATGGCGACGCCGAGCACGGCGACGTTGGTTTGCGATTCGCCGCGCTCCTCGTCGACCCCGACGATGACGGAGGCCTCCTCGGAGACCGTTTTGACGCCGGGAATGGCAGCCAACTCGTCGCCGAGGTCCCCGGTCGCGGTCACCATCAGGTCTCCGTCGAGCGTCAGTTCCATCTCGGTTGCCGATCCTGCAGCCATGACGTCCATGGCGCCGCTGAGACCGACCAGTAGTCCGATCAGGAGCATGACCGGGGTTGCAGTTGACGAGCTGCGGCGCACACCGTCGCGGAGGTTGGCATGAATGAGCTCGCCGAGGCGGCTGTAAGGGAGGATCAGCCTTGAGACCAGCCCGACAAGCCCGCCGACCACCGGCACGATGACCGGGGAAAGGGCGGCGAGGGCGACGATCCACACCAGGCACACCGAGGTTGAGAGCGCGAGCGCCCCTTCGTTGCCGACCGCAGACGAGATGATCATCATGGCAATGGCCCCTGCGGTTGCGATGATGCCGATGATCCAACGCCAGAAGGTCATGACCCTCTCCGCTTTCGCCGTCGCTCGCAGCGCGGCAAGTGGCCGTACCTGGCCGGCGCGGCGGGCGGCACCCAACGAGCCTGCGACCGCGATGCCGATACCGACGCCGGCCGACACCGCAAGTATCCAAGACCGCCAGGCCACGGTGAACCCGGCGGGAACGAAGCCGAAGTCGATGAGCAGGTCGGCCTCAAGACCGGCAACCCAGAAACCGAGGGCAACACCGAAACCGGTGCCGACGGCCCCAAGGAGGACGGCTTCACCGACCAGCAGTCGCTGGACTTGTCGCCGACTGGCTCCGACAAGCCGCAACAGTGCGAGGTCGCGGCGCCGCTGGGCGACGGTGAAGGCGAAGGTGGATCCGACAATGAACATCGCGACAAAGCCGGAGATGAAGAGAATCATGCCCATCATCGAGATGGCGCTCTCGTAGCCGTTGCGGACTAGCAGATCTTCGGTCGGCGGCAGGCCGGCCGCGATGTCTGCGGTGGCGGCGGCGATCAGGGTGAGCAGTGATGCCTGGACCAGGGCCACGCCGATGGTGACGGTGACGATGGCGCCGACAAAGAGGGTCCAGCGATCACGAAGGGTGGTGAGCGATAGGGCGAACATCGGTTACTCCTCCAGCCTGGCGAGACGGTCGGCCACAACCCGGGCCGACGGATCGTCGATGCGGTCGACGATGCGACCGTCGGAGAGGAACAGAACCTGGTCGGCCCTGGCGGCGGCGGTCGGATCATGGGTGACCATCACGATCGTCTGTCCTCGTTGCTCGACCATCGACCGCAACATGTCGAGGACGATTCGGGCCGCCTTTGAGTCAAGCGCTCCGGTCGGTTCGTCGGCCAGCAGCACGGTCGGTTTTGTCACCATGGCTCTGGCGATGGCGACACGCTGCTGCTGGCCACCGGACAGTTCCCGCGGGCGGTGGCGCATGCGGTCACCGAGTCCGACCTGGGTGAGTACCTCCCTGACCTCTCGACGTGAGGGCTTGCGGCCGGCCATCTGGAGCGGCATGGCGACGTTGCGCTCGGCGCTGAGGGAGGCGATGAGGTTGAAGTTCTGGAACACAAATCCGACATCGGCCCGCCGGAGTCTGGTCAGCGCAGCCTCCGAAGCCTCGGTGATGTCGTTGCCGGCGACAATGACCCGCCCGCTGGTCGGTTGTTCGAGGCCTCCGGCACAGTGGAGGAAGGTCGACTTTCCCGAGCCGGATGGACCCATGACCGCAGTGAACGATCCAGCGGCCAGGCCCACGGTCACGTTGTCCAGAGCGGCAACACCGGTGGATTGTTTGCCGTAGACCCGGCTGACCTCGTGGAACTCGATCGCCGCCGGCCCACTGGAGGGGCCAGGAGGCGGAATCGTGTCCGGGTACGGGTTCGGAACATCGAGAGGCTGCTCGGGTTGATGGAAGACGTTTGCTAGTGCCATGTACTCAGTGTCCGCCCGTCAGCCAGGCCGGTCATTGAAGCCCCCCGGTGTCTTGAGTGGGGGTTATCCCCACCACCCGAGCTGGCCCAAGCTGTCAGACAGTACCGAGATACCTCAGAACGGCCAGCACACGGCGATGGGCATGGTCCTCCGGCTCAAAGTCGAACTTGGTGAACACGTTCGAGATGTGTTTCTCGACCGCCCCCTGGCTGATCACGAGCTTGTCGTCGATTCCCCTGTTCGAGAGGCCCTCAGCCAGCGCGGCCAGAACCTCGCGTTCCCGGGGGCTGAGCCGGTCGAGCTCGCTTCGCTTCTGCGATCGCTGCAGGATCTGGCCGACAACCTCGCTGTCGACCGCGCTCCCGCCACCGGCGATCCGCCGGACCGTTGCGAGGAAGCCCGCGACATCAACCACCCGATCCTTCAGGTGTGGTTCATTCCGGATTGCTGTCCGTGTCCAGGGTGGTCGTGGAGCGGATGCCGGGCTAGATGGGAACAGGCCGGGCCGGGTGTCGGAGCGGGGTGTCAAGCCTCGGTGGGGCATGATGGGGTATCGCTCGGCTCATCCACAGCAATGGACGCCGCGGCATCGGGAAGCCGTCCCTCGCCGAGGCATTCGCTCGGCGTCGCCCCCTTGTGC
>JAAETH010000161.1 GCA_024228575.1 Actinomycetes bacterium
CTCCAAGCTGTCGGAGCTGAGGACCGGGATCGAGGAGTTCAGGATGCTCTTCAGCGGTGAGGCCGTCGAGCTGTATGGGACAGAGATCCAGCTGGCGGCTGCGACGCGCCAGATCCCGATCTACACGGCGGTTTCCCAGCCAGGAATGCTCCGCATGGCCGGTGAGGTCTGTGACGGTGCCATCCTGATGGGAGCCGCCGACCCCGAGTTCTGTAGTTGGCAGCTCGAGTTCATCCACGAGGGGCTGGCGAAAGCGGGACGGCGCCGCGAAGACCTCACCATCGACCTCATGGTCACCATGTCGGTTGATGAGGACGAGGCGAAGGCACTCTCGGACGTTCGGGCGTGGGCCACCAGCCAGGCGGCAACGTTCCACCCCTGGAAACGTATGCCAGAAGCCTGGGAGAAGTACCGACCCGAGTTCGCCCGTGCCGCCGACGCATATCATCTCGTCGATCACCTCTCGCTGCAGGCTGGTCACAAGGACCTGATCTCCGACGAATTCGTCAGGTCGGTGGCGCTGGTGGGCGATGTCGAGACATGTGTGAATCGCCTGCGCGAGCTGTGGACGCTCGATATCGATCGCATCACCTTTGCCCTGTTGTCGGGTGGGCGCGAACAGAGACTCGAGCACCTGGCCGGGGTCGTCATTCCCGCAGTCGAGGCACCTGGAGGAAACCGGTGAGCAGGGAACGGCCCGTTGCACTGGTGACCGCCGCGGCAGGGGCCGGCATCGGCGCCTCGGTCGCTCGACAGCTAGCCGCCGACGGGCTCGATGTGGTCGTGACAGACGCACATGAGCGGCGTTGTGGCGAGTTCGCGGCCGCCCTCGGTGAGGAGTTCGGTCGGCCTTTCGACTCTCACGCGCTCGACGTCACCGATCACGACCAGGTCGAGGCGGTGGTAGGTGCTGTCGCCCGCTCCAAGGGCGGGGTCGACGTGTTGGTCAACAACGCCGGATGGTCGAAGATCGAGCCGGTTGCCGAGATGTCCATCGAGACATGGCAGCGTTGCCTCGACGTCGATCTCACGGGAACGTTTGTGTGTATGCGCCACGTACTCCCGCTGATGATCGCTGATGGCGGCGGCTCGATCGTGAACATCTCGTCGATCGCTGCCTGGGAGATGTCGACCGAACACGGTGCCGCATATTCCGCAGCCAAGGCAGGGGTTCTCGCCCTCACCAGGGTTGCCGCCGCCGAGAATGGCCCTCACGGGGTCAGGGTCAACGCTGTGGCCCCTGGCCTCATCTACAACAACTTCCTCCGCAAGATCTACCCAGAGGAATTCTTCGACGACTACATCGACACCAAGGCGTTCCTCGGTCGTATCGGCCAACCCGGCGACATATCCGACATGGTCTCGTTCCTCGCGTCGGATCGGGCCGGATATATCACGGGAGAGGTCTTCACGGTGTCTGGCGGAGTCTCGGCACGTGGCTGACTCGCCTCTGTGTTGGTCGATAGCCAAGCTGGTGGACGCCTACCGGCGGCGCGACCTGTCGCCCGTCGAGGTGGCCGAACTCGCGGCTGATCGCATCGAGGAGGTCGACGCACAGCTGCACGCCTACCTCTTGTGCACTCCCGAACTTGCGCTGGAGCAGGCACGTTCCGCCGAGGAGGTGTATCGCGGTGGCACGGCGGGCCCTCTTGCAGGGGTTCCCATGTCGATCAAGGACGCGTTCCACATCGAAGGGATCGTCACCACCGTGGGGTCACTCGCCCATGTCGGCGATGTCGCCCGTGCGGACTCGGGCGCCGTTCGCCGGCTTCGGGAGGCGGGTGCGGTGTTTGTCGGCAAGACCAACACCCCCGAGTTCTGCCAATCGGCCACAACCGACAATCTTCTCGGACCCGACACCACAAACCCGTGGGACCCGGCTCGAACCTCGGGTGGGTCCAGCGGTGGGGCCGCCGCCTCGGTCATGGCAGCTACCTGCACAGCGGCCCTCGGGTCCGACGGTGGTGGGTCCATCCGAATCCCAGCGGCGTTCTGCGGGGTGGTCGGGGTGAAGCCCACCTACGGCTCTGTTCAGGACGAGGGAGGTTTCAAGGGCTACAGCCCGTTCATCTGCGCCGGACCCCTCGCTCGTTCCGTTCAGGACGCGGCCACGGTCCTCGATGTCCTGCGTGGTGTCAAGGGTGCAGATCCGGTCCCGAATGAAAGCCTGCGTGTCGGCTGGAGTCCGGCCCCTGGGAACCACCCGGTCGATCGCGGCGTGGCCCAGGTGTTGCGAGAAGCCGTCGACCGGATCGCAGCCCTTGGCCATTCGACGATCGAGGTCGACCTCGATCTGTCCGGCTGGGAGCAGGTCTTCGGCCCGCTCCTGCTCGAAGAGGAAGGCCGGCGAAGAGGCCATCTCCTCGACGGACCGCACGGCCTGACCGACTATCAGCGCAGGACCCTCGAGGCTGCACGCGAATTGGACCGGTCGTCGGTGATCGAGGCACGTTTGGGGCACGAGGCCTATCGGCATCGAATCGACGCCCTGTTCGAGCACCACGACGTGCTGGCGCTGCCGGCGACGGCAACGACCGCTTTCGAACTGGGCCAGAGGCCGGCCACGATCGACGCTCGTCGGGTGTCGCGTCTGTGGGGTGCGTTCCCCTTCACGGCCGCGTTTAATGTCTCGGGCCATCCGGGCGTTGTGCTGCCAGTCGGGTTGTCCGATGGTTTGCCGGTCGCCCTGCAGCTGGTCGGCCGCAGAGGCGATGAAACCACGATGTTGCTACTGGCAGCGCAGCTCGAATCGGCACTCGACCTGAACCTGATCGACGTGCTCGAGGGTCGGTGAGCGTTCTGTGACCGACGTCCACTTCGAGGTGATCGATGGGGTAGCGGTGCTGGCCCTGGCCAGACCCGAACGAGCCAACGCTCTGCGACGAGCGACGATCGCAGAGTTCGACGAGACACTGGCACGGATCGAGGAAGATCTCGACAGTCGTGAATCCGTTCGTGGGGTGATGATCACCGGCCAGGGGCCACGGTTCAGCGCCGGTGCAGATGTGGACGAGCTGTCGGGAACCGTCGACGATGTGGGATTCGACGACGACCTCGAGGCACTGACAGGGCGCATCGCCAGACTTTCTGTTCCTGTGGTGGCGGCGGTCGAGGGGGCGTGTTTCGGTGCGGCCATCGATCTCGCCTGGGCTTGCGACCTGGTCGTTGTTTCGCGCACGGCACGGCTCGGCCTTCCAGCCACCCGACTCGGCATCTTGTACAACCCGGTTTCGATGGGCAGGCTTCATGCCCGGCTCGGTTCTGTCATCCTGCGGCGCCTCACCGTTGTGGGAGAGGAGCTCGACGGCGCGGCGGTCGGCTCGGCGGGTGCGGCACGGGTAGTCGAACCCGGAGCGGCCAGGGAGGTGGCGCTGGATCTTCTCTCTCGAGCCTCGGGAGTCCCGAACGCAGTCGCTGCGACAAAGGCGCTGCTCGCAACCCTCGACGCGGAAGACTTCGATCCAACGGATTGGCAGCCGACCAGGCACGAACTGTTGGCCGCCGAAGAGCGCTCGGTTGCGTTGAAGTCGAGTCGCGAATCGCTCGGCAAGAATCAAGCCTGAAACAGACCTTCCCCGACCCGGAGTCGACAATGCAACTCGCCGATCTGGCCGACCACGATCTCGGAACCCATGAGGTGATGTTCACCGCCGACGACGCAATCCTCTACGCACTCGCTGTTGGGGCTGGTTCCGCCGACCTGGATCTCATCCACGAACAAGAGCTTCGTGTCCTTCCCACCTATGGCTGTGCACTCGGTCTCTGGGCGGTCGAGGCCGCCGGCGAATTGGGTGCCTATGACCGGACCAGATCACTCCACGTGGGTCAGACGCTGAGGGTCAACAAGGCGCTCAGCCCAGGCCGAGTCACCATGAATGGAAGGGTTGGGCAGGTCTTCGACAAGGAACGCCTGACCATCGTCGAGATCTTGGTTTCGTCGGAGTGTTTCGATGCCGGATACACGATCTTGCTTCCCGGTGTCGGTGGATGGGGCGGTGAACCGCCGGCTCCCTCCGAACGAGCTGCTCCCCTCGAACCCACGTGGACCACATCGGTTCCGGTGGGTGCCACCGCTGCGGCGCTCTATCGTCTCACCGGCGACAAACACCCCGTACACATAGAGGATGCCGTGGCTCGGTCGATGGGGCTCGACGGGGTGATATTGCACGGGCTGGCTACGATGGGGATGGCCGCCCGCTGCGCTGCGGGAGCCGTCGCTGCACATCCCTGCGATCTGGCGTCGGCAGACATCCGTTTGGCGAATCCTGTCTACCCCGGTTGTGAGCTGGATGTGGCCGTCGAGCCAGATGGTGCCAGTACCCGCTGTGAAGCGAGTGTCGATGGGGTTGTGGCCCTGGGTGGCACCCTCAACTACTCGGCTCCAGTTTGACCAGCACGCTGTCAAGCGTCTCTGCGAGCTGATCGGCGTTTGCCTCGTCGAACACGAGCGGCGGCCGGATCTTCAAGACATTGCCGCGTGAACCCGTAATGCCCATGAGAACACCGGCCTCTTTCATGGCGTCGGGAATCTGGCAAGCGAGATCGGTGGCCGGTTCCTTCGTGTCGCGATCGGTGACGAGCTCGACCCCCCGGTAGAGGCCACGCCCGCGAACACTGCCGATGCTCTTGTGTTTGTCCATCAGCTGCTCGAGTACGGCTTGAAGGTGATTGCCGACGCTCACAACCCGATTGCAGAGGTCGCGGTTCTCGATCTCGTCGAGTACAGCGCCGCCGACTGCGGCTGCGACCGGGCTGCCGCCGAACGTGTTGAAGTAGGCGTTGCGGCGTTCGAACTCGGTCATGATCTCGCGGCTTGTGATGATGCCCGCCAGCGGGAACCCGTTGCCCGCCGGCTTGCCGAACGTGACGATGTCCGGGACGACGTCGTCGTGTAGGAAGCCCCACATCGGCCCCGTCCGAGCGAAGCCCGGTTGCACCTCGTCGGCGATGCACAACCCTCCGGCGGCACGCGTCAGAGCGTAGGCATCGCGGAAGTAGTGCTCGGGTGCCTCGAGACCA
>JAAETH010000162.1 GCA_024228575.1 Actinomycetes bacterium
GGGGATGGGTGGTCATCAGAGGGCTCCTTGGCGTGGGGCAGAGCGGCTTGAGGATTCGACGGGGGTCGGTGGCCGACCAGGCGTGGCGGGGTCTTCCTGATCAGCCCCGAGGCGCGAGACGGTCCGTCGAACCGTGCTGGGTCAGCTGCCGTTGAGGTCTTCGAAGATGTGGGAACAGGCTTTTGCGGCTTCCCTGAAGGCTTCGAAGTCGAGGTCATCGAGGGAGGCCTGACCGGTCTGGGGATCGGATTCGATTGCGTCGCCATGGATCGTGATCCCAACGCTGCTGCCGGTGACGTCGAAATCTGGAACGTCGACGCCTTGTTCTTGCATGCAGCTGGCCCATTCGAGTTGGGTGTCTTCGAGCCTCGCTTGTTCTTCGGGGCTGACGTCGAAGCCTTGGTCGATGTTGGCTAGATGGCCCTCACAGGCCTCGTTGGCCGCCTCGAACTCCTCGATATCGAAGTCCTCGAGCGAGCCCTGGCTCTGCTGGGGGTCGACCTCACCGGTCGCACCACCGTCGTCCGCTGGAATTTCGATCGCTCCGCCACTGGCTTCACTGACCGTGATGGCTAGTCCATCGACGCCGGCGTCAGCCATGCACTGGTTGAACAGTTCGAACGCGTCCTCGGGGTTCTCGGGTGCCTCGAGCTCATCGACTGTGCTCTCGTCTCGGTCGTTGGTGCTCTCTTCGGAGGCCGGGGTGACATCGCCGATCGAGGCCACGGCATCCTCAGCCACGGTGTCGCTTCCCCCGCAGGCAGCGAGCAGAACCGCGGATGTGAGCACTACGAACACGGCACGTCGAAAGGCTCGTGGGGTTGGGGGCGTGTGGCTCATCGAGGTCTCCAGTCCAAGTGTTGGTACCGAAGCGATGATGACGAGGCGACCGTGAGACAACGATGAGAACCGATGAGAAGAAGCTCATGAGTCCGTCCTCATGAGAAGCCGCTCACGAATCGAGACGATCTCTCATCGTTCTCTCATCGACGGTCAGCGATACTCCTGTTGATGAGGATCTTGATCGTCGAAGACAGCGAAGCCATGGCCGGAGCCCTGAACCGGGGCCTGGTCGCTGAGGGCTTCGACGTCGATGTCAGCCGCGACGGCGCCGATGGGCTGTGGCGGGCCCGAGAGTTCACGTACGACGCGATCGTGTTGGACATCATGTTGCCCGCCATGAACGGCTACGAGGTGTGCAGCACCTTGCGTAGTGAGGGCGTCGCGACCCCTATCTTGATGTTGACCGCCAAGGACGGCGAGTACGACATCGCGGAGGGCCTCGACCTCGGCGCCGATGACTACTTGACCAAGCCGTTCAGCTTCGTGGTACTGGTGGCCCGGTTGCGGGCCATCATTCGCCGCACCACCGCGTCGACCGATGGCACGTTGTGTGCCGGCGAGTTGGCGATCGATACCGTCACCCGGCGTTGCTGGATCGCCGACCGGGCCTTGGAGTTGACACCCAGGGAGTACTCGCTGCTCGAGACCCTCACCAAGCACGCCGGTGTGCCGTTGACTCGGACCGAGCTGCGAGACCAGGTCTGGGGTGGCGACTACGAGACCGCGTCGAACGTGGTCGACGTCTACGTCGGGTACCTGCGCAAGAAGCTCGACGGTCACGACCGCCTGATCGAGACCGTGCGCGGTGTCGGCTATCGGCTGGTCACCCCATGACCCGCCGTCTCGGGCTACGCGCTCGGCTCACCATCTTCGTCACCGTCGTATTCGCGGCCGCCCTGACGATCACCTCGGTCGTTGTCGTCGCTGCGGTGGAGGACCGGCTCGTTGCTGACACCCGCGCATCAGCCGAGGCGGTGCTTGGCGACTATCTCGAGTCGATCTACGGCGGGGTCGCCACCGTCGGCGTCGTGGACCCCGACTCGACCACACGCTTCTTCTATCTAGACACCGACAGCCGCGAGATCAGCGAACAGGAGTACTTCGAGACCATCGCGACCAGTTTCGACGAGCAGCTCGCCGACCGCATCGACCCCGGCACCGTTGCTCAACCGGTCGGCGAGAGTGTGATTGGCGGCAGTGGCGTCATCTCCGCGTTCGGCACTGTTGCAGGTTTCGCTATCGATGCCGACAGTGGCGCCTTGTTCGGACCCGACGGCGCATCGATCACTCTTGTGGCCGGTCCCGTTCCCACCGGCGAGCCGTACCGGATCGATCTGGGCGACGACACGGTGGCTGTCGCCCAGACACTGACCTTCGCGGACGACACCACCATCGAGGTCGGGGTTTCCAATCCGCTCCAGCCTGTCACCGACAGTCTTGACACCATCGTCGAGTTGTTGTGGTTTGCAGTGCCGGCGTTGGTCGCAGTGACGGCGTTGATCACGTGGCAGGCAGCCAGCCGGGCCCTGCGCCCTGTGGACGCCATCGCCAACCAGGCAGACACCATCAGCGCGACCAGCATCGATCAGCGTGTTCCCCTCCACGACGCCAACGACGAGATCCGCCAGCTCGGCATCACCGTCAACAACATGCTGGACCGGCTCCAGCACGCCCAGGGCCGCCAACGTCAACTCGTGGCCGACGCCTCCCACGAACTCCGCAGCCCCGTCGCGGCCAGCCGAGCCCAGCTCGACGTCGCCATCGCAAACCCCGACCAGACCGACTGGCCCGCCACGGCCAATGCCGTGTTGGCTGAGCAACTACACCTCACCAACCTGATCGACGACCTACTCGCTCTTTCACGACTCGACGAAGCCACCCTCGGCTCCACCGGTGACGTTGACCTCGATGACCTCCTCGCCACCGAAGCACACCGATATCGCGTCGTCATAGAGACCATCATCGCCGAGCCCGTACGCATCACGGGCAACGCCGCCCTCATCACCAGAGCAATCCGCAACCTGCTCGACAACGCCGTGGCCCACGCCGAAGCCCGCATCACCGGTCGCCTCGAAACCGACCACCGCTACGCCATCGTCCACATCGATGATGACGGTCCAGGGATCCCCGCCAGTCAACGCGACGAGATCTTCGAACGTTTCACCCGACTCGACGAGGCACGCGACCGCCACAGCGGCGGCACCGGCCTCGGACTCGCCATCGCCCGTGATGTCGCCCGAGCCCACCACGGCGACCTGATCTGCACCACCAGCCCACTCGGCGGCGCCCGATTCACCCTCACCCTCCCACACGCCGCCAGCACCGATCGACACCACTGAAATGCCCGTGCCAATGGTTGGCCCCGAACTCTGCACCCAAACCGAACCGCGAGATATCGGCACGCAGAATCACGGCCGTCGACCAGGTCCGACCACCTTGGAACGGCCGACCACGACCGGACGCTCGAACAACGCAAGCACCCCGAAGCACATAAAAAGCAGCTCAGCGCGGGGTTGCAGACGGCCCGGCATGTGCTTGCTGACCATGACCGGCCCCTTCGCCGCCGGCTTGCCCGATCGGAAGTGCCGGTGTGTTCGGGCGACGTCCGCTCGCCCACCCGCCAAGATGACGGAGTGTGTGAGTGGCTCCCTATTGAGGAGTTGAGGGTTTGGGTGACACGGCAGGCACCCGGCGTACGACTTCGACTCGATAGTGCTCGACAGCAAGGACCACCAACAGAAGAACGTCGACCAATATCAGCAGCCACACTCCATCCAGCGATACCGCGAGAGCGATCAACACAGCCAGGGCAGCCACGGCCGCTAGGCGTTCCACGGCCAAGGCCGAGAAGGCCCGGAATACCGACAGGGCCACGCCGAGCAAATACATCGAGATACCGGTGAAGAGCATCCAGCGAAAAGCGTTCGGCAGGGGGTCGGTGGGATGAAGCATGATCTCCTCCAAGGCGGCAGCGGCCACGAGGATGGCTCCAACGATGAAGTAGTGGTTGTAGGTGTAGACATCTCGGGCGAAACGAGCGCTGTCGTTGGGATCGGACAGCTCGGCGTGGCGGCGTTCGAGGGCGGGCAAAGGACGGTCGAAATACGACCACCACAGGAGTCCCGCAAGGAGACCCGATGCGGTCAGGGCCAGTACCAGACTGCCGTCAAGCTGATTGCCATCGGACAGCGCCTCCACCACCGGGGCTCCGATGGCGACCAGCACCTCGCCCAAAGCGATGATGACAATCAGGCCGTGGCGTTCGGCAAAGTGCCCTGGACGTACTAACCAATCGTTGCTGCCCGCATCGACGGTGTTGAAGACGAGCACAGCGACGGAGCAGATCCATAGACCGATTTGCCAAGCTCCGCTGCTCAACCCGCCGACGAGAAGCAGCACGATCGCAGCCAGGGTGAAGAGGAGATAGCGATGGTTCGACGATCGCACTGACCGCTCGTCGGTGAGGAGGGCGCCGCTGGTCAACATGGGCATGGTCAAGATGGCTGACACGGTTCCTGCGAAGACGATCGACGCATCGCCGAAGGGGGCCGCCAGCGAGGCTGCCATCGGCAGGCTGATGGCGGTCGCCAACATGAATACAGCCCGCACGAAACGGCTGTTGCCAGCCACCGCGTTGGCGCTCCAGGTGAAGTTGGACCAGGCGATCCAGATCAGTGTAAAGAGGAGGACGAACTCGCCGAATCCTTCGAAGGTTGGGTCGTGAACGAGGTGGAAGACCAAGCGGGAGAAGGCGAAGACGAAGCTCAGATCGAAAAAGAGCTCAGCCGGGTCGGCGGTGAAATCTTCCTCGCGAGTCGGTATCGGTACGTTTCGCATAGGTCGTCGATGATAGCCAGACCTCTCGGTCTGACCGGCAGTGCAAACCTGCGGCAGTCAAACCGTGTAGGCATTCTGGGCTCGGCCAGCCGAGCCGGTGGCCGGTGAGCGTAGAGGGCTTGCCTGGTCAGTTGGCGGCCTGTGCCGCCGTTTCCAGGTTTTCCATGAACCCTTGGAAGGCCTTCTTCATCTGCCGGTCGAGCATTGGCCCGAAAACGAACGCCAACGCCCCACCCTTGGGTTCATAGTCGTAGGTCATCGTGCACGGCGTGGTGTCACCGCCACCGGACAGAGCCAACGTCATCGTCGCCGCCTTGATGGGTTGCTTCTCGATGTTGTCGACGACGAGGACCATTTTCTCCTCCGGCACCCACTCCGACACGGTCTCTCTCATCCTCATCTTTCCGTTGGGGACAATCTCGCATTGACGCTGGGCTCCGACGCCCTCGGTTGCATCGCCGATGGCGTAACTGCTCTTGATCCCCTCGTTCCAGTCGCCGATGTTGGGGTAGTCGGCCAACACCGCCCAAACGCTCGACCGTTGTGCAGCCAATGTCCGCTCTGCATTGATACTCCTCATCGGACTTCCTTCTTGTTGTTTTGGACCACAGGCTTGAGCCCCGACCCGTTGGCGAACTTCTTCACGTATCGCTCCTGCTGCGGAGGATATGTGCGCGTCGGTCGTTTCTCGCGCAGGGTCTTCTATCGCGAGAGCCTCGTAGAGGGTGACGCTGTCGACGATGGGACAACCTTCGAGGAGTTGCTCGGCGGCGTCGATGTGTTCGGTGTTGACGATCGAGTATCCGCTCGCCCGGTTTGAGGACAGCGACAGCTCGATGGTCCCCTCCTTGGTGATCTGGCGTCCCGGACCGAACGTGTTGCCGATGTCAGTGAAGCTAGCCGTGCGTCGTCGAACCCAGACGTTCCAAGCCGCCACAACGTCGAGCTCTCCTGGCCGTGGTAGGTGGGGACGAACTTCTTCATGACGGGCATCTTGGTGATGCTCGGCGACACTGTCATGTCGGTGATTCAGAACTATCTGCCGGTCGCTTGTCTGTTCAGGTCCCCGAGAATTCCTCGGTTGATGAGTTCGTCCATCTCGACGTCGGCTGGATAGAGACCTCGATCGCGAACAGTCTCTTCATGGGCGGTGGCCGAACGGATCCGGTCGAGCCTGAACACACGAGGGGCCTGGCGCAGCTGACAAGACGCCCACAGATACCAGTGAGGCTGCATGCCCAACGCAGCGACGGGTTGCAGACCGCTGTCAAGAACACGCACGCGAGTACCGAGCTCACGATTGCTTTCGGCATCCACTTCACAAAACACGGCCAGATTCGGAGGAGGAAGTGTGTGTTGGAGGGCGGGCGCGTCTCCACCTCTCCGACCAGGGGTCGCGTAGATCGGAACACCAGGATGCCGAAGAGACGACAGGCCACGCTCGATGGCCTGCCTGTTGATCCCGAAGTGATCCGTCAGCGAACTCGCTCTACGCCAGTGGCGCCGCAGTCGCCAGTAGTCGGGCGGGTCGAAGGTTTGGCGGCAGCTCAGGGTGTCGATGCCTCGATGTCGTTGTTCGATGACGGCGACGACGTTTCGGTGATCGGGACACGGGATGACGAGTTGTGCGTCGGCCAGACGCAACTTCGACGAGGCAACAGCAGAACGATTCGACTGGCACTGGACACAGGCCACGGTTCGTGGCGACACAGGAGTGATCGCGATAGCTCTGACAATCCATCTCCAGACAGACGGCCGACCCGTCGAAGTGCCCTTGCGTTGGATTGTTGGCGCGGTCCGTCATGATGGCACCGGGCGGTGGCTCCACCGACATGCATCCTCGGCCGCTTCAAGCCAGGACGAGGGCACCGCGTACCCAACCGAGTAGGTGCCGATCACGGTCGACCGCGGCCATGACGCCGATTGATTGTGCGCCCCGTCTTGCCGGGGCCGGACAGCGATCGGGACTCGTATCCTCACTCGCTCCGGAGGAACGCGTTCGCCACCTCGGGTGGTCAGCCGCGGTTGAGGGCTCGAAAGACCGGTTTCATGCGGTTGAACGCCTTCATGAGCTGGTCGGCTAGCAGGTCGTAGGTATCGATGTGGGCGGGGGCTCGTGGCCACGATCGCCGACAACGGCGCCACCAATCCCCTGCGTCCCGACCGTGGTCCAGACCAGGAGCGGAGCGGGCCGGTGGCCCAAGCACGGACCTTCGAAGATCATCTGGCCTTCGACCCTGGTCGCGGAGACGCAGATGTGGCATGAAGGACGTAGGGACATCCGATTTCCCGGGTGGCGCTTGGTCAAAGGGGTGGTTCCGGTGACACGAAGGACCACGGCAATCGGCTTTGGAATCGGGCTGGTGTTGGTAGGGCTGATCCTCATCTACAACTTCGGTCTCGCATCGTTGGCCACTCTCCCGTCTTTCGCGAGTACAACTTGAGCGATCCGTTGACGATCGAGGTGTCGTCCCGTGCAGTGGTCACCGACGACGTCGAGCTGCTGCGTTGGAACACCATGCCCGAGTTCGTCTCGCCGCCCGATGACATCCGGGTGCAGGGTGCTGCAACCGGGCCCGAGACGCTCTTCATGGGTATCGCTCCCGTCGATGCGGTTGCCGGGTACCTCGACAGCGTTGCCCACGATGAGATCACCGCCTGGGACTCCTTCCAGGACGACATCGCCGATGTGGTGTACACCAGGAACGAGGGCACCACCGATCCCGCCGCCCCGGGGACCGAGGGTTTCTGGGGCGGCGGTGAGCGGCAGCGGAGAGCAGGCCCTCGACTGGACGATCGAGAGCGGGGAGTGGGCTCTGGTGATCATGAACGCAGACGGCTCGCTCGGGGTTTCGGTCGATGTCCGGTTCGGGGTTGCGACACCCTCCGTCCTCTTCCCCATCGGCTTGGCCTCGTTGGTTGTTGGGCTCGTGGCGCTGATCGCTGGCGGCCGGATGCTCTTGTCCTTGCCGTCTCGGCCCGATGAGACCCCCCGCTGGACGTTGTGGAGTCACTCGGTTCTGCCGACCACTGTTGAAGGACGCGTCGCAGTGTTCTGTGCTGTGCTGACATTCTTCCCGTTCACCACCGGGACGATGTTCGGCGCCCCCATCTTCTTGTTCCTCGCCGTACGCAAGGGTGATCGGAGCCTGTTGCTGGTGCTGCCCTTGCTCGTGTCGATCCTCCCGATCGCGCTGATCGTCCTCCTGGTTTGGAATCTTCTCGGCGGATAGATGCCTGCCGGCTGGCACCGAAGACGCGTCGCGCGGCACTGGACCCCGCCTCCTCGGCACCGCCAGCGACCATGACCGTGCTCCGAAACAGGCGATGCGACGGTCTCATCAACGAATACCAAGATGCGGTCTGACCAGCCACGACAGCACTTCCGATGCCCCACAGGGTCGTTTCAACTTCCCCCTTCACAGGTCTCGAGACCGAAGACAACGAAGATGGGGTTTCGGTACGACTGCGAAGCAGAACGGTGCCCGCTACGGCAGCTGGCGTTATGCCACCGAGACGACCCGATCCAGCTCAAGCCGAACATGTTCATGTAGGTGGGTCGGGTGGTGCGGGTCAGCCCGGTCAGCCGCGATTGAGGGCTCGAAACACCGGCTTCGTGCGGTTGAACGCCTTCACGAGCTGGTCGGCGAGCAGGTCGTAGGTATCGATGTGGGCGGGGTCGGGGTCGAACACCCGGCTGCTGCGCACGGCCGAAGTGATGTCGTCGAAGCCGATCATGCCCAGCCTCTCGAACGCCAGCAGGCCGGCTCCGATGCTGACGGTGTAGTCGCCGTGCTCGAGCTGGTGTACCGGCGTGCCCATGACGTCGGCCATGATCTGGCACCACAACGCCGACTGTGCAGCGCCGCCATAGAACGTGAAGTGGTCGAACGAGCGCTTGGCGAACTTCTCGACGGGACCCCTCAGCCAGCGGAGGTTGAGGGCTACACCCTCGAGCACGGCGCGGGCCATGTCGCTGCGGGTTGTGGTTGGCGTGATGTTCAAGAAGCCACCGCGGACGTAGTCGTTCGCCGCGGGCGCCAACGAACCTCCGACCCAGGGCAGAAACATGAGGTTGTGGCTTCCCGCAGGTGCCGTTGCTGCGGCGCGCTCGAGCCTGTCGAACCGGTCGTCGGGTGCATCGGCGATGGTCTCAACGAACGGGTCGTCGGGATACACGACGTTGGCCAGGAACCGGTCGAGCGCCGCCCCGGCCATGCCGTTCTCGGCCATGACGAAGTACCTGTCGGGGACCGGGCTCGGCATGCTCAAGATCGCGTGCCGAACATCGGTGTGTTTGTTGTCGACATGGGTGATCATCACACACGTCGACCCGACCGACACACCGGCGTGGCTTCCGGTGAATGCGCCGCATCCGACACCTCCGGCCTGTGTGTCGTTCAGGCCGGTCACGACCTTCGTGTCGGGTGACAAGCCCAGCTCGTTGGCAACATCGGGGCGCACGGTGCCGACGATCTCGTTCATCGGCACCAGCTCGGGGAGCTTGTCGCGGTCGATCAGCGACATCTTGACCAGCTCGTCTGCGTAGTCGCCGGCCTTCAGCGTGCGATTGTCGACCATCAGCGACATGAACGCCGTCGCCTGGTTGGCGGTGGCCCGCCCGGTCAGGCGCATGGTCAGGAAGTCCATCGGTTCGAGTAGGTACGCAGTGCGGTCGTACACGTCGGGACGGCCGTACTTCAGGTAGCGCATGTGGGTGAGGGAGATGCCACCCGAAATCGGTGGCAGACCGTGGAGGCGCAACCACCGGGCCAGGTTCACCGGCGAATCGATCACCCTTGGTGTGCCTGGCAAACGTTTCAGGCTCGACGACGCTCCACGGTGGTCCTGCCAGATGATCATGTTCGCCGTCGGGCGACCCTCCCGATCGACGGGCACGATCGACGAGTACTGGCTGGCGCACACGACCGCCACCACGTCGTCTCGGGCCACCCCCGAAGCTGCCAGCGCAGCGGTAGTCGCCTCGACCACCGCCCCCCAAACCTGCTCGGGGTCCTGTTCGACGCCACCACCGGGCAGGTGGAGTGTGTCGACGTGTGCTCTTGCTGTTCCCGCTGGGTGTCCGTCGGGGTCGACGACGGCGACCTTTGGTCCACTGGTGCCGAGGTCGATCGCTACGACGTGTGGGGTTGACATGGGTTCGATGTTCTCAGATAGCGTTCGGCCTCGTCGACCACGCCGCCGAGATAGTGCCCTCGCGGGAGGCATACAGGTTGTTTGTTGTCGATCTGTGGTCGTTGAACCCTGGGGCAACGTTGCGAGGCCAGGTGTGACCGCGGTGGTGCGGATCACACTCGATGTGTCTTTCCCGCCACTCTCAATGGCCGAATCGGCTTTCCGGTGAGTGTCCCACCCCCTCAGTAAGGTTTCGCATACGCGAAACAACACCGAACAGCAGGGCAAAAGGGGAAGACAAGATGACGGTGGTGACC